>JAISFS010000136.1 GCA_031263485.1 Deltaproteobacteria bacterium | reverse complement strand
GGAGGCAATGCAGAGAAGTAAAATCGGAACAATCTCCTTTCTATGACAGGAGCAGGGGGAACAGGGAAATTTATAGGTACAACCTTCTGGAAAGTTAAAAAATCGAAAGGAAATAGTTTGGAAATTGAACACTACAAATTTTTACACCACCACGAGCCCTGATGATATATTGATATCCACCCGGTTCGGTTCATGTGACAAGCTAATCTAGTCTGACCCTCCACCCGTGTTCGGACACCTTTTGAGTATCCTCCGACATCTTTTTTCGCGAAAAACAGGATATTTCGGAACATGAAGATATCCAACCTGTCCTGGAAACCATGATGGATGGTACTCAAAGAGAAGCTGCCCGAACACATCATTAACGCAAGGCGAATTATTAGCGCAAGGCGAATTGGCGGCCACCCGGTAATCGACGGACGACTATGGGAAGACGAAAAGACTTGCGAGGCACAGCGACCACAGAGTCAAGTCTATGGAATGATCATTACAGTTCGATTGGGATGATACAGAATTCAAATCGCCCCGTGACTTGCCCAGTTCATGTTGAGGTGGTTATATTTCCTTCGCTGGCGTTTCCCCGAAGAACCGACGGAAGGATACGTTCCTTGGGGGCAGACCTGCCCCTTTGCGCCGAGTGGACGGCAGCCGTCTGCGGGGGGAAGGAAACTGAGGCCCGCAAATCGCTCGAGCAATGGCGCACGGCTTGGGGCCGCACCTTTCGAGATTGCGGGAGGGGCGGCACCTGACGGTCGAGGACGCCGTAAGGCTTGCCAAGTCGCTCCTGGAGGCCGGAGAGCCGAATGCCGCTTCCGATGTCATAACCGATGCCGAGCATTGCGCCATACATAAAATCCCATGCCATTTCGAGCTCCCCGGCGGGTTGCCCCGATACCCCGCCGAGGAGTTCGCGGGGATGTTGCCCGCGCTCAGGGCTACCCGGAACCCCTTCAACGCGGCCATGGAAACCTGGGACCCGACCAAAGGCAACGGGAAGGCGAAATGGCTACGCAAACGCCAGGAAACTTCGGGAAAACCTTGCCCGCGCCTCGGAGTCGGAGGCGACGAGTCGCCCGTGGAAGCCGCCACGGCCCTGGGGCAACTCCTCAAGTGGCTCGGCTTCTGGAGCGGCAAGCCGGTCAAAGTGGCTTACGGCGCTTCGGGCGGCGTGCCCTTCCGGTGGCGGATTTACACGTTCGCGGTCGAGTTAGACCCGCCCGTGCCCGCCTGGGTTCCCGGGAAGCCGGAAAAGGTCTCCGTGCCGGTCTGGGCGGGGTTCGCCAACGCACCAGGACACCTGGCCGAGGCGGTCTCCGACTGGGCGCCAGGTCCCCGGACGGTCCCCCTGGTCATGGCGCTCACGCGGCTCACGTCGGGATGGTGGGGGCACCTCTGATCCCGGGCGAGGGAAGCCGGACGTGACGCTGTAGTCCTGGACGCCTGTCTCATTGCGATGATCGCGGCGACCGAACCGGAGCCGAAGCCCCGCCCCCAGGACAGGCTTTTCCCGTCGGCGGGCTCTCCGGTGCCTTCGGGGAGGGCGTGACCAAATGGGCCGCCGGAAGCCTGGCCAAGACCAAGGAGACGCTGGCTTCGGCCAGCGGCGTCTCCCGCTTCCGTTGCCCCGCAGGCACGGGCAAGGCCGCCTTGCTGCGCCTGCTAGCGGATGAACCCCACATCGGCAATCATGCAGGGGCAACTTACTGGATGTGTCTGATCGGCTTGGAAGGGGCATTCGCCCCCTGGGCATCCGCAGACGGCGACGTGGACGCGTATCAACCCGAAGGTACTTGCCAGGGCACCGATGGGAAAAGGGGTAACCGAGGGGAACGGGGGTACCGAGAGGAAAGGTGGACAGGTCCCGGGACCGCTGGAGTGCCTGCTCCGCGAGGCCTTCGCTAAGATGGGGCTCCCCGGCTGGGACCCATCCTCGGACCTGCGAGAGTTTATGGACCGGCTGGACCGGAACCGCAACAACTTCCCCGCCTGGGTGACCATCGTGGCGGACAGGGCGGACGGATTCCTGGAGGCAGTGGACGGGTTCCTGGAGGCAGTGGACGGATCCCCCGAAGACGCGGAACTCTTAAACGAGATAGATCGAAGGTAGGGGGCCGTGAAGCTCACTGCGAGATAAGCCGAACGTAATATCCGACAAGGACCAGGGAATGCCCCAGAGCGCGCCCCCTGGTTTCACCTGGACAATGGTGACCGGATCAATGACCGTCACCTGAAACGCGCTGACAAGGAAAAGGCGCGGCCCTAACAGTCCTATAGACAATATATGACCTGAATCCTTTAGATTCTACAGACCATTTAGACGTCCAAGGCAAGCAGACTCCCATCATGCGCGTTCCGGATATGGGGTGGGCTCTCCACAAATCCTGGTCAAAATCGCCATGTGTGGCGCACAGGACGCCTGACGCGGGAACCCATGCGCGGTTGCGCCTGCAGAAGACTTCCTCGTAAACAATCGTGCGCGCGGCACGGTCCGAACGTCCCGGGAAATCGGCGTCCGGCGGGGCTTGATACCCACACGGATACCCTTCCTGATGTCACGCTGAACAGGAAAGGCCCCAAGGCCGGATAGGCGGCGCCGGCCGCACCAACGAGCAAGCCGCCTTGCTGTGACAGTCACCCTGCGGGAACGACCTCTCCGCGACCGCCGTACGGCGGCGGGCGGCGGAAGACCGCCGCGAGGTGTCCGGCAGGTTGATAGCGCCCGCGCAACTCAGGAAGACGGCGGTCCGTCCGCTCCGTCGGGAGCCAGGAAGCGGGCCGCGACCTCGTCCCTGCCCCGGACGGCCAGGGCCAGGCAAATTCTCTCGCTGGCGGAGAGCCTGAAGGACCCGGCGTAATGCTTTTCCCTTATGGCGTTCTCGGCCCTGTCGAGAGCCGAGGCAAGCTCCCTGGCCGCGCGCTCCTTGTCGCCATCGCCTCCCTCGCCGCCTTTCTCTTCCGTCTTGACGTATTTCACCTCGATCACGACGCGGACCCTGCCGTCGAGGAAAATGGCCATGTCGGCATCGCCCCTGGATCCCCCCTCCTCGCTTCTGGCCTCAAGCCCGGCGGCGACGAATGACGCCTGAAACATGGAATGGTAAAAGCTTTCGTCCGACTTGTGGTGCAAGTGAACGATTGTGTAAAGAAGGTCACGGAGCGTCTCCGCCATTTCCTCGGAGTCCTTTTCCAGAAGGGCGCTTCTCAGGTTCCTGGCGAAGGTGCCGAAATATTCGTTCCGCAGGCCGAATGCCCCCTTGAAGAGGGAAGACTTGTAAAGCGCCCGCACTTCCTGATTGGGATTCCGGAACGTGAACGCCTCTTCAAGGATCGGTTCGCCTTCGTCGTCGTTTTCGCCGGTGTCTTTGAG
>JAISFS010000132.1 GCA_031263485.1 Deltaproteobacteria bacterium | reverse complement strand
AACGGTGACGAGGTGACGGCAACGGTGACGAGATGACGGCAACGGTGACGAGGTGACGGCAACGGTGACGAGGTGACGGCAACGGTGACGAGATGACGGCAACGGTGACGATGAGCGAGGTGCCAGGATAGCCCCTGGGGAGACGGACCGGACCGACCTCTCGAAAGCGATCCGGAAGGCGATCGGTATCGTTTTTGGAAGCTCTGGAGAAATCATAAAAATTATGGAAGCTAACCATCATGAACAATTGAATAAAATCTAAGTACTGTTAAGCTTGAGGTGAGACTTCAGTCTCCTCCGCCAGGGGGTTCTAAGGTCCTTGAGCCACAAAGCTTTTGGCCCGGGTCGTGATTTTTGGCCGAAAATGTGCTTTATTTCGGATAATCGGCGGAAGGGCACCGGGAGGGGGCCGAGCCGTCCGCGAGCCCCCATGCGCAGTTGGAGGACTATCGCCGTGTCTCGGCGTTTGTGAGCGGTGCCCGGCATCGGCCTGCGGCTCATGATTGTCGGCGCCCTGCACTCGGTCTCCGGCGCGTTTGGTCGGTTCAGCCCGTGTCGACTACTTCCCTTATGCGGCTGTTTCCCTAATGAGGTTGCTTGGCAGTCCGGCGGCAGGGCATGCCCGAAGGAGGAAGAGATTTGATGACGGACCCCGGGATACAGGCGATAGGGGATCCCGCCCTCATCTCGGTGGCAGGCCAGGCCGAAGCGGATGCCGAGGCAGGCGCCTACGGTCGCGACCGCCGCGCCGCGCGGGTAACAACGGGGCCAGCTTCCGGCTCATGGAGAGGCGATTTCCCGTCCGCCGGACAGGTACCGCTCGCGCCCCTCCGCGCCTGGAAGGGCCGCTGGATCGTGGCCGTCCTCGTCATGTTCCACCTGCCCATCATCTCCGGGCTCGTTGGCTCCTCCCCGTACCCGGTAGCCGTCCTCGTAGTCGCGGTGGCGGCGGTCCCCGTATTCCTGGCGCTTTCCTACCTTAGGGCGGTGAAGGCCGCGCTCTTCTTCCAGAACGTCGACCCGAGGGGTTTCGTCGCCCGTTTCCTCGGTAACCGGACGCTCGCGAATTTCATCCTGTTCCTGGCCGCCCTGGCCCTGGTCTGCGGGCTTTTCCTGAACCTCGCGAGGCTCGGGCTCTCCGACTGGCTCTTCGTGTACCTGAGCTTCCCGATCTTCTTCTCGGTCGTGCCGCTCGCGGCCAGGGCCATCCGCGACGAGCCCGCGCCTTGGCTCCACGGGCCCCTGAGCGTGAGGCTGGCCCTGTTCGTGGCGCCCCTCCTCTCGCTTCTGTCCTATTCCCTGCTGGCCCCCGTCGTCTCGCCGCCAGAGGTCTTCCCGGACGTGGAGAGCGCCGTGGCCGCCCAGGGGGAACTCTTCCCGGGGACTGGGTCGGCCTTTCTGGGGGCCGTGGGCCGCTGGTCCGTGATGGCCGGGGGGTTCCGTGACTACCTCCTCGGCCCGGCCTACTCCGTCTCTTTCGGGCTCTGGTTCGCGGTCACCCTCGTCTCCTCCGCCACCCTCTTCTTCGGGCTGGGTGCGCTGGCCGCCTACGCGTTCATACCCCGGCCGGAACTGAAGCGCGTCTTCGCCCGCCCCCTGAACCTCCATAAGCCCCTCACGCCCTCCGGCGTCCTCTTCCAGGGGGTCCTGCCCGCGCTGGCCGCCGTCGCGCTCTTCGCGGCAGGAGCCTTCTCTGCCGAGTCCTTCTTTTCGGGGGAGGGCGGTCGCCGGGCGGAGGCGCTGCGGCTCAAGATAAACGAGGACGCGGTCCTCATCGGAGGGGAGTTCTACCGCCTGGGCATCGTGGGCGAGGCCGCCGACTACCGCCGGGCGCTGGACGCCCTGGCCGAGGGGACGCGCCGGGAGCTGATAAGGGAGACCGACAGGATCTTCGCCGCCTACGAGGCCAACGTCGACCGCTACCTCGACTGGTACTACAGCCTCCCCTCAGAGTATGCCCGGCTGGCCGCGATGGCCGCAGGGGAGGCGGAAGGCTACCTGACCTTCAACCTCGAGCGGATCCTCTCCCAGGGCGTGGACACCTCCGGGCTCGACCGGATCGCCCGGGAGTTCAGGGAGGCCGCCCGCCGCTACGACATGGGGCGCCTCCTGGACAAGTACCGCGAGGAGAGCCCCGTCTCCCCCAGGGTGCTCCTGAGCTTCTCGGGCCAGGGCTTCGCCTCGGTCGTCTCCCCCCCGCAGTTCATGGGGCTCCTCCCGCGTCTGGGAGTGTCCGGGGCCGTGGGCGTGGCGGGCGGGCTAGTGGCGGGCATCGCCGTGAAGCGCCTTGCCGACCGCATCGCCGCCAAGGTCGTCTTCAGGCTCGCCTCCGAGACGGTCCTGAAGGCCGCGGCCGGACGCGCGGCAAGCGCCGCCGGCGGTGCCGCCGCAGGGGCCGCAACAGGCGCGGCCGCCGGTGCCTTGGCGGGCTCGCTCGCCGCTCCCGGTCCCGGCACCGTCGTGGGCGGCATCCTGGGCGTGATCGGCGGGGTCGCGGCCTTCTTCGCCACCGACTGGATCCTCCTGGAACTGGAGGAGGCGGTGAGCCGGGACGAGTTCCGCCGGGCCATCTTGAACTCCATAGCCGACATGCGCCTGGAGACCCGAAGGATTATCAGGGGAGGCTAGGCTTGCCTCGACAAGGGATTCGCATGTCCGGGTCTTACGAGGCGATGCCGGGGCTCCCGGCCTGTGCCTGACGTCGTCGGGGCATACCGAATCCGAAGCCTTCCCGTAAACTGTGATAACTCGATCAGAACGGCCCTTAAGCTGGCCTTGGCGAGTACGCTCCGTGGGCTCGATGTCGGCATCCTTGACCTCATGCTATCCACAGGCCGTAGGGGTGGAGCCGCACTGGCAGGCCTTACAGGAGAAGGAGAAGGGTGCAGGATCATCCTGGAGTAATGCGGGGGGTGGGGTGATGCTCAGCGGGAGCCTCACTCGCGCCGACTCCGCATGCGAGAAACGACTCCGCATGCGAGAAAGACGATGGGATTGGCCGGTCAATGTCATAGGGAATGGACCGCGTATGTGGGATATTTTCCTCCGTAGCCACCAAATCGTGCTAAACTGAAAAATTTGCCGGCAAGGCCGGAATCGCGCGATCCTCCGGCCCTGCGTCAACACGGATAGCGGCCCTGCGTCAACACGGATAGCCGGTGCAGTTCTCCGGGCGCGGGCTGGGAACGTTGGAGGTGCCGCGCCATGGAGCCCCGGACCCC
>JAISFS010000128.1 GCA_031263485.1 Deltaproteobacteria bacterium | reverse complement strand
GGGGCGCGTGGCGCGCCCTTTGCGGCACACCCGGGGCCCCCCCCCCGCCCATTGCCAGAATCCCCGCGCCACGCCCTCCCGCCCACAGAACCCCGGGCGCCACCTCGACCGGCACGCGGCGCTGGCGGGGATCCGGCACGCCTCGCCCCACGTGCTCCGCCACTCCTTCGCCACCCATCTGGTGGAGGGGGGGGCGGACCTGAGGGCCGTCCAGACGATGCTGGGCCACGCGGGGCTGGGCACCACCGAGGTCTACCTCAAGACCGCGGACGCCCGCATCAAGAGCGTCCACTCCAAAAGCCACCCGCGCTCGGGACGCTGACCGCCCGTACCTTCGACCCGACGGCCGCATGCCAGCAGAACCCCGCCTCCCTCGCCCGAAGCCCCGGTCTTGCCCGCCGTGCCACAAGCCCCTCGCTGGACCGCCGTGACCGAAGCCCCGGTCTTGCCCGCCGTGCCATAAGCCCCCCGCTGGACCGCCGTGACCGAAGCCCCGGTCTTGCCCGCCGTGCCATATGCCCCTCGCTGGACCAACGTGCCCGAAGGCCCGGTCTTGCCCGCCGTGCCATAAGCCTCTCGCTGGATCGCCGTGACCGAAGCCCCGGTCTTGCCCGCCGTGCGATAAGCCCCTCGCTGGCCCGCCGTGCCCGAAGCCCCGGGCCAGACCGCCGCGCCCGAACCCCCGTGCTTGGCCAGGAGGCGCCAACGGACAGCCATCATGAGTCAGCAAAACCTTCAGGCGGCGCATACCGTCATCACCTGCCACATAAACCCCGATTTCGACGCCGTCGCCTCCATGGTGGGGGCCAGCTCCCTGTACCCGGGCGCGGCGCTCCTGCTGCCCGGAGGCAACGGCAGGCGGCTTTCCGGGCCCTTCGTGAAGGGCATGCTGGAGTCCCGCAACCTGGTGAAGCCAAAGGAGCTGGACTTCCGATCCGTCAGGCGGCTCGTGGTGGTGGACACGCGCCGCCCGGACCGCATCGGATTCGCGCAGCCTCTCCTGGAACGCCCGGATCTCGAGATCCATCTCTATGACCACCATCCGGACGCCGAAGGCGACATCCGGGGAACGTTCACGCGTTCCGAGCCTGTGGGGGCGACGGTCACCCTCCTTGGCGAGATCATGCGGGAGAAAGGCCATGCCCCCGAAGCCGACGAGGCCACCATGCTGGCCCTGGGGCTCTGGGAGGACACGGGCAGCTTCAGTTTCGGGTCCACCACGCCGCGGGACATGGCGGTCGGTGCCTGGCTCCTCTCCCGGGGGGCGGATCTGGACGCCGTGGCCCAGCTCACCTCCCGGGAGCTCTCCGCTGAACAGGTCTCGCTCTTGAACGAGCTCATCAAGACCGCCGAGATCCGCGAGGTGCGCGGGAAGACCCTGGCGGTGGCCACGGCCAGGCGCGAGGGGCACATCGATGACGTGGCGGTGCTGGGCCCCCGGCTGATGGAGATCCTGGACCTGGACACGGTGTTCCTGATAGTCCAGATGGAGTCGCTCATCCAGGTGACCGGCCGCAGCCGGACCGGGGGCTTCAACGTGGGGGAGATCCTGAAACCACTCCGCGGCGGCGGCCACCAGGGCGCGGCCGCCGCCGCGGTCAAGGGCAGGGACCTGGAGGACGTCCGCAAGGATCTGGAGGACTCCATCGACGAGTCAGTGGGGAGGCTGTTCAGGGCAGGGAGCATCATGGTGTATCCCCCCATAGTCCTCTCCGAGACGCGGCCCCTTTCCGAGGCCATGGACATGATGGCCCGCTACGGGCTCCACGTGATCCTCGCCGAGGACGCCAAGGGCAGGGTGACGGGCATCATCCGCGAGCAGAGCGTGTCGCGCGCCATGTACCACGGCCTGACAGCCTTCCCCGTCAAGGACTTCATGACGACGGACTTCGAGACCGCGCACCCCGACACGTCCTTCCAGGACGTGAAGCGCGTCCTGGTCGACCAGCGCCAGCGCATCCTGCCCGTGACCGACCCGGAGGGCCGGGCCCTGGGGGTCGTCACCCGCACCGATCTCCTGCATCTCCTGGCGGCGGAGGCCGGCGGCGAAGACGGCGGCCCGGCCGCGGGCTCGCGGACGCCCTTCGACCGCAACGTCGCCTCCCAGATGCAGGAGCGGCTCCCGAAGGGGGTGATGGGGCTGCTCAGGGGCCTGGGCGAGGAGGCCAAGGCATTCGGGGTGAACCTCTACCTGGTGGGGGGCACGGTCCGGGATCTCATCATGCTGAAGCCCATCCGCGATCTGGACATGACGGTGACCGGGGAGCTGGGGGGCTTCATCAGGGCCCAGGCCGCCAGGCTCAAGGGGGAACTGAGGACCCACCCCCGCTTCAAGACCGCCACCCTGTCGCTCCCCGACGGCACGAAGCTGGACTTCTCCACCGCCAGGGTCGAGTACTACGAGTACCCGGGGGCGCTCCCGGTGGTCAGGCACGCGTCCATCCAGCTGGATCTGCAGCGCAGGGACTTCACCATCAACACCCTCGCGGTGAGCCTGGACCCGGACGACTTCGGGAAGCTTCTGGACTATTACCGCGGCTACCGGGACGTGAAGGACGGGCTCATCAGGGTGCTCCACAGCCTGAGTTTCGTGGAGGACCCGACCCGGGCCTTCCGGGCGTTGAGGTTCGAGCGGCGCCTGGGGTTCCGCATCAGCCGCATGACGGGCGGGCTCATCTCGAACGCCGTCTCCGGCGGCTTCATGAAGAACCTCTCGCTCAGGCGCCTCATGGGCGAACTGAAGATCATCTGCGGCGAGGAGGACCCGGGGGCCATCTTCGAGCGCATGGCGGGCTTCGGGCTCCTGAAATGCTTCTCGCCCGACCTGCGGGTCACCCGCAGGCACCTGGAGCTATTCCGGAACGTCGCCCGCGTCCGGGACTGGTACCGGCTCACCTTCTCCTCGCGCTTCTCGCCCATGTGGCTCGTGTGGTTCGCGGCGCTCACCTACGAGCTGGACCGGGACGAGGCGCTCAGGCTGGCGGACGGGCTGGAGGAGGGGCGCAGGATGCTCCGCGCCCTTGTGTCCGAGCGGCCCTCCCTGGAGCGGGCGCTCGCCTCCGCCCAGAAGCTGCCCGCGGACGGCGTCGTCAAGCCCAGCGTGGCGGACTCCCTCTTCGGCAACATCTCCTGGCCGGGCGTCCTCTACGTGATGGCGCGGGCCGGCACGGGACCGCTCCCCCGGGCGGGGGCCGCGTTCCTGACGAGCTACCGCCACGTGCGCCCCGAGGCCACGGGCGATGACCTCATCAGGCTGGGCTTCAAGCCCGGTCCAGGCCTCCACCGGGCCCTGGACGTCCTGCGCAAGGCGCGGCTGGACGGCCTGGTCGGGAACCGCGAGGAGGAGAAGGAGTACGTGCGCATGTACCTTACCGGCACGGGCGGAGGCGACCATGCCTCGGATCCCGAGGCTGCGGTTCCCGAGGCCGCGGCACGCGATGGCTCGGAGGATGGCGGACTCGCGGAGGACGGCTCCTTCGGGGCGGGCGGCGGGATGTGAGCCTGCCGCGCCTTGCGGCCAGAGCCGTCTCGGCAAGGCCCCGGAATCGCTCCGGAAAGCCGTCCGGTGACGCCCCGCGTCGGGCAGGCTCATCGACGAGGCCGGCACGGTCGACATATCCGAAATGCCGGCGAGGGAATCCCTGTGCGGAAGGCCCGATCGTATAAATGATGCGTTCGCAAAAAGTCCAAAGTATCCTTAAAGGGTGAGACCTGCCCGCCTCCACCCGCCACTCACTCAGACATCCGGGTTCCGATGCCCGGAGCCGCCAGGCTGAGAGCCGCTGTTCGGACTCATCGGCTCGGGGGCTGACGTCCAGAGCCATTGCGCGGAGGCGCCGGTCCGGGGGACCGTGATGGGGAGCCGACCCCCGGAGGCCATCGTGGGGCGCCGGAAATCCGGAGGCCG
>JAISFS010000108.1 GCA_031263485.1 Deltaproteobacteria bacterium | reverse complement strand
CATCTCGTCCTGGCCCTGGCCCTGGGCCGCCCGGAGCACCTCCGGACGGCGGACGGCGGGAAGGGGCCGGGCCCCGCCCGGAAGGGCGCCGTATGCCACGCGGTGATCATCGAGAGGCTCGACTCCCTCAGGCAGGACGGGCGCAGGACCCGGTTCCGGAACGAGGTCATCCGGCACCTGGCGCCTGCGGATTTCAGGCGGCGGATCCACGATCGCGCGCGGATCCTCGGCATCGGGGTCATCGAGGTCAACCCCGCCTACACGTCCCGGCAGGACTCCCTGAACGGGGGCTGGGGCGTCAGGGGCAGATGGATCACGCCCGAGGACTTCCGAGGCGCCTACTGGCGCCGCAGGGTCGCGCGCGCCCGCGAGCTCGCGGGGAAGGGCGGGGCCGACCCGGAGAGCCTCTGCCTGATCGATGTGGACGACCGCCTAGCGGGGCTCGGGCCCGGGGAACTGAAGACGATAAGGCGCGTCCTCGTCTACTGCAGGTGGGGGGACGCGTTCGTCCCCGTCGACCCCGGCTCCCCCGCCTGCGGCATGGACGCCGACGTCAACGCGGCCGTGAACATAGCCATGAGGGCCTGCTTCCTCCGCGGCTGGCGGGAAGGGCGGCCCTACCAGTGGAGCGACCTGTCAGGGACGGCCGCCCCGGAACCGGTCGACGCCGCGGGATCCGGCGAAGGGACCCCGCCCGGCGCGTCCGCCGCGCCGGACGGCGCGGACGGGGCGGCCGGCGGGGAGGCCGCGCCGAAATGGCGCCGGGAGCTCGACGTCCGGCTGCCCGGGGACGCCGCCGGCGACCCCGGCTGGATGCCGGAGCGCGAGTCCCTCTTCCGCATTTCGGAAAGGGCGCTCGCGACCTTCATGACGATCAACCGATCCGACGCCGTGCGGGGGAGCCCGTTGCCCCGCCGGACGCTGCCCGGCCCGGTCTGACGGGTCAGCGGCCCGGCCGAACGCCGGAACGGACCTTCACGGGCCTTGCGGCCCCGGATCGCATGTCCGCCCCAGGGGTGGGCGGACAGTACGGCGCCCGAGAATCCCCGAACCCCGAAAGCCCGCCTTCACACGGGGCGGGCCCCCGTCAACGCTCGCGTTCGCCTTCCGGCCGGTCTTCCAGCCCGGAAGGCCCCTCCCTGCCCGGGCGAGCCGGAGGACCCCCCTCCCGCCCGTCCGCGATCCTGAAGCGTCCCCGCCCCTGCGGACGGGACATCGCGGATACGGAGGACGGCAGCGATGCCGCCTCCCCCCGACGACGGCGGCGTAGTCCAGCTTCATTGCAGCCGCTGACCCCTGATAAGGGGTAAACAGATACTAAGGCATAACTATTAGAACATGGCTATAAAACAAAACGACCAACGCCCCCTTTTCCCGACCAGCGCACCCGCGATCGCGTCCACCGCGCTTGTACGGAAGCGGCAACGCCGCCCCGATGCCTCCGCCATCCCCGCCGCGATCCCGGAATGGGACCCCATCGACAACGTTTCCGGCTCATGCGGCCTGGTTCCGACAAGCGAGCTGGCTTCGCCCGGCCTCGCGGTCCCGGGCTCGGCTGAACAGAGCCCGCAGGACGCCGCGCCTCACTTCGATGGCGGCTCGATGAGTGAAAAGGCCTTGACACCGGAAGACGGGCCAGGGGCCGAGGCGGCTTCCGGCCAATCCGAGGATTCGGATCGCGCCTGCGCCCACCCCGATGCCGCCGGGCTGGGCGCCGCGTCCGTTTCGGGACTCCTGGAGATCACCCTCACACCGTCCGCCAGCCTGGTCTTCTCCGATGACGGGCAGGACGATTGGCGGGGCCGTCTCTTCGAGATGGCGGTCGGTCGCGAGGACGTTTCCGTCCCGAAGGAGCTCTCTCCATCCGTCCGGTTCTGGAAGGGCTTCGCGGAGCTTTTCATCTCGTCGCTGTGCCGGATCCCGGACGACATGACCCCTATCTCCATGCCGCCGCCGGACGAGGAGGAGCGGGCGCAGCTGGTCTCGGGCGCGCCGCCCATGCCCGGAGGCGAGTACCTCTCCCCGGAGTCGCTCCTGTCGGTCTGGATAGGGCTCGCCGTCTGGACGGCCCAGAGCCTGAACGGCCAGAACGTCTCCGAGTTCCTGCAGCAACGCGCCCCGCGCTGGCGCAGGGTTGGCAGGGTGACCTTCCACCTGGCTGAGAGCAAGTTCGATCCGGAAAGGCCCTTCGCGTTTCTGGCCACCTACGTGACCTCCCTGAACGCCGAGGGACGCGACCGCCACCAGCAGCTCCGTCAGGCCCTCTCCCAGCTCTCCGGCGCCGGCGACAAGCCCGCGCTCATAAGCCTCCTTTCCCCCGTCAAGCGGGCTTCCGAACGGCTTTCCTGGGTAAGCGAGATGGACGCCTCCGGGAGCCTGTACCGGCCCCAGGCCTGGACCGTCCCCCAGGCCCACCAGTTCCTCAAGGATATCCCAGTCCTGGAGGAATCCGGGCTTTCCGTGCGCATACCCGACTGGTGGCGCAAGAAGCCGGAGGTGAGGGTCAAGATCGTGGTCGGTGAGAACAAGCCGCCGGCCTTCGGCCTGAACAGCCTGTTGGACTGGGACGTGCAGCTGGCCGTGGGCGACGAGAGCCTCACGCCCGATGAGGTGGAGCAGCTCCTCTCCGCGGTTAGCACCGGGGATCTGGTCTTCTTCAAGGGCCACTGGGTGGAGGCCAACCGCGAGCAGCTCTCCCAGGCGCTGGACTATTGGATCCAGGCCCGTGCCTCGGGCGAGAACGGCATCACCTTCCTCCAGGCGATGAGGTTCCTCTCAGGCATGCCCTCCTTCTCTGGCGAGTCTGACGATGCGGGACTCCCCGATTCCGGAGACTGGGTGAAGCCCGAGGCGGGCACGGCCTTAAAGGAGATCCTGAACCGTCTGCGCTCCCCCGATGCCGCGACCCCGCCCGCGGAGCTCACGGCCGAGCTCAGGCCCTACCAGCTGGTGGGTTTAAGCTGGCTCGCGCTAGTGACCGGGCTGGGTCTGGGGGCCTGTCTCGCGGATGACATGGGCCTAGGCAAGACTGTCCAGGTGCTGGCGCTCCTCCTTTTGGACCGCAAGAACCGCGCCGAGCAGGGCGACTTCACGGCGCTCCCCTTCAAGACCGGCGTCCAGGGGAAGGGCGACAAACCCGACCTCGGAGGCAGGCTCGCTTTGGGCGGCAGGGAGACCGAGGCCGCCGCGGTCGTCGGCGTCAGAACTGCGTCCGCAGGCGGCAGGGCCGGGACGAGTGGCAAGGCAGGGACGAACGGCAGGGCCGGGACGAACGGCAAGGCAGGGACGAACGGCAAGGCGGCGACCCCGGCGGAGATCTCGGTTTCCGGCCCCCCCCCGTCCCTTTTGGTCGCCCCGGCCTCCCTCATCGCCAACTGGAAGTACGAGGCCCAACGCTTCTCGCCCACACTGAGGCTCAACATCTACCATCCCTCAGAAAACGCCCGGGACATCCTGGCAGCCTGGGACGCCGAGCCGGGGTCCGTCTGCCGCGACTGCGATCTGGTCGTAACGAGTTACGCGCTTCTGGCCCGCCGTATCGAGTTCTTCGAGAAACTGGACTTCCGCATGGTCATCCTGGACGAAGCCCAGGCCATCAAGAACCCCGCGACCGCCCAGAGCCGCGCCGTGAGGAAGCTCAAGGCCCAGGCCCGCCTGGCCCTGACCGGCACGCCCATCGAGAACAGGCTCCTGGACCTGTGGAGCCTCTTCGACTTCCTGAACCCAGGGCTTTTGGGCACCTACACAAAGTTCCAGGGGGTGGTTACGGAGCTGGAGCGCCGCAAGTCCGACCAGTACGGGCCCCTGCGCCGCCTGGTGGCGCCGTACCTCCTCCGGAGGCTCAAGAGCGACACCCGCATCATCGCCGATCTCCCGGACAAGGTCGAGACCAGCCTGTACTGCAACCTCACGCCGGAGCAGGCTAAGCTCTACGCCCAGCTGGTGGAGAACCTGCAGAGGGCCCTCCAGGCATTCTCGCCGGGCGGCGGCGGCATGAGGCGCCGGGGGCTCGTGCTGCAGAGCCTCATGAGGCTGAAGCAGCTGATAAACCACCCCGCCCATATGACCGGGGACGGCGACTGGTCCCCCGAGCGCAGCGGGAAGTTCATGCGGGTGGCCGAGCTCGCCCGCGACATGCACGAGCGCCAGGAGCGGCTCCTGGTGTTCACCCAGTACCAGGAGATAATCCAGCCGCTCATGGACCACCTGCACAAGGCCTTCGGGCGCGAGGGGCTCTGCCTCCACGGCGGCACTCCCGTGAAGGCCAGGCGCGCGCTGGTGGAAGAATTCCAGCGGCCAGACGGCCCCCCCTTCTTCATCCTGTCGCTCAAGGCGGGCGGTACGGGCCTGAACCTCACCGCCGCCGGGCAGGTCATCCACTTCGACCGCTGGTGGAACCCCGCAGTGGAGGACCAGGCTACCGACCGCGCGTACCGCATCGGCCAGAAGAAGAACGTGCTTGTCCACAAGTGCGTGACCCAGGGCACGCTGGAGGAGCGCATCGACTCGATGCTCCGCGAGAAGCGCGCCGTGGCGGGCGAGATCCTCTCCGGCGGGGAGGAGGTGAATTTCTCGGAGATGGACGACGAGACTCTCCTCAATCTGGTTAGCCTCGACATCGACCGTGCCGTGCTCTCCTGACGCGCCCGACCTCGTGCCCTCCAAGCTTCGGGACGCCTGACGTCCGTATCCCCTCAGCTCCATCGCAGGTCTCCTGGCCCTGAGGCAACTCCCGCAGGCCCTGAGGCCCCCCCATGCCCCAGGCCCAAGAGGCCCTCGGTCCCCCCTGGAGCCCTGGGACCTTATTCCCGCAGGCTCAGAGGCCCCCATGCCTTGAGGACATGAACGTCCTAAGTCCTCGCGGCTTAACCTTCAGACGTCCCACGCCTTCACGCTCCGCCGGCGCGGCAATCCGCGACGGCGGGCTATGCTCACCCGCGCCGCACCGGCGCGGGCGCCTCAGACGTGCGCCGCTCCCGCGGACCGGCGCTCTAACGGAGCTCACAGCACATGTGGTCACGCCGTAGCTACCCCCAGTTCATCAGGCCCAGCGCCAGCCAGAAGCGGGCGACGGTCCGCCGCTCCATGGCCAAGTACCAGAAGACCATCTCGAACTTCAATCCCATCAGCATCAAGGGGCGGCTCATCGCCTCCACGTTCTGGGGCCAGCGCTGGTGCGACCACTTCGAGGCGATGGCGGACTGGTCCAACCGCCTTCCGCGCGGGCGCACGTACGCCCGCAACGGGTCCATCATGCACCTGGAGCTGAGCCCGGGGCGCATCCACGCTCTGGTCGCGGGCTCCGACGTCTACGAGGTGGACATCGACATCAAGCCCCTGGATCCCGCTCGCTGGGACGGGATCAAGCACCTGTGCCGGGGCAGGATCTCCAACATGTGCGACCTCCTGAGCGGGCAGCTCTCCTCCGAGGTCATGGAAGTGGTCTGCGACCGCTCCAACGGCCTCTTCCCGCGCCGGGACGAGATAAACTACCGGTGCTCCTGCCCGGATTGGGCCGTACTGTGCAAGCACGTGGCCGCGGTCTTCTACGGCATAGCCAACCGCCTGGACACCTCCCCCGAGCTCATCTTCGAGCTCAGGCAGGTGGACCCCCTGGAACTCCTGACAATCAAGGCCGAGGAGATCGGCCGCCTGGTCAACGAGAAGGACGCTGACGAGATAGAGGAGTCGCTCCTGGGAGAGATCTTCGGCATCGTTATCCACTCCGACCAGGAGCTCACCCAGCCCAAGGCATTCTCGCTACCGGTCGCGCGATCGGCCCAGGAGGCCCCGGACAAGGCGCAGGCGTCCGCCGCCCCCGCTGCCCTCCCACCCCGGGACGCGTCCCCTGGCACCCCCACGGTCCAGGCTTCAGAGGAGATCCGGACCTCCCCCTCATCCCCGCTTGCCTCCCCTCGCACCGTCGGCTCCGACCGCAGGCCAGCCCTGGGCCCCACCCGCAGCCCCTTGCCGCCGATCGGCGAGTCCGGCCGCGCGGTCTTCCCCGAAGGAACGCCGGACGCGGCGGAATTGGAACTGCGGCATGGCACGGCGCGGGACCTCTTGAACGGCCGCCCGCTGACGGACCGCAACCAGCCGCAGGTCTCGGATCCTGTGCCCGCCCCGAACGCCGACCAGCGAATCTTCGCCGACGGCATGACTCAGGCGGAACTTGCCGCCTACACCCCCCCGCGCCGCCGCATCGGATCCGGACCAGTGAAGAACAAGCGGGACGCCTTCGCCCGAGGCTTCAAGGCCCCCATCGTCACCTACGTCAAGAAACCGGGGGCGGGTATCGCGACTGAGGCCAACCCTGGCGCCTCCGGAGCCCGCGTTCCGAAGGGCGGGGACACCGAACGCGCCGCTCCGGCCAAATACGTCTGCCGGACCGGACCCGGTGCCCTCCGCAAGTCCGCCGATGCCCTGAAGGCCATCGTGGTGACCCTCCCGCTCGAGGCCTCAGGGCAGAACGTTGCTGGCGCCGCCCCGCCTGCCGTCAGGTCCGCCGCCCCAAGGTCCGTTGCCGAGACGGCCGTTGCCCCTGGAACGGACACCGCCATCGGCGGCAACGGGCGGAACCGGTATCCTTCGGGGGCAGGGCAAGTGTCACCCGCCGCCAAGGCGGCGTCCGCCAGACGGGCCTCATCTAAGCCCGTAGCCGCCGTGGCCGAAAATCCCGCCAGGGCTTCCCAGGCTAGAGGCACCGCGGACGCCCTCCCCCCTCGCCTGGGTTCGGCGGCAACACCCCGCGCCAAGGGCAAGGGGCGCACGGGAAACGGGTCCGGTGGCCAGAAAGGCAAGATCGTCTGGACCTACCCCAAGCCGGTGAACTTCGAACGACTGACCGGCCGCGATGTCCGCCGGATCCGGCTGCTCTCGGGACTTTCCCAGCAGGATTTGTCCAGGATCCTCGGGGTAGGGCTGGACACCTTCCTCCGCTGGGAGTCCGAAACCGGAGTACTCCAGCTCAGGAACTCCTCCGTACACGCGCTCAGGAGCTACTACCTGGGCAACTTCGCCGCCTGAGGCCGACCGCTCCAGGGGCACTGACCGCTCCCGGGGCGCTTCCGTAGGCCGACCAAAGACAAGCCGCGTTCCGGAAACCTTCCCCGGGCGCGGCTTCCGTTTTCTGGGCTAGGGCATGGCTTTTGAGTCTTCGGCGCGTTCCTCCGTCATCGATACTGATTTGTCGGCACGGCCCTCCCTGTCGAACGCTACTGAGAGACGTGACGGCTATGGGCGGTACGGCAAAATCGGCGCTTACGGGCACTTTTTGTTTAGATTTTTCTTGCGAAAACTTAGTTCAGCTGCCTTTCCATGATTTTGCATTTTTGTTTTCTCGACCGCGCCGCTCTAGCCTTGAAAGTGTTTCGCAATACCGCTTAGCGGCAGAAGGCGTAACGCCCGCCGTTGTTTTTGATCCCGCTGGCTTTAGCGACAATGTGAACGATGAGGGACACGCGCCCCCGTCCCTCTCCTGGCGACGCCTGCGGTCGCGTTGCGCCTCGGGTTGCGGGCGGCATGGAGCCGGGGAGCGGCGATTCCGGAAGAAGCCCGCGAAGCCTGGCGCGGCATCGGCAGGTCTCGGCTTGGGTGGACGTCATGCCCGGCGAGGGAGGCGTCTCTGGGGGGCCGGGTTGCGGCGTAGCGAAGGACTCGAGTTGGCAATGGCGGTCCCGGACACCGGCCCGGTTCGCTTGGCGGGGATGCCCTGCATAGGTCCATTGCCGGGGTTGGTTCGTCCGCGAGGGTACGCGATCTCCTACCTTGCCCCGAAAAGTCCATCGGCTTCCTCGTGAGGGATTCGGGAAGTCACTGCCGCACTCTCCATGGCAACCCCGTTGTCCGGTAGACCAGTCTGCGATCAGCCCCTTTCTTCCGATGCTAACGGACCGGACAGGTCAATCCAGTCCATACAGATGCCTGCGCCTCCCGGTGGGTCTTCTCCCCACGGCCCCACCTTTTCCGGCATCCCGCCTCACGTCACCGGCGAATCCCTGTGTCGCACTCCTCCAGAGACCATTATCTCCACCGATTGCCGTTGCCGTATGGAAGACCGGATCCGCACTGCGGCCTTGTCTTCGGCCCTCGGGTCCGTTGGCGTCCCGCCGCGCGATCCCCAGACTCCTGAGAGCTTCCCTTCACGTGCCTCCCTCTCCATCGATATTTCAAGTTGTTGGTCGGCCGATTACAGGGAGACTCCCGCCCGTCTCTTGTCATTTTCCCAATTGACGTCTTTCTGAGAAGTCCATTGGCTCCACCGAGCTCCCATCTCTTCCTTCTGGCTTCTCCACACGGATGTCTTCCACTGAGCGACCGATTGTGTCCACCGGGCCACCTTCCGTCCTCCTGCCTTCCCCCCCATCGATGTCAATAGCCGGGTTGTCGGTCGGATCCTTCGAGCCTCCCTCCCCTCCTTTGGCTTTCCCTTCTCCCAAAGCAACTCGACTTCATTAAGTTCGCTGAGCCACCTTCCCAACCCCAGAGGCATTTTTTCATCTCAAGTGTCATTTCCCTCAACATTTGCCCCAACTTCCCCCGTGTCTCAGCCTTTCGCCGAACCTCTGCCTTCCCATCGAGCCTAAGCCTCCCACCGAGCCTCAGCCTCCCGCCGAGCTTCAGCCTCCCGCCGAGCTTCAGCCTCATGCCGAACCTCTGCCTTCCCCACCGAGCCTCAGCCCCCCGCCGAACCTCTGCCTTCCCCACCGAACCTTAGCCTTCCCCACCCGAGCCTCAGCTCCCCGTCGAACCTCTGCTTTACCCCCCAAGCTTCCGTCTCCACCAGAGCCTCCGCCTCCTCCCGACTCTCTCGGCACTTGAGTGCGATTTTTCTGGAGTTCCCCTTGCCTAATGCCTGATCCGGCAGCCCAATGGCATGGAGAGCACTGCCCATCGCACTACGGATAAGCATCGGCGGAAGTCAGTCAGGTCTCAAGATCCTCTCCGGAGGAGCATACTGTCCCGGCCAAGGCGCCTTGACCGGGTTTGTCATTTGTCCGAGCACCCGCGACGACTGCCGTTCGCGATCGTCCTGGACCGCATGCCTCCGATGGGGGAAGCGCCTTGACAACCGAAGGTTCCGGCGGTTATCCTGAATCAAAGCCAACGTGCTACCCGTCCTGCGGGACGGCCCGAGAAGGGAACGGAATGGCATCGCAGCCGCCGCTCATAATGCTGGTGGATGACAACCGCACCAACCTCATGGCTGGGAAGGTGAGCCTGTCCGATGACTACACTGTGCTTACCGTGTCGTCCGCCCAAAAGATGTTCGACCTTTTGGAAAAGCAGAGGCCGGAGCTTATCCTCCTGGACGTGGTGATGCCGGAGATGAACGGCTTCGAGGCGCTGAAGATCCTCCGAGAGCGCCCCGAGACCAGGGACATCCCCGTAGTCTTCCTGACCGGCCTGAGCGACTCCGAAAAGGAGCTGGAGGGCATCGCCCTTGGCGCGGACGACTACGTCATGAAGCCGTTCTCGCCGCCCCTCCTTCGCCAGCGCATTGCCCTCCACATCGAGCTGGTGCGCCTCAGGCGCCGGAACAGGGAACTCGAGGAGGCGGCCACGGAAGCCCAGGACGGTGCCAGGGACGAGCGTCCAGGTACCGGTGCGCTTGACTCCGATGACACGCTGGGCTCACTCCTGAGGACCCAGCGGGCGATCATCTCCGCCCTGGCTGGCCGCGCCAGCTGGGTCACCCCCGACGCGGAGGTTGCGGCTGCGGTCTCCGCCGCCTCGGGAAGCGGTTGCGTCTTCGTGTTATTCGAGGCCGCGCACCTCTCGAGCAACTGGCCGGACGAGACCGAGCGTTGGGACCTCAGGCTGCTGGGACCCGCCTCCCTCCTCCACGACATCGGCAAGCTCTATGTGCCCGAGGAGATCATCATGAAGCCGGGCAGGCTCACCACGACAGAACTCGAGAAGGCCCGCCGCCACGTGGAGCTAGGGACCGCCTTCATCCGGAGGATATCTGACGCCAAGGGCGCGGGCGACTACCTCCGCTACGCGAGGATCTTGGCAGGCTACCATCACGAGCGCTGGGACGGTCGTGGCTACCCCTACGGTCTCCGAGGCGAGGACATCCCGCTGTTGGGCAGGATTATGGCGGTGGCGGACGTCTACGATGCGCTTACCTGCATCCGTCCCTACCGTGTGGCCATGAACCACGGCTCGGCCGCAACGATCTTAAAGGACGGCGCTGGTACGGCCTTCGACCCAATGGTGGTGGAGATTTTCGAGAAAGCCCTCGGCTGAGGCGGGAGTTTCAGAGGGCTCCGGGTCCTGAGCTGCCGGGCGGCCCGGGGACGCCGAGGGTCAAGGCTTCTTCGGGCTTTCGATCCGCATCGGTCAGCAACCCTGTTACGAAATCCTTCAGAGGTTGCCACGTGGCGTTCTGAGGGCGGTCGAGACCTCCAGAGGGTGGCCCGGCCTTCAGAGAGGGTGGCCCCGAGGCTTTCAGAGAGGGAACAAGAGGCCTTCAGAGGCCACTGAGGGCCCTCAGTCCGGCTAACCGGTCCCGACCGGCTTTTTTTCGCGCTTTGCCCTGTCGACCGGGGGGTAAGGTGCCGTTCCGCCTTCAAGTTATTCAGTCCGGTCTTACGGCTTTCCCTCCGTCGCGGCAACGTTTAGTCCGAGATATTGATAGCCGTTATTTGCTCATTTGATTTTGTCTGCATTATCAGCTGATTATGCCAGATTCCCAAACCTTTTTATTGATTTTCCTGACTTATGTCTTGAGTTTCATACCGCGACCAGAATCCTGACTTTGCGGCTTCCGCCTCGCCCAGATCGGCGTTAACATCACGGTTCTATCGGCTTTTCCACTACTTACCGTCCCTTCCCGGCCGGACTCCGGCCGCTCCCGCGGGGTCCCGGTTTGGCGCAGATCCGCTCACGTCTGTTACAGTCCCTCCTGGCTGCGGTCGCGGTCGCATCGCTGGCGTTCACCGCCTGCGGGAGCTCCGAGAAGCACGGGTGGACCCCGGGCAAGCCCTTCCCCCGGGAAAGGCTGAAAATCGCCATCCTGAACATCGATGACCATGAGGGTAACCGCAGCGGATACTCCTTCGCCCACATGCAGGGGATAGCCGAGATGCAGAAGGAGCTGGAGCTTGAAGCAGACCAGATCGTCAGGGCCTACAGCGTCTCGGACAGCGACAACCGGACCGTCGAGAACACCGTGCGCGAGCTCATTGCCGCCGGGGCCAACGTCATAATCGCCACCAGCTACAACCACATGGACGTATGCGAGGCGCTGGCCCGGGAGTTCACGGGAGTCGTCTTCGCCAACTCGTCAGGCTACAAGTTCAACCGCACGAACTTCACCAACTATTTCGGCAGGATCTACCAGGCAAGATACCTGTCGGGGCTGGTGGCTGGCCTGAGGACCCAGACCGGCAGGATAGGATACGTTGCCGCCAGGGGAAGGGAGAACTCCGAGGTCACGGGCGGGGTGAACGCCTTCGCTATCGGGGTCGCGGAGACGAACCCGGAGGCGAAGGTCCTGGTCACCGTCATCCACCGCTGGCATGACCCCGCCGGCGAGGCGCGGGCCACTCGGCACCTCGTGGAACAGGGATGCGACGTTATAGCCCAACACACTAACACCGCCGCTCCCCAGATCGAGACCGAGAAGTTCGGGATCTGGGGCATCGGATACCATTCCGACATGTCCGTGGACGCACCCCGGAGCACCGTCACCTCCGTCGTCTGGAACTGGGGGGTATACTACAAGCGCCTGGCCAGATCCATCATCGATGGCTCCTTCACCACCAGGCCCTATGTCGGTGGCATGGAGGATGGGCTGGTCGCCATGACCCCGCTTAAGGTTTCCCTGGCTCCCGAGGGTGCCGTCGCGAAGGTCGAGGAGGCTCGTGCCCGTATCCTGAGCGGCCATACCGATGTCTTCGACGGGGAGCTCCGTACCAACGACGGCGCCACCGTGGGGGTGCCCGGAGGGAGGCTCAACTACGACCAGATAACCATGGACAGCCACTGGTACCTTGAGAATGTAGAGGAAGTGGTACCTTGAGAATGTAGTGGGGGCAAGTTGAACCTTTGGCCGACGCACCTCATGCTTGTCCTGGCAGTCGCCGCTCCATCGAAACATCGTATCTTCCGACCCTTTACGTTGGTCTGTCGGTTGCCCTGCCGCCTGTACTGGCTACATTCGGCCTGCCCCGTTGCGACGTCGGCCATTCAGCCAAGTCATCGCCTTGCCAGACGGGCCATCGGCCCGCCTGCCAAGACGTTGGCCCGCCATGATCCGGCGAGACGCGCCTCTGCTAGCGTCCGGTGGACGCCTCCCTCCCCTCCGTAGCGGGCATCTCGGATGCGGGCCTCCCTGCCCTGACCGTTGGACCGGTAGTGCAGGGCTCGTCGCCGGCGAGAACTCAGGGGTTCTCGGCCTCGCAACGGCCCAGTCCGCGCGGCTTGCCTTCCCGCCTCCCAGTGGGAGCCGGAACTCCGCATCTTGAGAAAGGGACCTGCCGGACCGCCATACCCGGCAGAAGGTGCCCCCGATGGAATGGAAGAAAAGCCTCAAGGCCAACGCCCTGAAGATCATCATGACGTACGCGGCCTTTCTCCTGATGGCCGTGACCAGCTACTTCTCGCTGGGGTCTGTCGTGAACCGGAATATCCTCCGCAACATGGAGGAGTCCATGGTCTCCACTGAGGCATATATCCGCCTCGGCTTCTCGGAGCCTGAGGCGGCCTTGAGCTTCGCGACCGACAAGGTGGAGAGGCTTCTGGGCAACGACATCCCCCGCGAGGAGATAGTGGGTTACCTCAAGGAGTCTTCGGGGCTCCTCCTGGACCGCTCGCGGTGGCTCCTGGGCTTCAACGGAATCTATGCCTTCCTGGACGGGCAGATGATCGACAGCATGAACTACGGCTTTGGAGATGACTTCGTGCCGGAGGAGAGGCCGTGGTTCGACGCGGCGCTCCGCGCCCGCGTGGGCGAGAGCTCCTACACTGAGCCGTACGTGGACTATGAGAAGGGCACCCTCATCATCAGCATCGTGCGCCAGCTGTCCGATCCGGAGGGCAACGAGCGGGGCATGATCGTGGTGGACGTGGACATGGCCTTCTTTCAGGCGTACATGGACAGCCTTCCGCTCCCCACCGGAACCTACGGCGTCATCATGAACGCCAACAAGCTCATCTTGGGCCATCCTGATCCGAACCACCTGGGGAGCTTCTTCAGGGACGTCTCCGACGGCTACCGTCAGATCTACGAGTCCCTCCTGGCCAACGGCAAGGTCGAGGCCCTCCGCTTCACTGAAGGGCACGGGGAGGACGCCATCGCCTCGATCCGGAGGATGTACAACGGCTGGTATGTGGTACTCATCACGCCTTACTGGACCTATTACCGGGACGTCTACCTGGCTCTGGCAACCCTGACCGCCCTGGGGCTCGTCTTCGCGACCGCGCTCTCGCTGGTGCTCGTGCGTCTCTACAGCGACCGGGAGAGATCCGAAAACGAGAACCAGACCAAGTCCAGCTTCCTCGCCCGCATGTCCCACGAGATAAGGACCCCTCTTTCAGCCATCATCGGCCTCTCGGAGCTGGTCCACCGCGAGTACGGGAAGCCCAAGGGACTCGAATACATAACCGGCATCCAGAATTCGGGCGAGATCCTCCTGGGAATAATCGACGAGATTCTCGACTTCTCGAAAATCCAGACCGGCCAGCTCTCCATCGTGTCCGTCCCCTACAACACCGCCTCCACGATAAACGATCTCCTGACCATCATCCGGGTGAAGGTCGCCGAGACCGGCCTGGAGTTCTCGGTTGACATCTCGCCGGAGCTCCCCTCAGTGCTCATCGGGGACGCCGTGCGCATCCGCCAGGTGCTCATGAACCTCCTCTCCAACGCAGTCAAGTACACGAAGGAAGGCTTCGTCCGCCTTTCCGCCTCTTCGGAGCCGACCGGCGACCACACCGTGCGGCTCTACTTCATGGTGGAGGACTCCGGCAAAGGCATCAGGGATGAGGACCTGCCCAAGCTGTTCAGGGAGTTCAGCCGGGTGGACGCCCAGCAGAACCCGAGCATAGAGGGCACCGGCCTGGGGCTGTCCATCGCCAAAAGCCTCTGCGAGGCCATGGGAGGCGAGATCTCGGTCGAGTCCACCTACGGCAAGGGCTCCGCCTTCACCGCCACGGTCACCCAGATCGTCTTCGACTGGGAACCCATGGGGGAGTTCCGGCCCGGCTCTGTCGGGCCGGACCGCAAGCAGAATGCCTCCTTCACCGCGCCCGGAGCCAAGATCCTCATCGTGGACGACTTCTCCTCCAACCTCCTGGTGGCGGAAGGCCTCCTGCAGCCGTACATGGCCCAGGTCTACACCTGCATGAACGGCCGCGAGGCGGTGGATCTGGTCCGCACTGAGGGATTCGACCTGGTGCTGATGGACCACATGATGCCCGTGATGGACGGGCTCCAGGCCGTGGCCGAGATAAGGCGCATGGACGGGGGCGCCTACGCGGGGCTCCCGGTCATCGCCCTTACCGCCAACGCCGTGAGCGGCATGCGCAAGATTTTTTTGGACAGCGGCTTCAACGACTTCCTGTCCAAGCCCATAGACGTCTTCCGCCTGGACGAGTTGCTCCGCAAGTGGCTCCCCGCCGACAAGCTGGAGGGTCCCCCCCCGGTGGCGGGGCCGGACGGCACCGCCCAGGAGGCGCCGCTCCCCATGATCGAGGGCCTGGACGCCGAGGAGGGCATCCGGCGCACCGGGGGATCCCGGGCCCGCTGGCTGGACACCCTGGGGGTATTCCTCAGGGACGTGCGGGAACGGAGCGGGGTGCTGGACAGGATCCACGACTCCGACGGCCTGAAGGACTTCACCATCCTCGCCCACGCGATCAAGGGCTCCCTGGCCAACATCGGCGCGGAGGCGCTGTCGGTGAGCGCCGCAGAGCTGGAGGCCGCCGCGCGAGCGGGGGATCAGGTGGCAGTCCGTGACCTTGCCGAGCCCTTCCGCAAGGAGCTGAACATGCTCACCGCCCGCGTGAAGGAGCTCCTGGCATCCACAAGGCCAGGGCGCCGCGACGGCGGCGTGAGCCCTGAATTCTTCCGGCTCCTGGCCGCGTTGCGAACCTCCCTGGACACCTTCGACGTGAACGGAACCGACTCGGCGCTGGAGCGCTTAAAGGCCCTCCCCCTGTCCTCCAAGAAGCACGAGGCGGTGACGGAGATTGCGGATCTGGTGCTCACCGCCGATTACCAGAAGGCCATGGAGGCCGTGATCACCCTGGAGCAGGGCATGGCCCCTGCGGACGCCCTGGCTCCCCCCCCGGCGAGCAGAGTCGGGTGACCTGAATAAGGCTGGGAGGCCAGGAACCCAGGACTGGCCGAAGGCCAGGAGCCTGGAATGCACGCAGACAGGGTAACCAGGAAAGTACTCAGACTGGGTAGCCAGGAAGGGTCGTATGGGCTATGAGACATAGAGCGTCATCGCATGTGTGAGGTCACACAGGAACTGTAGGAAACTGACATTTTGATGGGTCCTGGAACGCCTGAGGGGGACCTGAAGGCTGGATCTTCCATAGCCGTAGTCACCGCCGACTGTCAACATGCATCAGACGTTGAGTAGAATCCCCTGAAACGAGCTTGTTATAGGTGTAGGAATCGTACTGTACGGCCATCCCGCAGGCACTGTAGCTGGCAGTTTTTAGCGTTCAAGCTTTTGCCGTTAGCAATAACGCCATCTTAGACTCGCTGAACCGGAGATGTCGTGAATATACGTACCTGTCAGGCATCCCGAAACAGGGTGAGAGTTTAGCCATGCATTTGATCGGAGATCTTGAAGGTTGAGGATGGATGGGACCGAAAATCCTGAGCCCTGGAGAATCCTTCCTCGAAATAAAATTGATTTTTGTATCGTGGGAGTAATCGTTAACCCCCACCCCCGGTCCAGATCCTCCATGGCCTTGCGTCACATCAACAAAATTTGTCTGCTGGATTTGTGTTGTTATGCGCTATTTATAAAAATTTAGTTCTGGATATATTTTCCAGGGCCAACGAAAACGAAATAATTTTTTGGAAGTAATACATGTTAAGTATGGACAGTTGGTCATCCCCGTTGTACCTGACAGTAATGCTTTTCAGGAAATATCCGTATGAGTTATGAACGCATTTTTAGCATGTGGCAATGACAGTCATCACGCGAGCCTGTATTTCTCGTCCCTTCTCGCTCCTGGTCTCATGAGTGACAAGCCTGTCTGTACCCCAATATCATAGAGGCTACTCCCCAACTTATGCGAAACTTTGTATAAGATGCGATGTGCTCCATTCGAAGCTATGTCATAAGGCACCACATCAGTTTAAGTTCCCAAGCATCGGCGGGAACCGTTATCTGGAGGTCCGCTATTCGATCATGGAAAAGTTGAAACTCCATACCAAGGAACAGAAACTCAACGGCAAGGCGCTGAAACGCACCGTGACGCATTATAAGAAATTACCGGGGGAGGCCCTGACCGCCGGAAGCGAGGGGAATACTCTGCCTTAGCTTGTCGCTCCAGGGCGGAGCGACGACTCGAAGTTCCACGAGGCGGCGGTCGAGACATTCCGGTCTATGAAGATACTGGAAGTCGAGGCGAAGAAAGGATATGATGCCGAATTGAAAATGTTCGACGACGTAAAGCCGTTAGGGGATGGCCCGGAGAGTTTCAGCGACGGGTATGGACACGAGGCGACGCCTTGGAAGAAGTGAAGGTCCAAGACGTTCCGCCCCGGATGCGGTCCTCCGAAGAGCGGGTCGGAAGAACCCAAGTCCTTAGATGGCCGGTAGACGAGCGGACACGACGCTCCCCAGCCGGACCGCGAACCTCAGAAAGACGGGATCGATGACCCCGCATCTGACAACGATTCCATTATGGGCGGGCATGACAAGCCCATGCCGGACGGCACCGCTTCGAAGACGGAGCTTGAAATTCAGTGACAGGAAAGCGATCTCGCTAAAGGCGGGCATGACAAGCCCGCATCGGACGGAGCCGTTTAGGAGACGGCGCCCGAAATTTTCGGGCAGGAGGCGATCCCCCTAAGGGCGGGCATGACAAGCCAGTGCCGGACGGAGCAGCTTTGGAGACGAAGCCAGAAATTTACAGTCAGTAGAGCGACCCGATTAGGACGGGCACGACAAGCCCATGGCTAACAGCGTCCCTTCGAAGGCGGATCCAAATAATCAGCGGTCGGACCGCGTTCCCCCGAAGGACGGTCTCGATAAACCCTTGTCCGGAAACAGTGACAGGAAAATCAGGTCGGCAGGTACCAGCGGCAGGAGCCGCCACGTTGGCGGAAAACGAAGGCGGAACGGAACCGGAGAGGGAATGCCATAAGCAAAGCGAATGGTCTGTCTGAGAACCCCATTCCTGTTCAGGTGAAGCGCAAAACCTGATATCCGTTCCGGGGGTTGGTCCCGAGGAACCTCCATCGGACTGTATGCCGCACGGCGCAGACCGCGGCGTGTGCGGTTTCAACGGAATCGGGAGCAAGGCCGGGACCGCTGGAGCCAACGGCGGGAGGGAACCGGCCGCCGCAAGACGCCCCCAGGCCCGGTCTGGTATCGGGAATGCCAAAAGAAAAATTTAAGGCGCACGGGAGAAGACATCTCGTGTTACCGCAGACAGGAAAGCACCCGGCGACTGTTCCGAGGCGAACGCATCCGGTGCGGCAGCTCCCGGACGAAAGTCTCGCGAGGCCGCCCGGAAGCGGCACTGGGCGTATGTCCGCGCACATAGAAAGGCCCCCCGAAAACCATCTGAACGGTCTCAGGGCCCGCTCGGAGGAATTCTGGGGCTTGCCCCATGCCCCATAAAATGGGTCTCATGGTTTTTCAGGAAGCCGACGTCCAGAACCTTCGGGGATATGCCAGCTTCCGAAAGACAAGGCCGCCACTAAGGCAATTTCTGGAACCGGAGAGAAACTACCCGCCGATGGACCTCGGTTCTTTCCCGTGCCGTCCTTGAACAGACGTGGGCTGCGTGGAAAATCCACTGTGCCAGAAGCCAAGGGAGTTCCCTGCCATTTGACAGTTGCAACACCGTATAGTGGACACCCTTGTCAAGAAACGGAGTCCGATGCCTTCACCGCGCCAAGGTCACGTGGAAAAGCGTTTCGGCTTGGACATGGAATCATGAGGATGGAATATTATCTTGCTGGAACCGGGAGCCGAAGTCATGGATTGTCCACCCATGTGGTTATCCAGAGGCTGGATGAAGGTGATACCTTGCTTGGAGCATAATGATGACCTCTTGGGCAACCAAGCGTATGTAGGGGTTTTGTTTAAAGAATCCCACTGAAGGTTGTACAGAAAAGGGCGTGAACGGTTTCGCTAGAAACGAAAAATCATCATAGGTAAAATGTAAATTTAAAATTCCATTTGACAGCCCAGCTTTTACAAACTATATTGGTTATAGGGTCAAACTCTGTTTGCCGGTTGCCAGTCTGGCATCCATTTTGTCACTTTCAGCGCAGGTCGTATCCTCAAGTTCCGGAATGGTGAACTAGCGTCCGAACCGATGAAATAATGCCGTTTGTTTTCTGAAGTAGCAGAATAAAGACATCCATCAGCTCCGACTCAGCTGTTGCGAATCTGACCAGACCGATTCAACCGCCTTGCTTTTTAGCCTCAACTCACTCCCCACAAAAACTCTTGTTCTTGCTTCCCTCCTAAAGATTACGTCATTATTCAGACACATTTCCAGATCCGCAATCGTATCCTCTGCCTGACCTCAGCGCAACCATTAATTATCGGATATTTATCGATATTTTAAATTAATGGTGCCAAGCTCGGCAACGATTTCCGCTTTATTTAGCTCTGTGTCTCTTAAAGATCGCCATGACCTTCACGCTTTAACAAGGAGAGCTTTGACGGTTACTTGGCACAGAAACAAGTCGCTTCTCTGCCGTAACTATCCAGGATTGCAGATTTCAACTGGCAGACGGTAATCTAATACATCGATTTTTGGATATCGCGGTTGCCCTTAATGTTCGATAGGACATGGCCTTCGGCGGTTGCAGAGTTAATTTTTTTTGTGCTTATATTGGGAATTCAACTTACCTCAATAATGAATTTTGATGCATCAGTATTTCCAGACAGCCATCCAAGAAATGCCGAAAGTGACGGTGGTTACCGCTTATGATGCCTTGCACCTCACCGAATCATGAACTCAGGTCATGCAGCTGACATCTGTAGCTATTGACAAAGGTCACTTCAGTAAATCCACCCATACAGTCAGACAAGGAAAACACGATGATCATTAGAAAAATGATGCCACGGGCGCGGTTCCGCCCGATGGCATTCTGCCTGCTGGCCGCCTTTTCCGTCTCTCTATCAGTACCGCCCCAGGTTTCGGCCCAGTCAGGCGATGTGCTCCCACCGACCGTTGTCCTCGGTCGCCAGATAGAGGAGAAGCTTTCCACAGAGCTGGCTGAATACGGCCACCAGGTGGTGGTCATTCAAGGCGAAGACATAGCCAAGATGGGCTACAGCGATCTCAACGAGGCCCTCGCCAAGCTTGCACCTGGATTCCACGTGAGCCCGAAGAGTCGGGCGGACTACTCGCGTTACTTCATGAACGGAAGAAGCGAGATCCTCTTCCTCATTGACGGGGTCAGGGTCAACAACCGACTTTTTGGGTCCGGGTACATGGACACGATAGGCATCCACCAAGTCGAGCGCGTGGAGATCCTTTATGGAGGCGAGTCCCTCTACTACGGCACCGAATCCTCAAGCGGTGTCGTGAACGTGGTCACAAAGAAGCCGACCCAGGAGCTGTCTGGCCAGGTCGGCGTTAGTTACGGTACCAAAAGATTTTACGATGCCTACGGCAGCCTCAGCTTTGGGCTGGATCGGCACCGGTTTTTGGTTTCCGCCAGTTACGATGGCTGGGATGGGTACCTTCCTTTCCCTAAACGGGCCTATCAGCTTGCTAACAACAACGAACCGGCGAACAGGGACTACCGCAGACTCAACATTGGCCTCAAATATGACACCGACCTTTACCTCGCGGGCCGTAACAACTTCTCCTTGAGCCTTTTCCGCAGTTCAGGCGAGTTTGGCAACTTCAGTCCCGCGATGTACCAGCAGTGGAACGATCGAGTCGAATACGTCGGTATCGCAAAGTGGGATCACGACGTGACCGCGAACTACAGCTACTACATCAAGGCATACATCCATACTTGGTGGTCTGACTATACTCAGGAAAACCTAGCACACGCCATTCCTACCGATCACCTCAAGTGGGGGTTTGAGGACTGGGGCGTAAATTTCCTCAATAGTTTCCGCTTCGACAGGGGAGACGAGATCATACTGGGACTCGATTTCCAAAGCTACTGGGGAAAGGACTATTGGTACAAAATTGAGCCGATGCATGAGAAGGTCTGGGCTGTGTTCGTCCAATACCGCCCGTTCTTCAGCTTCTGGGAAGCTTGGAAAGTCGCTATAGGCGCTCGCTACAACATAGCTGATGCCGCAAGATCCTTTGTCTGGAACCTCTCCTCCAAGATGCCATTCCTGGAGGATGACAAGCTCTATTTCAGGGTTAATATCGGCACGAACTTCCAGCTCCCAAACGCTGAACAGTTATTCGTGAACCAGACGCCTAATGGCCCGTTTGGGAATCGGGACCTTAAACCCCAGAGAAGCTTCGCAGCATCAGCTGCGCTAGTGTCCAGCACCTCCCTGTATGATATCGAGTTCGGAGGGTTCTATGAGCGAGTTACTGACATGTTCGGCAACGACGCTTCAAACACGTACCAGAACGTTGACGGCAAATCAACCATCTATGGATTTACCATCGGAGGAGCCATTCGCCCGCTGGAAGGCCTGTCACTCAATGCCTCATATAGCCGCAACTACTTCAAGAATGTCGCCGGCAATGGCACCGTGACGAAACGTCTGAATTTCCAGCCCAGTGCCCAAGCCAAGTTGAGCGCCCAGTACGACGGGAATATAGATGGACGTGACTTCGGTATCGGGGTCTACGCCAACTGGATCGGCAAAACACATCAGCGGCTCACGGGCTTCACTGTAGCTCCCCCTGCTCGCTGGTACACTTACGGAGACTACTGGCTGGTTGACGTCAACCTTTACGTGAAGCCTACGGATAATATCAGGGTGACTCTGTCCCTCGCCAACATATTCGACAAGACAAATGCCCCCTATGGCCTGGCTCGTATAAACGACCCGACCACAACGGTCGGTGGCTTCGTTTATACTGCACCATTGGGGCCACCCTTCACGGCGACCCTTGGCGTGTCATATTCGTTCTAAATCCTCTACACCTCTATCCGATGCGCTTCTCCAGCCTCTGTTTTCCAAGACAATGACAAGATTGAGGTGTTGAATTCAAATCCGGTCATACCAAGTCTGCACTCCCTTATTTCGAACGCCTGAGCTCATGTGCCGGATGATCGTCTGAGGGTAGTGTTTTCCGTCCCGGAGGTGCCTGCCGCTGTCCAGACCCCTCCGGGACAGATTTACATCCGTTTTCCCCACTCCAACACTAATATTTTCCCCCACCCGATCTCTCTGATTCCTTTTATCACAATATCACTATGTTCTTCTTTTTATATCATTTTGCACTATCTACCTAAATTATAGCATTATCAAATTTAAATAATACTGTTTGATGTAATTATCCTTATTATTGAGTCTGAGTAAGCGTTCACTGGATAACTGTATCTGTTCACGGGGGGGGCAGGGGAAGAGTGCCCATGTTCCCCATCCGGTTCTGTAAATCGCCGGATTTCATTAAGGGCAGTGCGTTCCGAGCGACAGGATACGTATCCTGCCGGAAAAAGCTCCCCGCCGCGATTTTTGGTCAAGGCCCTGAGACACCCGTCCGCCCTGCCGTGACGGTTGTCTCCTTCACCGTTTATCGCGCCTGAATCTTCCGATCAGGCCGCGTTGCGTCCGCTCAAAGGGCGCGGCTTTCCGTCGCGTCCGGCAG
>JAISFS010000105.1 GCA_031263485.1 Deltaproteobacteria bacterium | reverse complement strand
CGGATGTCTCTTCGAGAGGGACGGGAAAGTCACGAAGGTCAAGGCCGAGAAATAGGCCGGGGGGACAATCTTCTCCTTCCGTCGTGATGCCCCAGGAATTCCTCAAGGCGTTGCAAGCTGTCGAAGAGGGGTGCCGGGCGCTGAATTGGCGATTGACAGGCTCACTTCTTGAGCAAGCTGGCCAGGATACCTGCCTGGAGTGGGGGAATCCGGGACATGCCGGGGATGCCCGTGGCTGTCGGGGCCCCACTTGACATTCCGGACATCCGCTCCGCACCGGAACGGCGGAGGCTCTTACATTATGGATCCCGGAGAAATATCACGCGCTGAAGACCGCTCCCAGCCCTTGCCAGTCATGTTGCTTGAACCGTGAACCTGCATAAGCCGTCGGCTTCCGTCAGCAAAGTACTTCTTCCCTGGTCATGCAAATTGAACCGTGAACGGTTACGGAATACTGTGGCGAATGAGGGGGCATTATGCCAGGATGACGTGCAGAGGCAGGAACGCCAGGCCGCAGGCGAGAGCTATCCAGGCCATGCATCCGCGTTTGGGTTTTGCCGGAGTTTCCGAGACCTTGTTTACCGGGAGAGATGCCGCCGGAGACGGCTGCGAACCCGGCCAAGACATCGGGGGCAAGCTCTCATGTTCCGGCTGTCTTTGCAAGGCTTGGAGCCTTAAATCTTCATATGTAGGCACCACGACCTCAACCGGCAACACGCTCTCAAACCAGCAGAAACAGCCGTTCAACTCACCAGGCATGACATGGCGCCACAGGCTAGGATCCCACATGCCTATGGCCGGATCGAACGCCTTTCCGTCGAATCCGGAATGGAACCTGCAGGACAAACTGCCCGGAAAACCTCGCGCCGAGGGTCGAGTGGAACTCGCGCAGGGCGGTCGCCGCCGCATTGCTCCTCTCGCCCAGCCCGTCCTGCACTTCCCGTTCCTGGGGCTCGAGGCCGCCCTTCCAGAGCTTGTCCATGACGAAGGAGTGTTCCGCGCCAAGCGACGCGAGCTGCCAGGCGGTCTCCTGCCATGACGCCCCGGCCGCCTCCTCGCCAGGCCCCTCGAAGAGGTTCCATGGTATCCGTTCAAGGGTAGGTCGCCCTGACCGTGGAGGAAAGCTGTCAAGGAGCTAGAAGAAGGCCAATCTGGCCTGCAGAAAGGCCGCTCTGGACCCGGAGGAAGGCCGTCCTGCCACCGGAGGAAAGCCGTCCAAGCATCTGAGGAGGGTCGCCTTGCACCAGAAATGAGGATGAGCTGTGTCCTGCTAGAGGGTCACCTGTTTTCGTATATGAACAGATACCCAAATACTCCTCTAGCCTCAGTCCCGGCTTCGCCACCAAGCTCCATCCAAGCCCAGTATGACCAAAACCGGATCTAGTTTCTGCGGTTTCGATATAAATGCACAGTCATTTCTTTTTGTTAAAGGGGGGAAGGGGACCAATATCTCTTCCAGGGAATGGCATGGATCTCACCTCGAAAACTATCTTCCTTTTGTGGCGCTTTATCTTTCCAGTGAGCCACACGTTAGTTATTGGAGTGATATTTCTCCCCTCCCAAATATCTCCGTGGATTATGCTGACTATCTCGCCAGTTCGGTCTCGAAATAAGTACTCATCATTACCGAGGTGTTTTACAATATTCCCAACAAGTGTTACATCATATCTATGGGCACCGGCGAGTGCCGAATCTATAGTCCCTAATTCCGTAAACGGCTCCACACTGTCCTGAGGTCCCGGGCCAGTGAAACCTCCACCCTGTGCGAGGGCAACAACTGGGCAGATGGCTTGAATCATGAAAGACACCGCAATTACTAACACCACTGCTATTAGCAAGTAAATTTTCATATAGCTTCCTCATTATCAGTTAAAAGTTGGGTTGTTTTACACAACACTGACAGGTAGCGATCAGAACGCTTTCGCGGTAGAGTGTTAAGATAAATTTTATCTCCAGTCCCCCTCAAGAACATATGGTGCCCAGAAACACGGATGCGAACTATCTTTCGCCTCCAGGACAGGAACTCCCGTGGCCTGGCCGGCTTCCGCAGGCGGTGCCTGGCCGCCGGCCTCAGCCTCTGGCTGGGAACCGGTCGCAGGCGGCTCCTGTGTCCCCGCCTCGGTCTGGGCCTGATCCCCGCTCTCGGCATCGGGCGGGGTGGTGTCGTCCGCGCCCGTAGCTGATACGTCCGCGGCAGGCGGTACAGTCGTCCCCCGCATGACCGACAGCTGCGCCTCCCTCAGGGCGTCCGCCCTGCCCTTCCCCTCGCCGTAACGGAACCGGGAGAACTCGCTCACGACCCCGCCTGTCTTCCGGCAGGACTCGGCGGGCATCACGGCCTCCAGCACCGCCCTCACGCCCGTGACCAGGAGCGCCTCTATGATGTCGTGCGGCACGCGCGGGCCAGGGTCGATGCCTGCCGGGGCCGATGCCGGGACTGAGCCGGGGTCGGACGGCGAGAGCGCCATCACGTCCACGGAGCCCAGCTCGGCTCCCTCGCCGGACACCATGCCGTTCAGTGTCACGGTGCCGGAGGGCCGGGCCGCATCCGCCGCGCCCTCGTCGCCCTCCCCGTCCCCGGCACGGAAGACGGCCTCAACGTATGCCGGCGCGGTGGCCGCCGCCAGGGCGCGTTCCAGGACGTCGAGCCCTGGAGCTGCCGGGGCCCCGTCCTGCGCGGCGCTCCCTCCGGCTCCTCCCTTGCCGCCGGGCACGGCACGGGCCTCGGCGCCCTTCGGGGCGTCGCCCTTGGAGGCTCCGGAACCGCCCTTGCCAGCCGCGGCACCCTTGCCGTCGGAGGCGTCCTCCGGGGACTCGCCGCCGTCTGGAGAGGCGACTATCCGCCTCACGGACTCGGGGGAGAACACGGCGACCGGAATCCGCTCGACTATCCAGGCCGTCCCGTCCCACAGCGCGGCCAGCGGCGCGTCGTCCAGGGGCGCGTCCAGCCACAGGAGAAGGGTGCCCGCGCCGGACTCCTTCAGGGGGCCCTCCAGGGGCTTCACCACCAGTTCGTAGAGTGCCTTCCCGGCGGCGCGGGGATCCCTCTGCGGATCCGACACGAGTCTCCTGAATTCCAGGGCAAGGCTCTGAAGCTCACCGCGCCCGGCGTTAGACTCCGCCGACCAGAGTCCCGCAGGGGACGCCAGCATGAGGCAGAGCTTCTCCTCGGAGGACACGGACGCGAGTATCGCGGCCCCTCCTCCGGGCCCGGCGAGCGCCGCGAGCACCGGCTCCATGCGGCCGCCTGCCGCCGGGGA
>JAISFS010000096.1 GCA_031263485.1 Deltaproteobacteria bacterium | reverse complement strand
GTCAATTGCAAGGGGTTCGGAGGAACTCCGATGTTTCCCAAAAAGCGCCGCAGGATACCGTCTTCAGGGTCATGGGAGGCTGCCTGGACGGGAAAAAGTGAAGCGGTTTTTTTCAGCCTTGAAAGAATCTGTCAGTCAAAAAATTTGGCATGTTTTCACGCGTTCTGACCCTTTAAACTGCCTCGCACTCGCCTCCCCAACACGGGACGGGCGGTCCATCAACATTTGGTGTAGCGTCACGAGCTAACCACCCCTCATAGATCGTATGGGTTCATGTAATTAAAATATACATAGAACTGTTTCGGTCTTCCCTTAAAAAACGTCGCCAGTTTCTGAATCATGGATTCAGGACGCCCCAAGAGAGCTCAGTCCGGCACCGGAAGCCCACGCTGGAACTGGATTTTAAAAATATCTTGACAAAGAATCGATCATTAACTATATACAGTGTTTAGCCGAACAGATTCTCCCGTCTTTCCCTCCGTCCCTCCGTCCCTCCGTCCCTCCGTCCCTCCGTCCCTCCGTCCCTCCCCGGGTCACGCCACGCCTCCTGGGCTTCTCGAAGAAGCTTCATGCCGACCTCTGAATACCCCAGACCCGTCACGCCCCTCCCGCCGCTCGGACTCGCCTCCTCGCCGCAGGCCGAGGTCATGGAGATCCGGCCCTGCCCGCGGTTCCCCGCAGGGGACCTGGGGTCGGTCAGTGACTCGCTCGATGCGGCGCCGGAGACCGACTGCGCGGGGGCGCCTCGAGCACCCGCCGCGGATGGGCGGCCCCCTCTCGGAGCGCCTCTACGGCTTCTCCGGGCGCATGAGGCCAGCGGCGTGTCCTCGGGCGCGTCCCTGAACCGGGACGTCGCGCTGACGGACGACTGCGTGTCGCTCGATTTCCCGGCGTTGGCGGACGGGCCGGAGGACCTGCGGGATGGGGCGTCCCGACACAGGACGGCGGCCGTCCGCCTCCTGACCGCCGAGGTCCACCCGTCGGTCCGGGTCCGGGGCACACCCGCCCTGCCACGCGAGCCGGTCGCGATGACGGACTTCCTGCCGAAGGGCGCCGGGCCCGGCGCGGCCCTGGTGTTCAACGTGCGCGTGGGTGCCGACCTCCGCGAGAACCCCATGGCGGCGGCCGGGGCTGCCCTGAGGCGCCTCGTCCTCAAGTTCCGCTCCGCCGGGGGCGTCCTCGCCAACGAGGCCTTGCCCGGGCTCGCGGACGTGTGGACCAGGGACGCGATGCCGTCCCTGGCGGCCGACGTCGTCAGCATCGTCGTCGTTGTCGTCGTGAACCGAGGCCTCATGTTCGAGGCGGCGGCCGAGCCGTACCCGCCGGACGTCTCCCGCCCGGTGAACGCGGATGGCCAGCGCCTCCGCGCCTGGCGCGTCGAAAATGAGGACCGCATCGCCCGGCTCACCTGCGGCGACGCCCTCGACCTCGACTCCGACCGGGCCTCGACGAGTTTCATCGGCAACCGCTTCGGCACGGGCGAGGCGGCTCCGATGTCTCCCTGCCGCCTGTCCGGAACAGGGCGTGCCGACTTCCCTGCGGCCCTCCGCAAGGGCCTCCGGCGCGCCTTCGCCTGCCCTCCCGACTTGCGGCCCTCCGATCCCGGTGCCGTACCGGAGTCCGGCGCGGAGATCGGGATCTGCCTCACCCCGCGCTGCTTTATCGACTTCCTCAAGGAGTCGGACGTCTGCGGCAGGGACCGGTCCCGGAGGACTTCGCCGGTTTCATGTCCTGCGGGAACGCGTCCAAGACAGCACTTCCGCAGCTTACGCGCCCAAGACAGCCCTTCCGCAACCTACGCGCCCAAGACAGCCCTTCCGCAACCTACGCGCCCATGACAGCCCTTCCGCAACCTACGCGCCCATGACAGCCCTCCGCAGCTGTTCAAGATCCTGCCCGGCGCGGACCCGGACGCCCCAAACGACCGGGAGACCTGCGGAAGGCTTCTCGCCTATGCTGGGAGGCAGGAGAGGGGCCGCGCCGGAAAGACCGCGGTCAAGGGACGGCGTGCGGGAACACTCGGACGCCGATGAGGCCTATGTCCGGCGGCGCTCGGCCCAAGGATTCCTTTGGCCTATGGACGGCGGGAAGGCGACGTTCGACCGCTTGACCTTCGTGCCCACGTGTCCGCCTAAAGGCCTTTCATCATCCGGCAGATCAACTTGAGCTCCAGGAGGAAAAGCGAAAAGCGCCCCGAGCTTATGGAGAAGGCCTCGGAGCCGGAGAGGCTCGCGCGCTCCGCCCCGGCGGGTGTCGCCGGTCTGCGCGGATACTGCGGGCTCATGGGGGTCAGGTCCGGGCGCGGTGACGATTGCCGGCTCCCCAAGGATCACGCGGGGGACGGCGACCGCCTCTTCATGGGCTGGCGCGGGATCGGCTCCCCCGCCGCGCGGAGGGCGGCGCCCGCGCTATCCTGGACGATGCCGGATCGCCCCTGACAGTCGCCCGGGTACTCGCGGACTGTCTGGCGGAGGGCGGGAACCTGTTCGCCCCGTGCGGTGACGGAGATCCCTCGAACCGATCGGCCCCCGTGATCGTCTCCGACTTCGCGGCGGCCGATGGCATCGATACGGGGCACTGCACGCCCTGCGGCATGTCCCACGGCGCCGCCACTATCCCCGGGATACGGATCGTCACCGTCGAGGATCCGCTTGTCATGTAACGTTTTCCTGGGCGTAACGGTCTTGAACCCCCATCTTATTTGTTACGGTTTAAGGGTTTCATGTGCCGAGGCCTCGATAACCGACATGAACGTGTTAGGGCATCCGGCCCAAGCAGCCCCCGAGGTCTTCAGCCGGGGCGGCGGCTCGTTCATGCGGCACCCTGCGGCTGCCTAAGCCCCCTGAGCCGAACTGGCTCTGCTTCAGCGGGCGTGCGCCGTCTCCGCTCCATGGCGGCAACTACCCGCGCCCGTTTCCCCGAAAGGACTCCCTATGGCCCTCATCAGATGCCCCGAATGCCTGTGCCGGATATCCGGCGAGGCGGCTGTCTGCCCCCGATGCGGATTCCCGATACCCGCCGACTATGCTAGAATCGTCAGGCGGGCCCGGGACCCATCATGACAGAGGAGAGAAAGGCTGTACGCCGCCGGGTGACTTCTGGAAAAGCGAGACATGCAGACCTTCAAGCTGCTCGCCGGCGCCTGCGAAAAGTTGTTCGCAGGCTCTCTCCTGGTGGCGCTGTTCCAAGGCGACTTAAGCGCCTATCTGGCGGTCTCTGTCTCATTGGCGCTTGCCGTCTGCTTTACCCGGCTGTCGATGGACTGACCGGTCGAAGGAGGCATGTCATGAATCCCTATTATGTAATGATGCTCTTTCTCCTCGGCATGGCCATCTACGCCGCCATTTTCGTGATTTACAACAAGAAGGTTCGTCAGCCCCGTATGCGCGAGCTGGAAAGGCTAATCGCGGAAGACTACGAGAAGGCCCTCCGGGAGGCCCAGGGGCAGTAGCTCCCCCGTTTTGGAAATCGTTGAAATCGATGAAATCGAAGCTCCCCGCGATTGTGACGTTGCCTCGATTTCCGCAGTCGACTTCCGGGGACAGTCGCAGCAAAAGACGCAACAGCCGCCCAGACGCCATAAAACGCCTCTCCGGACGATTGTCCACTCCGGACGATGGCTTTGAAAAGTCTTCGGGCACTGAAAAGCCCCGTCAGGACCCTCACAGGCATCCCGGCGGGGTTTTCCGCTTCCTTACGCCTCGCTTGGCCGGACTCAGGCCGTTTTCCATGAGGGCTGGATGGACATGTCCCCGAACAGCCCATGAGCTTTTAGGGCATCCGGCCCAAGTTGCCCCGGGACTTCACCCAAGGCGGCGGCACTTTCATGCGGAATCCTGGGGAGGCCATAGTCCCCTTACCCGAACCGGTTGCTTTCGCGGAGACGCGCCGTCTCCGCTCCACAGCGGCGACGGTCCCCGCCCGTTATCCCAGAAAGGACCGCCTATGGCCCTCATCAAGCGCCCCGAATGCCTGTGCCGGATATCCGGCAAGGTTGCGGTTTGCCCCGAAGCGGGTGCCCGAAACCCGCCGAATTTGCAACAATTATCAGGCGGCCCGGAATTTGGCTTGGCAGAGGAAAGAACGCCTGCGCACAGCTGGGTTGCTTCTGGAAAAGCGAGACATGCAGACCTGCAAGCTGCTCGCCGGCGCCTGCGAAAAGCTTTTCGCCGGCTCTCTCATGGTGGCGCTGTTCCAAGGCGACCTCACAGCCTATCTGGTTGCCGCTGTCTCATTGGCGCTTGCCGTATGCTTGACCAGGCTGTCGTCGGACTGACCGGCCGAAGGAGGCAAGTCATGAATCCCTATTATGTAATGATGCTCTTCGGCCTCGCTTTGGGAATCTACGCCGCCATTCTTGTGATTTACGACAGGAAGGTTCGCCAGCCCCGTATGCGCGAGCTGGAAAGGCTAATCGCGGAAGACTACGAGAAGGCCCTCCGGGAGGATCAGGGGGGAGTAGCTTCCCCGTTTTGGATATCGTTGAAATCTACGATATCGAAACTCCCCGCGATTGTGGCGTTGCCCCGCTTTCCGCCGTCGACATCCGGGGACAGTCGCCGCAAAAGACGCAACAGCCGCCCAGACGCTCGAAAACGCCCATCCGGGCGATTGTCCCCTCCGGACGGTGGGTGCTGAAAAGCCCCGTCAGGACCCTCACGGGCATCCCGGCGGGGCTTTCCGCATCCTTGCGCCTCGTTTGGCCGGAGCCAGGCAGTTTCCGGAGGGCAGGACTGACATGGCCCCGAACGTCCCACGAACTTTATCATGAAACGTTTCCTCGGGTATCGCTGCCTTGAGCATCCATCATATTACTCCGGCGGTAACGAATGAGGAAAATATGGCATCTTCATAATCTTAAGTTTTTTCTGGACTCAATATGATGTATGTTAAAATTATAGTTTAAATCAAAAGATTATTCTGGATTGTCGTAGCCCTAACACATATGGATAAATAACCGAAACACCATAATTGAAGTGAAAATCAAGGCATTGCAGAATTTTTCATATTTGCCCACCGGAGTAATATTGTGCCGGCTTTAACGGTTTCATGCGCCGGGGTGTCGACAATCAACCTGAACATGAAAAGGGCATCCGACCCAAGCTCCAGGATTTCACCCAAGTTGGCGGCATTTCATGCGGAATCCTGCGGAGGCCCAAGTCCCCATATCCGAACTGGTTGCTTTAGCGGGGACGCGCCGTCTCCGTTCCGCGGCGGCGACGGTCCACGCCCGTGTTCCCCGATCGGACCACCTAAGGCCCTCATCAAGCGCCCCGAACGCCTGTGCCGGATATCCGGCAAGGCCGCGGTCTGCTCCGAAGCGGGTGCCAAAACCCCGGCGAGTTTGCTACAATGATCAGGCTGGCCCGGGGACACGGCCCGGCAGAGTATTGAAAGCCTACGCATAGCCGGGTTGCTTCTGGAAAAGCGAGACAAGCAGACCTACAAGCTGCTCGTCGGCGCCTGCGAAAAATCTTTTCGCAGGCTCTCTCATGGTGGCGCTGTTCTAAGGCGACCTCACAGCCTATCTGGCGGACGCTGACTCATTGGCGCTTGCCGTTTGCTTGACCAGGCTGTCGTCGGACTGACCGGCCGAAGGAGGCATGTCATGAATCCCTATTATGTAATGATGCTCTTTCTCCTCGGCATTGCCATCTACGCCGCCATTCTCGTGATTTACGACAGGAAGGTTCGTCAGCCACGTATGCGCGAGCTGGACAGGCTAATCGCGGAAGACAACGAGAAGCTCCTCCGGGAGTCCAAGCTAGAGTAGCCACCAGGTTTTCAATATCGTCGAAATCGAAACTCCCCGCGATTGTGGCGTGCCCCGTTTTTCGCCGTCGACTTCCGGGGACAGTCGCCGCAAAAGACGCAACGGCCGCCCAGACGCCCGAAAACGCCCATCCGGGCGATTGTCCACTCCGGACGATGGCTTTGAAAAGTCTTCGGGCACTGAAAAGCCCCGTCAGGACCCTCACAGGCATCCCGGCGGGGTTTTCCGCGGCCTTGCGCCTCGCTTGGCCGGAGTCAGGCAGTTTCCGGAGTGCAGGACTGACATGTCCCCGAACGGCCCATCGGATTTTATCCGGCCCTTGCGCGGCACGGTGCGCCCGGTCGCGATATCCCGGCAAGGGCACGTCCCATGAAGTCGGCGGCCCTTCGTCCAGCGCCATTAGTGTGGCCACGATGTCCGGGTCCAGGTTCAGGTCCAGGGATTTGTTGCGGCCCAGTGACATGAAACACCCGTAGCCTTTTTTCGCAAGGGCGCCAATCGGTTCATAGGGCCTTGCGAACTACTTCGTTTTCAGGCAAATCGCCTCCGCCAGCTCCGCCGGGAGACAGCAACCGTCAGCGTCCGCCCGTGATGGCCTGACGTTGCCGACTCGCTGGCAGCCTTTCCCGTACAGGTCGATGAAGGAGGGAGTCCAAGGCGCCGCGGTACTGACCGCCACATCGGCGCCCTGCCTCCGCCTGCGGACGTCCTCCACCGGCAGGGGCGCCACCTCGGGCGGCCACTACTCCGGCGCTTTTCCCCCTGGGAGGCCTTGGTCACCCGCGCGCCCGCCGATCCGTGTCAGAGCCTGGATGCGGCAGGGCCGCATCGCGACGCCCGCGTGTCCTTTCGCCGGCTCCAGATCGTCCGGCTCAAGGACACGGGCTGTTGCCCGTCCATGAGCGCCTTGGCACGGATGGAATATTGCCATGCTCGCCTGTCGCATGAGGTCGGGGTCCCCTCCGGCTCCCCGTCCGTCGGGGGCGCGAGGGGGCGGCAACGTCCTTCACCATGATCGCGAGAGTCGCCCGCCTCTGTCACCTTGCCTCGAACCGTCTCATGCCCAGCCATTTTTTCAAGAGGAGTGCGGGGACTCGCCGCCGGCACGGTAACCGTACGGCGAGAGAGTCTGTCTAGCGAACCTCGACCTGTACCTCTCGGGCCTGAGCCGCGGGCAACTGGATAGGGCGATGAGGTTCCGCGTCCCCTTGACCGAAGGGGACACGTTCGTGCCCTGTGATTTCCTCTCCCCCGCCTGCGGCCAGGGCACCGCCGTCAAGGCCGCCGCCGTCAACGTCGGCCTCATGGCCCGCTTCGAGGCAGAGTGGGACGGGGGCCGACCCTTGCGGTTCGTCCGGCCCGCGGAGGCCTCCCCGGAACCGCCCGGCGGCCCCGGGCCCGATGCCGGGGGACCCGCCCCGCACGTCCGCGGAGGATCCGCGGAGGAGGAGAAAGACAAGGGGGCCGGTGCCTGCGGGAAGGCCAAGGCGCCCGTCCGCCGACGGGAAGCGGCACATGGAGTGCCGTCTCCCCCGGCCGCAGGGCCTGACCCGCCGGATTCCCGGTTCCCGGTCTTGTCCCTGGCTCAGACGGCTGGCGTGCGGCGTCATGTCGCGGCAAAACCGCTCGAACGCCGTGCGGGTGAGCCTCGGCCCCACAGGGCCCTGCCCGTCCCGCAAGGCCCTGCCCGGCCTGGCGGGTCGAATGGGATGCGGCATCGTCAAGCCTCAGTGCAGGCCGCCTTCTCGCGCCGCCCCTTTGAAGGGGGGGACGGATACCCGTCGTGACCGCCCTGTCCCTTGCGCCGCAGGAGCTTCCCTTGGCTCCGGGGGAAGTTTTCCGGGCCCCGGAAAGGGCCTTCTGGGGCCGAATCGAAAAAATCCTTGCCTTCAAGTGAGCGAACGAGTAAAATCTGGTGCTTTTCTGCCGGGGCGTGGCGCAGCCTGGTAGCGCGACTGCTTTGGGAGCAGTAGGCCGGAGGTTCAAATCCTCTCGCCCCGACCAATGTCCACCCCCGCCCGGAGCCTCCGGCGGGGCTAAAGCCGGAAGGTGCAAACCATGCCGCAAACGATAAGGAACCTTATGTCTCTCCCGCGGCTGATCGCGGCCTTGGCCGCGGCGGCCGGGCTCGTCCTGTCCGCCTCCTCCGCCCGCGCCCAGGAAACCGCGCCCGCCGGGCGCCAGACGGTAGTCTTCGACACCACCATGGGGACCTTCGAGGCGGAGCTCTACAACGATCTGGCTCCCAAGACCGCCGGCAACTTCGCGTCCCTGGTGGAGCGCAAGTTCTACGATGGCACGATCTTCCACAGGGTCATCGACGGCTTCATGATCCAGGGCGGCGATCCCGAGGGCCGCGGCAGCGGGGGCCCGGGCTACACCATCGACGACGAGTTCGGCGAGGGCCTGAAGCACGACGCCGCGGGCATACTCTCCATGGCCAACTCCGGCCCCAACACCGGCGGCTCGCAGTTCTTCGTCACCCTGGCGCCGACCCCGTGGCTGGACGGCAAGCACGCCATCTTCGGGCACGTGACCTCGGGCATGGACGTCGTGGAAAGCATCGGCAAGGTCCGGACCAGCGCCGGCGACCGGCCCGCGACGGAGGTGAAGATCAACTCGATCGTCATCAAGGAGGGCCCGGAGGCCGCCGCCGAGTAGCCCTGGCCGCCTTCAGCCTTCACAGCCATCCGCCTTCAACCATCAGCCTTCAGCCTTCCGTCTTCAGTTTTCCGTTGCGGCGGAACCTGCTGGCGGTTCCATCGAAGGGGGACCGCTCCGGAGATTCCGGGGGGGGTCCCCCTTAGTCTTTACCGGCAACGCGAATGCCCGGAATGTCAACAATCGGGGGGATTCGCGGCCTTTCGATCGTCCGCGCCATGACGCCAGACGCTTCGGAAAATTATGCGGGGATCCGATATGGGAAGAGAATCGTCCGTAACTGCATGTGATTTCTTGTCTCTTTCCGGTGCGGTGATATCCGGAGCCGCAACCGCCGTATTGCCCAGAAATTTCCGGCGTCCCCGGGTTTCCGGCCCGCCGCCGCCCGGCGCGGATCGCGCCCTCACATGGCGCCTGGCAAGACCCGACGTGAACAGGTACGCGACTACGATTCCGATTCGACGGCTGTCCGCCGGACACTCCCGCCGGACGTCTTTCTCAGACTCCCGTTGAAGGTCATGCCGGCGGGGCGAAGCCTCATGCGGACGGACGGGTCCCGGCTTGGGCACGGGCCAACCTCGACCTTGCCCGAGGCTTACCCCCGGGATTCCCGGCCGGCTGCCTTGCCGCCGTTCCCCTCGCCGGGGGAATCAGGGAGAGTGAGGTTCATGCTGCCGGTGCGGTAACCGGCCAGATCCGCCGACACGTACGTGAATCCCATGGCCTTGAGCCTCGCGTGGACGCTCGCCCTCGCGTCCGGGTCGGAGAGGATGCCGAGTCCCTCCTCGTCCGCCTCGATCCTGGCCAGGGCGCCCTTCTCGTGGAGGCGCACCCGCACCTGCCGCAACCCCATGGACATGAGGAGCTCCTCGGCCAGATCCACGCGCCTCAGGGCTTCGGGAGTGATGCGTTCCCCGTATGGGAAGCGGGAGGCGAGGCAGGCGAAGCTCGGCTTGTCCCAGGTGGGGAGATCCGCCTCCCTGCTGAGGAGCCTTATCTCGTCCTTGGTGAGCCCTGCTTCCCTCAAGGGGCTCAACACCCCCAGCTCGCGCACGGCCTCGAGACCCGGGCGGTAGTCCCCCTCGTCGTCGCGGTTTGAGGCCTCCAGTATCCATTGAGCGCGTTCCTCCTCGGCCACGGCGCGGATCCTGGAAAAGAGCCCCCGCTTGCACAGGTAGCAACGGTGGGGCGGGTTGTCCGCGAAGCCGGGCTCGTCCAGCTCCTCGGAGTCCACGATTCGGTGGCGGATCCCCCGATCCCTCGCGAACCTCGCGGCCGCCTCCAGCTCCCTGGGCGGGAAGCTCAGGGATCTCCCGGTCACGGCCAGGACCCCGTCGCCCATGGCCTTCTGGCACTCCGCCAGGAGGAATGTGGAGTCCACCCCGCCGGAGAAGGCCACGGCCGCGGTGCCCAGTCCGGCCAGTCTCCTTTCGAGGGTCGCGAGCTTGGCGCGCGCCGCGTCTGGGTCTAGCGTCATTTCTCTCCTCTCAGCGCCTTCTCGGCGCCCGCGCGGCTTCGGCCGCGGGTTCGGGGGAAGTGCCCGGGGATGGCGAAGCCATGGCCCTTTCCGGAGCCTGGCGTCAAGCGACTTGCGGCGCCGGGGTCCGGCCTCCGAAGCGCGTGAAGGCCTCACGGTCCGTTGCGGCGAGCGATTCCCGCGAGGCGTTCCCGGCAGGGATGAAGCCCGGACATGCGCGGACGCGCGTGTCCGGGCCTTCTAAGGCGTCAAAGCCGCAGGGCCTCTTTCAGTTATCCGAACATTGTATGCCCTCTCGGGCCATTTTCACAGGCCCGGCTCTGGATTCGGTACGTTCTTGGTCTCATGGGCTCCGGGTCTCGTGCATCCCGGCTTCATGCTCTCCCGGTCTCGGTCACCCCGGCTTCATGCTCTCCCGGTGTCGATCACTCCGGCTTCAAGCTTTCCCGGTCTCGGGCACCCCGGCTTCATGCTCTCCCGGTCTCGGTCACCCCGGTTTCATGCTTTCCCGGTCTCGGTCACCCCGGCTTCATGCTCTGCCCGGTCTCGGTCACTCGGCTTCATGCGCCCAGGCATCGGGCTCCCCGATCCCATGCGCCCAGGCATCGGCAAGTTCTGAGCTCGATCGGCTCAGGACCTCTCACCATCTGCATCGTGGCTTCCCGGATCTCAAGACAGCCGATTCGCGGGGGTCCGGTCTCAAGGCTGACCGGGGCCAAGGATGGTCCCCCCGCCCACCACGACCTCCCCCCGGTAGAAGACGGCCGCCTGGCCGGGAGCCACGGCCTTCAGTGGGGCCAGGAAGGTCACGAGCGCCCTGCCGTCCGCGAGCGGCTCCAGGAGGGCAGGCTTTTCCGTCTGCCGATAGCGGATCTTGCAGCTGACCTCCATGGGGCCCGCGAGCTCGGCTATGGAGATGAGGTTAAGTTGCCCTACGATGGCCGAAGGGGTTGCCAGATCGGCCTGGCGTCCCACCGTCACCGTGTTGGTGGCGGGATCGATGCCGAGGACGTAGGACGGCTCGGGCCCCGGCAGGCCCAGGCCCTTCCGCTGGCCCACGGTGTAGCGCCAGAAGCCCTTGTGCCGGCCGATGACCCTGCCGTCCGGAGAAAGGATGTCCCCCGGACCGGGGAGCCATCCGGTTCGGGTCCTGGTTGGCCCTTCGAACCCGGCATGACGACCGCCATCCGCACGATGCCTTCCAGCGATCGTCCCGCATTCCGGCCGCGTCCCGCTTTCCGAGGGTGTCCCGCCCTCGGGGGCCGTCCCGCCCTCCGTGGCCGTCCCGCCTGGCGTGTGCCGATCGTTTCCGGCGCCGGGATCGCCCTCGAAACGGTACTCGCCGGCAGTGTAGCGTCCGCCGTCTTCAGGGAGACCGCGGCCCTCCGGACACGAGGCTGTCCAGCGGCCGGCCGGCCCCTCAGGATCGGAGGCGATGAACCTGGCGTAGTCTCCGTCCGGCACGAAGCAGATGTCCTGGCTCTCCGGCTTCCGGGCGTTGGGGAGGCCGGCCTGGGCGCACAGCTCCCGCACCTCGCCCTTCGTGAGCCCGCCCAGGGGGAAGAGGGTCCCGGAGAGTTCCTCCTGGGTCATCCCGTACAGCACGTAGCTCTGGTCCTTGTCCGCGTCCAGGGCCTTCAGGAGAAGCCACCTGCCCCCGTCCCTCGCAATCCGCGCGTAATGGCCGGTAGCCATTTTCGAGCACCCCAGGATTTCCGCCCGCTCCCTCAGCCGCCGGAACTTCATTTCCCTGTTGCAGAGGATGCAGGGGTTGGGGGTCATGCCGACGAGGTAGCTCTCCCGGAACGGCCTCACGACTTCCTCCCAGAAGGCGGCCGCGAAGTTGAAGACCATGAAGTCCGCGTCCAGCCTGAGGCAGGCCGCCCGGGCGTCCTCGATGTCACGGGCGGAGCAGCAGCTCCGATTCCCGCAGGCATCCTCGCCTGCGGGGGCGTCCAGGAGCCTCATCGTGGCGCCGATGACCTCGTGGCCCTCGCGTTTCAGGAGAAGCGCCGCGCAGCTGGAATCCACGCCGCCGCTCATGGCGCAAAGCACCTTCAGGCGCCCGGAGGCGGCGGGACGTGCCGGGCACGCGGGGGAGGCGATGGCGTCCGGCGATGCCGCAGGCGCAGTGGTTGGCGGCCCCGGGGGGCCGTTGGGAGTCTGGCAAGGCATGGGGCAGGGAATCCGTTGCATCAAGGCGCCTGGGGCATAAGGCAAGGACATGTGAAAGGCGATGCCGGAAGTCCGACGGGCACTTGGGCGGCGGGCCTTTGAGCGATGGGCGCTTGGGCGGCGGGCCTTTGAGCGGGAAGTCTTTGAGCGGCAGGCCTTAGAGCGGAAAGTCTTTGAGCGGCAAGGCCTTTTGGCGGCGGGCTTTTGAGCGGCGTGTGCTTGAACGATGGGCGCTTGAGCGGCTGGCCTTATCATGAAACGTTTCTTTGGCATCACGGCCTTGGACACGCATCATATGGAGATGCCACACAAGGTTTCATGCGCCAGGGTGTCGACGAATCGAAATGATCGTGTAGAGCGGCGGGCAAGAACGGCATGCTTCAGCGGCAAGCCTTGAGAGTCGGGAAGTCGTGCGGCAAGCCTTTGAGGGGAAAGGCTTCGGGAAGGGCATGGGCCTGCGGGGCCGGGACGGCATCCGCAACACGGGACAACCGCCGGTGAGGCCGGCAAGGAGTCAGCTCCTGCCCGCCACGAAGCGTTCCCTTTGCTTGTTCCAGTAATAGAAGTACAGGCACGTGTCGATCCCGACCATGATGATGTTCGCGAGATAGAAGAACAGCACGTAGTTGATGGTGTCCCCCAGGACCTTCGCGCCTATCCCGAACATGTAGCCCACGAAGACTATCAGGAGGAAAAGCAGGCTCTTGCCCTGAGTGCTCTTGTGGCGGAGGGTGTGCAGGATGTTGGCCGGCCAGGCGAAGCCGAAGGCCACCAGCATGCAGCTTTCCAGGAACTTCGAGATGTCGGAGGGATCCATGGGGAGTCCTTAGGGAAGGGCGCCGAGGCGGCCCGGACTGCGTCCAGGGGGGATGGGGACGCGGGGCGGGCGGACTGTCAGGCGGGATGGCTCTGAGCGGGAAACGGTTCGGTGCGATTCAACATTGTATCACGGGATCCGGCGTTGCTCGCCGGCGGGGGGCTGGGATTCCTGCAGACGGGAAGCAGTCCGAGCAAGGCGGGCCCGCCTTGGTCGCCGGGCCGATGAGCGGTCGGAGGGGAAGCGGAGCCTGTCTTGGAGGATCGAAGCGGGATTATGGCGTTGGGTGTGGAGCGAGAGGGGCGGGCGGCTCATGGGATATGCGCCGCATGGACTGCAAGGTTCAGCATGGCCGGTCGACAGGGCAGACGGTCGCGGCCTTCGGGGGCTTCGGCCTTCTGCGGTCGCGGCCTTCGGGGGCCACCGCTATTGGAGGGTTCGGGTTCCGGCGAACACGTTCAGGGGTGATCGGCACGGCGGTCACGGCTTCCGGCAGCAGGGGACGCCGGGCGCTGCACCCGGACTGGGGAAGCCTGCCTCGTTGGGTCCCTCAAGGCGCCGGGCCGAACCTATCGGGGCGGTAGCCCCGGGCGAACTCCCCGGCGGTCTGCCTCTTCCGGCCTTCGGGCTGGAGCCAGGAGATTTCCAGGAGCCCCTCCCCCGTGCCTATGGGGAGCCTGCCCTCCGAGGTCAGCGGGAGCGCCAGGCCGGGCAAGGCCGCGCCGGGGGCGGCGAAGGCCCCGAAGAGCTTGACGGCCTTGCCGTTCAGCCCGCATCTGGCCCCGGGCCAGGGGTCGCAGCCGTTCACGACTCCCGCGAGCTCGCGTGCGGGCCTCGCGAAGTCCACGTCGCCGTCGGATTTGGCGAGCAGGCGGTTCACGGTGGCCATGGCCGGGTCCTGGGTCCGGGGGCTCTCCGTGCCGGCCTTGATCGAGGCTATGGCGTCCATGAGGAGCCCGGCGCCCAGCCGGGAGAGCTCCTCCTCGAGGTCCCGGGCGGGCCGGCCGGGGGCTATCGGGACCCGGGCCTGGGAAAGCACCGGCCCCTCGTCCATGCCCCTGTCCAGGAACATGACCGAGACCCCGGTTTCGGCGTCCCCCCTGATGACCGCCCAGTTGACCGGGGCGGGGCCTCGGTGGCGCGGGAGCAGGGACGGGTGGATGTTCAGGGGCGGCACTGGGCAGAGGCCCAGGAGACCGTCTTTCAAGAGCGAGCCGTAGGCGCAGACGACCGCGAGATCCGGCTCGAGCGCCTTCAGGCTTTCCACGAACGCCAGCGAGTTGGGCCTGGACTCCTCAAGCACCCTGACGCCCAGCTCCCTGGCCCTCACGGACGTCGCCGCTGGCTTGAGCCCGCGGCCGCGGCCTGCCGGGGCGGGAGGCGGGGCCACCGCCGCGACGAGCCTGTCCGGGCCCGATGCCAGGGCCTCCAGGGCGGGCACGGCGAAGGGGGCGGTCCCGAAGAAGATTATGTTCCAGGGTCCTGCAGGCTTGCGGGAGGGGACGGTCGGATCGGCGGTGCCCGGGACGGACGGCACGGAGTCGGTCGGGCCTGATGCGTTCGTGCTCAAGGCTTCCGGGCCAGAGGTTTCCGTGCCCAAGGCTTCCGGTCCTGATGCGTCCGCGCCCAAGGCTTCCGGGCCAGAGCCGTCCGGGCATGAGGCGGCAGGGCGCGGATCGGACGGTCCGGAGCCGCCCTGCCCCGAGGCTGGCGGGACGGGGGCCGTCGGACCCGCACGCGGGCTCTCGCGGTGCCCGCTCACGAGCGCTCGGTACCTTTCGGGCGCCCGTGCCTCACCTGCGTTCGTCCTTGTCCTTGTTGCGGCGCTTCCTGATGCCCTTGGCGTACATGGACCTCTTAAGCGGGCTGATGCGGTCCAGGAAGAGCACCCCGTCCAGGTGGTCTATCTCGTGCTGGAGGATCACCGCCATGCGGCCCTCGGCCTCGACCTCGAAGACGTTGCCGTCCAGGTCCTGGGCTTCCACCTCCACCTCCTGGTAGCGGGTGACCTCGCTCTGGAGGTCGTCCACCGACAGGCACCCCTCCTTGAAGACCTGGGTGCCGTCTGCTCGCACGATCTCGGGGTTCACCAGGAAGAGGGGCTTGGGTTCGCGGCCCTCTTCCTCGGGATCGGAGCGGTCCACCACGATGAGCCTCAGGAGCCTGCCCACCTGGGGGGCGGCCAGGCCCACGCCGGGGGCGGCTATCATGGTCTCCGCCATGTCCGCGGCGAGCGACTTCAGCTCTTCCCCGAACTCCTCCACGTCCCGGGACGTCTCGTTCAGGCGGGGATCTGGGTACTTCAGGATGGTAAGGAGGGACATATGGCGTGACCGGCGGCGCGAGGCGCGGGAAGTGGGGAGGTTCTGAAGCGGGCAGACGCGGAGATAAGGAAGCTCTGAACGGGGCGTCCCGCGGAACCCGGAGGGCGGCGGAGGTCCCGGAACGGGCCGGAAGGACCCCGGTTGCCCCGGCTGCGGCAAGCCGCCGGAGCAACCGCATTATAGCCTAACTCGTTCCGGAAGAAAATCGCGCGATCGCGCGGGCTCTGACTTGGCATCCTCATGCCGAGGCGCGTGTCCCCCGTTCCTCCGACAGTCCGGGAATCGCGGCGCCTGGCCGTAAATCCTGTTCAGGGCCGTGCGGTCCGGGGCCCCGGGCCCGCAACTCCTCCGCCTTGCCGAGCGGCGGCAGGGCCGGGGCTCGGGAAGTCGGGCCGGGTTCTCACGCCCTCCTTCCGCAGCGCCTCGGCGCGGTTTCGGACGCGCCTCCGGCGCCCGGCGAACCGGGGCATCCGGGCCCGGACTTGTCGTGCCGAACCCGGAACCGGTGAGCCTCTGTCTGCGGCAGACTCCCGCGGGATCGTTACCCCATATGGTTTTGTCGGTCGCGACCCAGACCCGGAACGGAGCCGCCGCCCCTTCCCCCGGGCGGCCCCGGGGCTTGCCCTGCGATCGAGGCCAATGCCATGCCTCCGGCCCGGGCGCTTCCGGCGGAGACGCGGCGGAGACGCGGCGGAGGCTCGCCGGGGCTATCCCCGAAAAGGGCTTTCGGAGTAGAATGACAGGCGTCAAACGCTCTAGCGCCTTGCTTCCGGACCGGCCTCGCCCGTCGGCGGTGATCCGGCGCCTGCCCGCCGTCCCCGTCGAATGCCCCCGGGCCCATGCCGTCCGCCCTTTTTGGGCCTGACGGCATCGCGGACGTCGCCGCATCGCGGCATCCTGCCGCCGGGGCACCGTGCCGCTCTGCCGCCGTGCGCGCCGCCCCACGCCGGTCGCTGCCCGGAAACCACGAAAGGACCCCCTTGACCCCAGAGCAGTTCCAGAAGGAGATTGGGACAGCCGCCAGGAAGCCCTTCTACCTGGTGAAGGGCCCGGAGCCGCTGGCGATCCAGGCCTGTCTCAAGGCCGCGTCCGAGGCCCTGAGCGAGGATCAGAGGTCGTTCAACCTGCACTTCTTCCGGCTGGGGGAAGACACGGTGGACGACGTGCTCAGGGCCGCCTCGACCTCGTCGTTTTTCTCCCGGTCTCCCAAGATCGTGATCCTGAAGGCCCCGGACACCCTCCCGCGCGGCACGGCGCCCGCCGTGAGCGACGGGCTGGCGGGCTGGATCAGGAGCCCTCAGCCCGACGCCTCGATAGTCATGTTCCAGGAGAAGCCGGACGGGCGGCTCCGCTTCGTGGAAGCCGCGAGGAAGGCCGGCGGGACGGTGGACTGCCCCCCGCCGTCCCACAAGGAGATGGCGGGGTGGATCCAGAAGGTCTTCAAGAGCAAGGGGGCGACCCTCAACCCGGAGGCGGCGAGGCTCATACTGAACCGGGCGGGGGACTCGCTGTCCGTCATCATGAACGCCGCCGAGAAGCTCTCCCTGTGGCCCGGCACGTCCCGGCCCGTCACGGAAGCCGACGTGCGCGACCAGGTGCCGCTGGCCCCGAGCGCCATCATCTACGAGCTGGGGGAACCCGTGGGCGAGAGGAGGCCCCAGGGGGCCGTCCCGGTGCTCCTGGATCTCCTGGAGGGCGCCTCGCCCTTCGCGGTCATAGCCGTCCTGACCACACACATAAGGAGGCTCCTCTCGGTAAAGGTCATGGCGGCCGCCGCCCCTTCGGAAGGGAAATCGTTCGATTCCGCCATGGCGGAACTGGGCCTGAAGGGCTACTACCGCGACAAGATGGTCTCCCAGGCCATGACCTGGACCCTCGCCGAGCTCAAGGCGGCCGTCCGCAAGGCCGAGGACGCCTACCGGATGATGTACACCACCTCCGTGCCCGCCGAGATCATCCTGGAGGAGCTTTGCCTGGGCCTGTCCCTGCCCGCCCCTCCGCGGGCGGGCGGTCCTGCGGGGGGGCGGTCAGGGAGCTGAACGCGGGCTCCCGGAGGCGCGTCGCCCGCCTCGGGGGGCATTTCGGGAGATCCCGACGGCTCGGCGCCGCCCGGCCCGCGTCCCGCCGGATGCCGAACGCCTCAGGATGTCCGGGGCTCAGGCTGGGCGGCGCCCCTAACTCCCCTTACGCCCATAGCCTCAGCCGGCCTTCCTCCGGATACCTTCCGAATTGCCGGATGCGCCTGTCGGCGACGCGCCCTCGGATGCGGCGGCTCCCCGGACCGTCTGGACCTTGAGGTCACGGAGCTCCTAAGATCGCCGAAGCCTACCCCGCCGATGTCAGGCGGTCATGACGGTCCACCGGTCGCCGAAACCTACCGTCGGTCGAGGTCACGCGGCCATGACGGCACTCCTGTCGCCGATGTCCTCAGTCCTCCCGCCTCTCCTGCCATGGCGGCCCTCCGGCCGCCGAGGTCCCCCGTCCTCCCGCTTCTCCGGCCATGGCGGCCCTTCGGCCGGGCGTCCCCCTCCGCCGGGGCGAAACTGCCAGCAACAGGTGCCCAATGATCCAAGCTCACGGAACCCCGAAGCCTTCCCCCACCGGCGCCCGGAGGGCGTCGTCCGTCCGGGCGGCATCGGCCGCCCTGGCCGTTGCCGTTCTCGCGGTCGGATGCTCCCCCAACGCCTGGGGCGATGCCGGTCCCTCGGGCACAACGGAGTCCGTCGGCCGCGCTCCGGACGGGAGCTTCGTAGTGGCGGCCATGGGGGACATAATGCTGGGGACCGAGAACCTCCTGCCCCCGGACGGGGCCGCTGGCTTCTTCACGGACGTGAAGCCTTTCCTGGAGGGCGCGGACGTGGTCTTCGGGAACCTGGAGGGGCCGCTAACCGACCGGGGGAGCCCCACCAAGGACACTTCCACGGGCAGGTCATTCTGTTTCAGGACCCCCCCCTCCTACGGCGACGTCCTGAAGGACGCCGGCTTCACCGTCGTGTCCCTCGCCAACAACCACGCCCTGGACTACGGCCCGGAGGGACGCGTCCAGACCGAGGAGGTCCTGGCTTCCCTGGGCATCCTCCACACCGGCGCCCCGGGCCAGATCGCCCGGACCGAGATCCGGGGCCGTCCTTTCGCGTTCATCGCGCTCGCGCCCAACTCCGGCTGCCAGAACATAAACGACGTGCCCGGGGCCGTGGCCCTGGTCGAGAAGGCCCTGGAGGACGACCCGGATACGCTGGTCATCGTCTCCATGCACGGCGGGGCGGAGGGGAGCGCCCACATGCGGGTCCCCGACGGGCCGGAGACCTACCTGGGCGAGAACCGAGGCGACCTGAAACGGCTGGCCCGGGCCCTCATAGACGCCGGGGCCGCGATGGTGATAGGCCACGGGCCCCACGTGCCCCGCGGCGCGGAGCTCTACAAGGGCCGCCTGATAGCGTATTCCCTGGGGAACTTCGCCACGGCGAGCGGCATCAGCGTGAAGGGCGCGACGGGGCTGGCCCCCCTGCTCCTGGCGGAAATCGCCCCGGACGGCACGACGGGCTCTTACAGGTTCGTGAGCTTCCGCCAGCAGATGAACAAGGGCCCGCGCCTGGACAAGACGGACGAGGCGGCGGAGACCATACGGCGCCTTTCGGAGGAGCTGAAGTAGCCTCGCGTTCCGATCGTTGCCCCGTGCCCATGCTGAAATGGAGTGGCGATCCGATCGTTGTCTCGCGCCCATGCTGAAATGGAGTAACGATCCGATCGTTGTCTCGCGCCCATGCTGAAATGGAGTAGCGATCCGATCGTTGTCTCACGCCCATGATGAAGTGGACCAGCGATCCGATCGTTGTCTCGCGCCCATGCCCTTGCGGTTGCCGTTGCCTCGCGGCTGCGGTCGATGTTCGATGGCAGACGAGAGCCGCCCGGACCGCGCGAGTCCATACGGTCAGGACGCGTCCTGTCCGAAGGGGACTGCCCCGCAAGCCCCGCGACGGTACGGACGCGACCTTTCGGCCTTGCCCTGGAGCCCCAGACCTTGCGGCGGTCCGGGGGCGGACTCCGCGAGCCGGCCTGAGCGGGCAAGCCCAAGGTCCCGTTGCCGCCCGCAGGTTCCGCATGACGCCTGGCCGATGGCGCCCGACCTCTGGCTACGGGGGGCAAGCGGGCTATGTCGGTTGAGGACTCTGCGGCATCGGGGGCATGCGGCTCCAGGGTCCTTGCGGCCTGCCGTCCCATGGGCTACGGAGCGGGAGGGCCTTTCAGGCCAAGCATTTTAATTCGGTCCTTCGTCCTCCCGTCTTTCGGTCGGGAAGGCGTCAGCCGTTGTCTGCGGTCGCTAAGGCGGGCGGGGGCGTGGGGTCCGCCTTCTGCCAAAGGGTCGGGCGGGCGCCCCAGCCTATGAGCTCCTCCGCGGGGATCTCGAGACGGTAGGGCCCTTCGGCCCAGGACCAGGCGGAACTGGGATCGATGTAGAGGCTCGCGCCTTGCTCGGTCAGGACCAGGCTCCCCAGATCCTCCAGGGTCTCGGCGTCTTCCAGGAAGCCGTCGGGCGGCGGGGGAGTGGCCTGGCCGGAGCAGGGCATGCCGCCGTAGTAGCGCGGGACGCTCTGCCTGGGAGGGGCCTGGCCGCAGGAGGCGTTCCAGATGAATTCCCAAAGCCTGCCGTAGCCCTTCTCGCGGTCGGGGAACAGGTCGAAGGGCGCGAGCGCCCTGCCCGTGGCGAGCTCGAAGGTGAAGGCCGTGTATCCCAGCCAGTCCCTGGCCCCGCCGTCGTAGCCCCTGTCCGTGAAGAGGATTCCCATGATCCCGGGGGAGGGCCTGAAGATCTCGTAGGTTATCTCGATGTAGAGCCCGCGGCCCTCGTCGAACACGCAGGGGTTCACGGCGTTGGACACGTCCGCGAGCGATCGGGCCCGCGTCTCGGTGAACCACTCCTCGGCCATGGACGCGATCTTCCTGTCCGTCTCGACGCCTCCTGTCTCCCGGGGGAAACTCAGGCTCCCCCTGAAGACGGCCTTCTCGGGGCAGGCGGAATGGCGGGCCTCGAAGCTCCAGGTGACCGAGACCGGAGGGAAGGCTACCAGCGCCTCGTCGGCGCGGAGCCGCGCGGCGGATGCCGCCAGCGCGACGGCTGCCAGCGCCGCCAGCGCGCAGCAGGGGACGGCGAGCGCCGCGGCCGTAGTCGCCGAGCGGACGCCCGCCCCGGCGACGGTCGCCCAGGAAATGCGCCGGGCGGCCCGGTAAATGCGCCGGGCCGTCCAGGAAAGGGACTCGGGCGATGGGGACGGCGCGGGGCCGGGCCGCGGCGCACGGGCGGGGGAAGCCTTGGACAGGGGGATTCTCACGGTGGCACCTTGGCCCGCGGCGGGGCAAGGGAGGAGATCCTTCCCCTGCAGGGGCGGGAAAGCTGGTCGTCCGTTTCGGTTTTCCGGGCATCGGGGCGAGGCAGGGCCGTCAAAGGGAATGTCGTGCCCGGAGCCGCCGGGGCGTCCGGGAAACTTCCCGGGCCGTCCGCAGGGCCGGGGAGGCACGGGCCGTCCGGGAAACTTCCCGGGCCGTCCGCAGGGCCGAGGAGGCACGGGCCGTCCGCAGGGAAAGCCGATGTACCCGCCCCGACATCTCGGGGACCTGGCGGGAAGCTGGCCGGAAGCGCCTTCCGATGACCCGGCGGGGCCCGCCGGGGGGGCGTCGGCCGGCCGACGGGGGTCCTTGTTTCCCCCGGCCCTGCCTCGTGGCGCTCGGGTATTCGGCTTTGCGGCCGCACGGCGTCCAGGTCGACGGGGGAAGTCGAATTTGAAGCTGTTGATTCCTTTGAATTCAATAGCTCATTTTCTCTCCGGCCGCAAGTTCCTCCACCGGAAAAGCCTCCTTTCAGGCCATCCGGTGGCCAAAAGTGGGCGCAGGTGCAACATGCGGCAGTCTCGGATACCCTCAGGCGATCGGTCTTTCGGTTCGATCCTCCATGCGGCCTACGGCGCCTTCAGGGGCCTTTCGCCTCCCGCAGGATGCCTTTAGTCCTTTCCGGGGCTTTTCCCGCGTCCCCGACGCTCTCGCCAAGTCCCGGTTTTCCCGGTCGCCTTACCGGGAGGCTGTCCGTCTGCCTCAGCGGCCATCGGCGCGTCTTCTGCGGTGGAGCTTCGCCGTTTCCGTGTGTGCCCGCGAGCAGTGTCCGAGTCCCGTGGGCAGTGTCCGAGTCCCGTGGGCAGTGACTGAATGCCCGCAGTCAGTGACTGAGTGCCCTCAGGCAGTGACTGAGTGCCCTCAGGCAGTGACTTGGAGGCGAAAGATCTCTACAGGCCTGACAGCGGGGACTGTCAGCCGATAGCAAGGGGAAGGCCGCGAGGCCTAACCGAAGAAATTGGAGGCAAACCATCGGCCAGACGAACGGGGATCTTGCCGGGCGTCTCCTCGCGGACGGGCCTGCAACGCAGGGCCAAGCCCAACACTGCCGGTCTGGCAGGCCGTAGCCCAGGTTCCCGTACCCATATTCGAGCCTGGCATCTCGGGCCACTGCTTCGGGTTCCGGTCCGGTCGGACCGCCCATGACGCGGTCACGAAGGCTTCGGGTACTGCAACGGGTGACAGGTCAGCGGAAACGGCCTCGACATGGCGAAGCGCCGAGATCCGACAAACGATGACAGGCTCATGCCAGTGCCGAAGGAGAATGTGGACGACGAGGGCGTATTCCGGCATGTCCGGAGATTCCTGAATGGCGGAGTCGTGACAGGCGGACTCGAATCCCCGCAATGCAAGGGGCGGCGCACGGCATCCCATTGGTACCGATACCGAACGATATTGACCTTCACAAGCTGAACGAGCCGCTTGAGGGCAGGGGGCTCAAGCTCGTGAGGAACGCCGATGATCTCAACATCTTCATGAAATCCGGAACGGTTGCGGTTCCGGAATGGCGGCGGAAATGGCGATGGCAACGATGTTCATGAAGAAATCCTGCGATGAGAGCAACAGAGTCTGCCGTAATCGTCTGGCTATCATTTTTGGAAACTTCGGTACGGAAACAGGGACGCAGTCAAGAATTGACCCAAGACCTAATCATTCGGCCCGGAGCCGACGTCTTTCCACACCACGGGAAAGAATCGGAACATAACATCGCTCAACCCGTGAATGGCTACCGCGCAGGCACGGACTTCAAGTCCGGATTCGTAATACGGGGCAAGATATTTCTTCCTGAGTATCTGTTCAGATGCCAAGGCGATGTTATCTTCCAGGATTTTCAAAACATTTTCAGGGAACGGAAGAAAGCCAGGCAAAGAGGCGCCGTCCATGACCGGTTCCAGTTCAGGAGATGTCTGGACGGGCAGTTTAGTCTTATCGTATTTCATCTCGACAACGACTTTGCATTTGTTCGTCAGCGAATATATTATATCCGCTCTTCCTTCGCCGGCGTGCATTTCCAGTTCAGCCCGTTTATTTCTGACGTTTAGGAGCAGATAAAGAAGCGACTGAAACGTGAATTCGTCAGGATGGTGCAGGTACAGAACGATTTCTCCCAAAAATGATGAAAATATACGGGCGCACTCGTTGGAATCCGATTCGTCGAAAGCATCGATGAAGGAGGCGTATTTCCTGTTGATTGAGCCAGAGAATCCTGGAAAAGGCGAATTCAAATGGACGAAGTCATGAATAATAGCATAAATTATCTCGTTGTTGGGACATTTCAGGGCATATTTGATATTTTCGCCAGTTTTGTCGATTTTGCTTATGGTCAAATATCCAGTCAGGAAAAGCATGACCTCTGCATTGACGCTTTTCAGGTCGGAGATGGCGGAAAATTTATTTTGGGTGAGCTCCCCGAAAAAGATCTTGAGGTATGTTTCCGCTAAAGGAGTTAACTTGTGGGCAATCAAGGAAATTCCTGACTCGTACCAGTAATTGTTGAAGGCTGATTCTTTTAAGCAACAAACTACAGAATAAGGGTTATACACTTTTGTCTCTCCGTCCCAGGTATAACCGTCATACCAAAATTTCAATCTGTCCATGAAATCTGCTTCCGTTGAATTCGATTGAATATGACCATCCTTAAGCATATGCGACAAAGCTTCCCGGATGTTTCCGGAAAAATTGTTTTGAATTTCCTCTTCAGTGAATCCGCAGATAGACGAAAATTTTGGATTCAGAGAAATGTCGACAATATTGTTCAAGCCAGAAAAGAAGGAAAATTGTTGGAATTTTGTGATGCCGGTAATAAACGTGAGCCGTAACATGGGAGCGCAATCCTTGATGGTGCTGTAGAAATTACGAAGCATCACACGAAGGTCTTCCGTTATCCCGTGATCGCCGATACCGCCTATAAGCGGGTAATCGTACTCGTCAATGAGAAGAAAAACGTTCTTCGCCTTTCTTTTCCTGTCCAGCAAACTGTCCGACGGCTGAATATCCGCGTGCTTACCCGAAAGTCCAGCAATGACCGCAGAGATATCCGTGACGGATGCGGCAGGCTTTGTGGACAGTTGGTGGTCTCTGGCGATCTCATCCAACATTTCCAGCAACTTGTGCCTGAATAGGACAGGGTCGGAATCGAAACGGCTGAATGACAGTCTGACTACCGGATGCTGTTTCCAAGCGTACCCTGACTTTTCTTTTCCGATTGTCGTGCCGCAGAAAAGCTCTCTGTTCCCTTCGGCAATATTTTGGATTGTGTCGAGCAGGAGGGTCTTGCCGAACCTTCTGGGCCTGGCAAGGAAATACGGTCCGGAGGATTCGTTCATGAGTTCCAGAATCAACCCGGTCTTGTCTACTACTACTGCTTTCCTGTCAAAAAATTCCAAATACTCGGCGGAGTTAGTCAGCAATGGCCTCGGCTTTTGGCCAACGGTCTCTATCTCGGTGGTTTCCGGCACGATATGTTCCTCCAAAGCCGCCACTCGCGAACAGCTTTTCAAATCAGTCCATAAGACAATAACTGAATCAACTTTGATTTGTCAACTCCTTCCCTCCGCGCTGTCCTCCATGACGCTCTCCATGCCGGAACTCGGCTTCTTTCAGCTCAAGGCTGCCTTCACCACTTTCCAGCATTTCCTTTGTCGGACGGATCCGGCTTGGCGGCCTGCCGTCGCCGTTGCCCCTGGGGAACCCAAGGAAATGTCCGTCCGAGGGTATGGCGCATCCAGCTGCCACATGGTTCCCGTCCGACTGCCCGATCTCGGAGTCCGCCAGGCCGCTCGCTGCCGCCCCGAATGTCAGCTTCCGCCCGATTTCTCCTTCCTTGTCCGCCTTATTTCTCCTTCCTTGTCCGCCTTGAGGATCCTGACGTCGTCTCGGGCGGTGTTTCTCTCCGGGTCCTTGTACGCCGACAGGCTCGAACCGTTAAGGATCATGCCCCCCGGTCGGGGTCGCCGCTGAGGCCTTGTTCCCATCGCCCCGGTGCAGCCGCAGTCCTTCATCCGCTCTGCGGCCGGGCGGCTTTCCGCAGCGGTGGACAGGGAGAGCATCGCGGCGGCCGGGGGTGATATCGATAAAATGTAGGGTGGGGCAATTATCTCGTTCCGGAATTCCCCCACGAAATATTTCTGAATAACGGCTGGACATTGCGCATTGGCTAGGGAGTCGACTTCATCGGCCCCGCCAACGGCGGTCGCCTGATCGTCCCGGGTCCGGAAGGGGAGCCGGAGGAGCGGCTCCCGATCTCCATGACGGAATTCAAGCCCGACGACGCCGTCATCGTCGCCGGGTGCCCGATGGGACAGGAGGACGCGACGAGAATCGGCTGCGGAGGGACGGCCGCCCGATGCGTTTCGACAGGCAGGCATGCTCCCCGCGCCTGCGGTCGGACCGGCGGCCGGTCAAGCTCCTGAAGAATGTCGCGAGCCAGCGTCGCAGGTTCTCCGCGATGGACGCCGCCAGGGGCCCCGCCGACAACGGGACACCGAAAAATGGGGGAAATGCCGCCGGCGGAGCGGGATAGACCCCATCTTATGCCTGCCCAAGCGGATCTGCCGCATGGAAAGGCTTATGGCGCGAGGGCTCAGGAACGTGGAGGCGGCGAACCGCCTCAAACCGAAGTGGTTGATTCCACTGCAAAAACCTCATTCCTCACCTCCTGGCAGTCATTTGAGGGCCGAGTATCTGGATAAAGGGTGCGAAAAAGTGCGGTGGTTTAAGGCTTTAGCGCCAGAATGCCAATGCGATGGCCGCATAAAGATCCGCTTCCCTGTCGAGGCGGAAGGTTTTTGCAGTGGAATCAGTGGTTGATAATTGAGCGGGACCGGGCTTTCGTCCGGGCGCTGGGGAAGGACCGGTCACGGGCGCCGTGGAGCGGCAAGTTGCATCGGGATACCTTGGACAGCGAAGGCGGGACGAGACGCGTTCGAACCGCTGATCGCGGCCCGGGCCCCACGGTTTTCCCCCGACGCCAGCGGCAAGGTCTGGGGCGACTCGGCGCCGGGGCTGACGCCTGCGGCGTTTGCCGGTCCGCGTTCCGCTATGCGCTCGATGAACCCCTGCGCTTCGCGGATCGCGCCTTGTTGCCGAACCTGCCCGTTGGCCGGTCCCGCAAGGCCCTATCCGTCCCCGAAAAGGGCCAGCTCGCACGGCTTTGCGGGGAAACGTCCCGGCACGGGCGAAGCCAGCCGGTGACTCTTCGCGGGCCTGCAGAATCAGCGGAAGCTTTCGCGAGGCAATCGGAATCCTCGGAAAAGACGCGGCAGGCCGCGGAAGCCGCCGCTGGGATCCGGGCATCAAAATGTCGGCGCCCTGGAACGCTTACCCGGGTCAGGGGGGAAAGCGCATGTTGACCTCGTTCCGGAAGCCCGTGCTGACGGAAGCCCGGGCTGAGGGCCCCGTCCGTGACGCGTCCCTCCATGATCCTGGGGGGCGTCCGGACGTCTGCCCTGCTCCCCGCTCCGGAAAACAACGCCCCAGGTCAAGTACCCCGCATCGGGATTTTGGCGGCGGACGGGTGCCCGGAAAGTCAGGGGGGGGAGCCGGATGAGAGCTCGCGTCGCCGCGGCATCGCGGCCTTGCCTCCTGACCCTCGTCTGGCTAAAATGACGGCACATGTCGGCCGCGGCGTCGCGGCCCCGAGCGGGCCGCGCGCGGGCGCGGCCCCGGGGGGCCCGGCCGCGGGGAAAGGCCCCTTATGCTGATGACGATGGACGTCGGCAACACCAACATCAAGTTCGGGCTGTGGCGCGGCGGTACGATGGCGTACAACTGGCGCGTCTCCACCCGAGGCGACGTGTCGGGGGACGAGCTGGGCCTCGTGGTGGACGGGGCGCTGAGGCTCGCCGGGCTGTCCTTCGGGCAGGTGGAGGATCTCATCGTCGCCTCGGTCGTGCCCCCGCTGAGGCCGGCCCTGGAGCGCTTCTCCAACCGCTACATGGGCCGCGTCCCCATCTTCGTGGAGGGCTGGAGCCAGAGGGCGATGAGGCTCGAGTACACCAACCCGCGGGAAGTGGGCTCCGATCGCGTGGTCGCGTCCCTGGCCGCCTGGAGGCGCCTGAAGCGGAGCGTCATCGTGGTGGACTTCGGCACGGCCACCACCTTCGACTGCGTCTCGGACGACGGCGCGTACCTGGGCGGTGCCATCGCCCCGGGCTTCAGGCTGTCCGCGGACGCGCTTTTCAGGCGGGCCAGCATGCTCCCCAAGATGGAGTCCTTCCACGTGCCCGAGAGGGCGCTGTGCAAGGACACGCTGGCCGGGCTCAACGCCGGGCTGGTGCTGGGATACACGGCCCTGGTGGAAGGCCTGGCATCCCGGCTCGCCTCGGAGATGGACCCCGAACCCGTGACCGTCGCCACCGGTGGCCTGGCGGGGCTCTTCGCCTCCCAGACCGCCGCCATCCGTGAGGTGCTCCCGGATCTCACCATGGAGGGGCTGAAGATCATCTATGACGAGAAAAAGTGGTAGATACGTCCCCTTCCGCCCGGTGTTCCTGAAGCCCCGCTGCGTCATGGGCCTCTTCGGGCCCTCGGGGCCCGCGGCGGCGCGGGCCGCCCTCCAGGGCCAGGCCGTCCTGAACGCCTTGGGGATCGGGTCCAGCTACGTTCCGGCCGCCACGGTCGCGGATCCCGAGGCCCTGGACCCCGGCATCCCAGTCACGGGCGAGGAGCTTTTGGGCCTGTGCCCCCACTGCGACCGCGACCTGGACGTCCCCGAGAGGGCGCCCGACCCCGATACCCCGTATGTCCCCGGGGCCGCCGCCTCCGCGGCGGGCGGTACTCCAGGCGTTGCGGGCTGTCCGCCGTCTGCCGGGGCGGTGGCGGAGGAAGCGAGAGACATAGGGATCGAGGCGATGGGTGCTGCGGTGCCGCGGGACGCCGTGTCGGCGGTTGCGGGAGCGCCCGGCGCTACCCGTGTCGCCGCCGCCGCTGGGCCTCCGCCCAGGACCGCGGGACCGCCACGGGACGGCTCGCCCGGCTCGGGCCGGGCGTATCTGGCCGGCACGGACGAGACGAGGCTCATGGGCGTACTGGAGATGATGGACAACCCGGGCGTTTCCGAGCTCCTGGCCGTGCGGGGCGGCTTCGGGGCCATGAGGCTCCTGAAGGATCTGACCCCGTTCTGGCACGTCTTCCCCCGCAACAAGCCGATAATCGGCTTCTCGGACGTGACGGCCCTGCACCTGGCGAGGCTGAAGGCCACGGGGACGGGGGGCTGGCATGCCCCCAACCTCACCACGTACGCGCGGATCCATCCCGAAGAGGCGTCACGGGCCATATCCGCCATGAAAGGCGAGGACGAGCGGCCCTGGGGGTTCGGGGGGCAGGACGTGCTCGTGCCGGGCGTGGCCAGCGGGCCGCTCACGGGCGGCAACCTCACGGTCTTCGCGGGCCTCTGGGGATCTCCCTACTGCCCCGGCACGGAAGGCTCGCTGGTGCTTCTGGAGGACGTGAACGAGCAGCCCTACGCGATCGACCGCCTCCTCACCTCGCTCGCGCTCCGCCGGGCCTTCAAGGGCGCGGCGGGGATCGTGTTCGGGGAGTTCGTAAACTGCGGAGACCCGAAGGAGATCCGCGCGATCCTTGAGGACTGCGCCGGAGCGGCCGGCGTCCCCGCCGTCATGAACGCCCCCTTCGGCCACGGGGAGCGCTGCTCGCCGTGGTACTACGGCGAGCGCGGCAGGCTCTCGCTGTACGCCGAGGGCGGCATGCTGGAGTTCCCCGGGCGGGGGCCGACCCTGGAGATCCCCGAGGGCTTTCCCGTGGAGATGCTCATCTGATCCGACTGTGCCCCCGGTCGTGGATCCGTATTACGGCTGGCCAGACGCGGCGGCGCACGATGCGCGGTGACACGGGCAGTCATCGCGCACCGCGTTCTCCGGAAATGAGCGGGGCTCGGTGCCGGAAAGTTACCGTGCGCGATGCGGGCTCCGGTCGGGCAAAGCGTTGGCACATTACAGTACGCGACTCGTGGCGTTATGGAGTCTTATTCATGACGCCACCGTAATAAGTCGGCGAGAGATTCATGATGAAGAGCCGGAAGGGGCGGCGGCTGTCCAATCAGGACAGATGGGCTGTCATGCCCCTATAACTGGTACGTTTTACTTACCCTTCAGCCACCCTGAGGTCAGTGACCAGGGGGTGTTGCCTGCCCCATATTGCCGTTCCGACTTATTACGGTTCCGTCATTCATAATGATACGCGATTAGTTGCGTGATGAATGTAGCGTATAGCAATGGCATATGGCGTATAGCATTTGATAAGCATATCGTTTGGCGTGATTGTCCGGATACATTCGCATAAAGCGATCCGAACAATTCTCTGAGCCAGGGCCGGGATTCAGCCGACTCCTCGCGCCTCCTACCGTTTTCCCCCTCGGCCTGACGGGCCGGTGGCGGCGGCACTGGCGGAATTTGTTAAGCCGCCTTAGCCTTGTCTGAATATGATGCCCTGACCCCGGCGAGGGCATCGGAGCTGATTGCGTCTGACGGCGTCCTTCAAGGCGGACTTGACCGCGGTCGGTTAGGGTCTGCGGTATACCGCCTGGAGCCGTAGCTAAAGGCCTGCGGCACGAAGGAGTTGGCCTTCTGTTTCTCCTCTGAGGCATCCTGTGCTGGCTTCAGTTGGGCGATGTCCGCGCGGGGGGGGCCGAAAGACAGGCTGTACGCAACTTTCGCGGTCGCGCTCTCTCAACAGGCCAGGCAGTTCCTCCGGACCTGGGGTCGGCCCATTAAGAAGGCATCGGGGCCGAGGTTCCGGTCAGCGCTCCAAGGTGTCTTCCGTTCCTGAGGCTCCTGTCGGGTCGCTTCCGGGATTGCCCGGGGAAGATGTATCCACAGGAGGGTAGGAGTCTTACAAGGCAGGAGTCACCGCCAAGGCAGGTGCCGCCTGAGCCGTTTCTGACTGAAGCGATTCCACCGCCCTCAGGATCCGGTCAATCTTGCCTTGTTGCGCAACGATCTTGCCTTGTTGCGCAACGATCTTGCCTTGTTGCGCAACGATCTGGCCTTGTTGCGCAACGATCTGGCCTTGTTGTGAAACAAGCTTGCTTTGTTGCTCAATGACCTCGGCTAGTTGCGAGAAAAGAAGGCCGACCAAGGCGATCAAGGCCGCCGTGAAAAATACAAGCACTTTCCAGACCAAGGTCAACAGCTTAAGGCATAAATCGACTGTTTCTCAGATATTTTCGTCAATGATATCAGCTATTTGCCAGACGCGGTTCTTCTTAAGTTGTTGACATTGCTTTCCAGACATACCCGATGCCTTTCTTGACGTTGCCCAGTTCAGTTTTTTATCCCGTCCATTTCGGCTTTTTGGCCGGCCAATTCGGTTTTTATCCCGGCCATTTCGGTTTTCATTCCGGCCATTTCGGTTTTCATTCCGGCCATTTCGGTTTTTATTCCGGCCATTTCGGCTTTTTGGTCGGCTATTTCGGTTTTCATTCCGGCCATTTCGGCTTTTTGGCCGGCCAATTCGGTTTTTATTCTGGCCATTTCGACTTTTTGGCCAACGAGTTCGGATTTTTGGTTGCTCAGTTCGGCTGTAAAGTTACTAAATCCCCTTTCTATTTTTGTGACGATGCCGATGACATCTTCCTTGATTTTGGTCACCCCCGCCTCAAGTTTACCCATCCTGACGGCCAGTTCCATCTCGAAGGCCGTGTAGAATCCCGGTGGTGGGGCCGGTGTCAACGGTATGCGGGAATCCTGCTGGACATCCTGAGTTTCCTGTAATTGGTCGGACATAGGTGCTGACCTCTCCCTTTCCATATTTTACTGGAGATGCCGACAAAGGTCAAAAAGTCAGAGAGGATAAAATGTTGAGTTGCAACTCAAAGGCGAGCTGGCGGTCCTGCGACCTGCCTCCGTTGGGAGGGGGCCGCCGAGCAACGGGGCACCGACTTATGATCGCTGGCGGGCGCGGCAGGGGCGACCTCCGGCGCGATCTGTCTGGCAGGAGCCTTCCGTGACACCGCAGTTTCTGACGGTCAGGGACGGGGATGATGATTACGCTGTCATGATGCGGTTTCTTGGGCATAGAAATCTATGGAAGCCCATAAAGTTGCGTTTTTAGAAAATCGTTTCAGATGCGGGGTGACAGCGATCGACTTGAACGTATGGGAGTCTGTCGCATAAATCGCGACAGCATTGCCAAGAGTCTATCAGTTGCGGAACGGATACCTCTTGTCTGCCACATTTATTCGTGCGCTCTTCATCAAAACCCTTTATGCTACAGGCTCATAGGGAGTGGGCGTTGGCACCTGGGAAGGCGATGCTCCAGGGCTTGCGGCCACTTCATGCCTGGTTTCAATTTCAGGGCTTGCTCCGCTTAACGGCTGGCTTCCGTTTCACGCCAGGCGATCGCCTCATGCCAGGCTTCCGCTTCATGCAAGGCGGCTTCGGCCCTGTCGGCGCATGTCACGCGGTCGAGATCCTGGAGAAGTCGGCCACGAGCTCGAAGAGCGAGGCGGTCTGGTTCAAGAGGGCCACCCGGGCCGTCTTGAGGTCAGGGTCGGGGTCGTCCACCAGCACCCCCTCGAAGAACGCGTCCACGGGCGCCTTCAGGGAGGCGATGCGCTCCAGGAGCCCCGCGAAGTCCCCGTCGGCCAGGTAGCGCCCGGACTCGGAGTCCAGGGCGGAGACCGCTTCCAGGAGGCGCCTCTCCGCGTCCTGCGTGAGGCTTCCCGGGCTGAGGGGGATCTCGCGGCCGCCGAACTTCCGGATGATGTTCACCACCCTCTTGAAGGTCTGGGCCAGGTCCCTGAAGCCTTCCCGGCGCTTCAGGGCCTCCAGGGCCACGGCCCGCTGCACCGAGGCGAGCGGGAAGGTGCCGTGGAGGGACAGCACCGCCTCGGCGCCGTCCGCTGAGACCCCCTGGGCCAGGATATGCGTCTTGAGCCTCGTGTTGAGGAAGTCGAGGATCTGCGTCCGGATCTCCTTCGCGCTCCTGCCCTTGTCGGGGGCGCCGAAGGATGCCAGGGCACGGTCCACGTAAGGCTCGAACGACATCCGCCACCCGCGGTCAAGGACTATCTGGATGGCGCCCAGGGCCTGGCGGCGAAGCGCGAAGGGGTCGGCGGCGCCGGTGGGGGCCTCGTTCACGAAAAAGCAGCCGCAGACGGTGTCTATCTTGTCGGCGACGGCCAGGACCGCCCCCGCGGAGGTGGCGGGGAGCTCCCCCCCGGAGCGCACGGGCAGGTAGTGCTCGGCTATGGCATCGGCCACCTCCCTGGGCTCGCCGTCCGCGAGCGCGTACTCGCGGCCCATCACCCCCTGGAGGCTCGGGAACTCCTTCACGACCCCGGTCAGCAGGTCGCACTTGCACAGGGCGGCCGCCCGCGCGGCCGTGTCCCTGGCCTCGGGGGCGCATTCCTGGGCGATCTCGACCGCGAGCCGGGTCACGCGTTCGACCTTCCTGGCGTAGGAGCCCAGCTTGCGGTGGAATACCACGGAGTCCAGGCCCTCCGCCCGGCTCGCGAGGGACGTCTTCCGGTCATCCAGGTAGTAGAACCTGGCGTCCTCCAGGCGCGCTCGGAGCACCCGCTCGTGGCCGCGGCGCACGGTGTCCATGTCCCTCGCCCGGGTGTTGTTCACCGCGACGAACGAGGGCGCCTGGCGGCCCTGGTTGTCCAGGACCGGGAAGTAGCGCTGGTGCTCCTTCATGGCGGTGGCGGAGACGACCAGGGGAAGATCCAGGAACTGCGAGTCGAAGCCGCCCATCACGGCCGCGGGCTCCTCGACCAGGTTCGCCACCTCGTCCACGAGTTCCGGGTCCAGATCGGCCGCCAGGTCGCTGGCCAGCCCCCCCGTGGCCTTCTTTATCTCGTCCAGGACGGCCCGGCGGCGCTCCTCGAAGCCCGCCAGCACGTGGGCCTCGGCGAGCCTCGCCGCGTACTCGCCCGGACCGGCGATGACCACCGCGCCCGGGGAAAGGAAGCGGTGGCCGTAGCTCACCCTGCCCGCCTTGGCGCCCGCGAACTCCATCCCGAGCACCTCCCCGTCCAGCACCGACAGCAGCCAGTGCACGGGCCTCACGAAGCTGAACTCCCCCGCGCCCCAGCGCATGGACTTGGGGAAGGGGAGCGACCCCAGGAGCGCGGGCACGATCTGCGCCAGGATTTCCCCGCAGGGCCTGCCCGTGAGCTTGCGGGTGACCGCGAGGTAAGGGCCTTTGGGGGTCTGGAGGGTGTAGATCTCGGACACCGGGACGCCCTGGCCCTTGGCGAAGCCGGCGGCCGCCTTGGTGGGGTTCCCGTTGGCGTCGAAGGCCGAGGACAGGGGCGGCCCCGTCACCTCCTCGGAGACGTCAGGCTGCATGGACCTGAGCCCCCAGATGCCCACCGCGAGGCGCCGGGGCCCCCCCCAGATCTCCATGCGCCCGAAGGGGAGCCTCGCGCCCCTGAGCTCGCGCTCGAGGCGCTCCCTTATGTACTCCACCGCCTGGCCGAAGTAGCCAGCGGGGATCTCCTCCACCCCGAGTTCCAGGATATAGTCCACGGCCTTCACGCCGTCCTCGCCGATGCGGTCCGCTCCGCCGGAAGTCCCGGGGACAGTCGGTTCCGTCATAGGGTCACCTCCCATCTTCCCATCAGGGGATGCCCCATCTCCTCGCGCTGGCGCACGTAGCGGGCGCAGGACTCCTCGGCCAGCCTCCTGACCCGGGCGATGAAGCGCGTGCGCTCCTGGACCGAGATGGCCCTCCTGGCGTCCAGGAGGTTGAAGGCGTGCGAGCACATGAGGCAGTAGTCGTAGGCGGGGAGCACCAGGCCTTCCGCGGAGAGCCGCTCCGACTCTCGCTCGTACATGTCGAAGAGGGAATTCAGCATGCCCGTGTCCGCGAGCTCGAAGTTGTGCCGCGAGTACTCCACCTCGGCCATGTGGTGGACGTCCCCGTAGCGCACGTGCCCGTTCCAGTCCAGCTCGTAGACGTTGTCCACGCCCTGGAGGTACATGGCCAGCCGTTCGAGGCCGTAGGTGAACTCCACCGAGATGGGCTTGAGCTCGAAGCCGCCGACCTGCTGGAAGTAGGTGAACTGCGTCACCTCCATGCCGTCCAGCCAGACCTCCCAGCCGATGCCGTTGGCGCCCAGGGTCGGCGACTCCCAGTTGTCCTCCACGAACCTGATGTCGTGGTCCAGGGGATCGATGCCCAGGGCCTTCAGGCTCTCCAGGTAGATCTCCTGGGAGTTAAGGGGCGAGGGCTTCAGGATGACCTGGAACTGGTAGTAGTGCTGGAGGCGGTTGGGGTTCTCGCCGTAGCGCCCGTCCGTGGGCCTGCGGGATGGCTGCACGTATGCCGTGCGCCAGGGCTCCGGGCCCAGGCTCCTCAGGGTGGTCGCCGGGTGGAATGTCCCCGCCCCCACGAAGGTATCGTAGGGCTGGTGGATAAGGCAGGCCTTCTCCGTCCAGAACCTGGTCAGGGCCAGGATGACCTCCTGGAAGGAGAAGGGGGCGTTGGGGCTCATGGGAATCTCCTGGTGCGGGAGCGGGGCAGACCTAGGTCCGGACTGGTCGAGGGGTTAAGCGGGGCAGGCCGGGGCCCGGGCGTGACGAAGGGTTTAGCGGCGCGGGGCCTTAAGCCGCCTCTGCGGCTTAAGGCCCCGCGTCAGAGCGTCGGGCCCCTGAGCGGGGCTCGCGGCCTGAACGCCAGCGGGGCCCCGTCTGGAGAGATGATCATGAAAACGATATTCTTGCGCATCACGGCCTTGGGCACGCACCATGATTGCTATGGACGGAAGGTTTCGTGGGCCGGGGTGTCGATAAACAACTATGGACGTGCAGGACAGGCAATTATAGCCCAAACCCGGCCTTGAGGCTATCACTTTCGGCCTTGCGGCCCGAAGGCCGGTCGGATCCGGCGGGCGGTAGCGGGGCGGGCCTGGAAGCCTCCCTGAGGCACGGACGGGCATCGGTGCGCTTTGGCCCGCGCGTCCCGCGCCTGGCGGGACGGGCCATGCCGCGCGTCCCGCGTCTCGCGCCTGGCGGCACTGGCTTTGACGCGCGTCCAGCGCCCCGAGCCGGGCGAAGGCAGGCTACGGCGCCGCAGGCGCCTGGCTTCTGGTCGCCGGATCTGCCGGTGGCGGCAGGAGCGTCGGGGCCGCCGGGTTGGGCGGTGCCCCGGGAGGCGCGGACAGGGGGGATCGGCCGGGGGGTTCGGGCGGCGGCGCGGACTGAGGCGGCCCTGCCGCGCCGGGGGCGCCCTCCGGGCCTGGCAAGGCTCCCGGGGGATGGCGCGCGCCTACGTCCAGGAGCGTCGGGGGCGGGCCGCAGGAGGGTGGGCCGGCCTCGATGAAGACTATCCGGCGCTTGCCGGAGCGGGTCGCCGGGTAGTACCTCCTGAACGTGGCCAGCCCGGCGGGGGTGCCGAGGCGCATGCGGTGGACGCCCGCCTTCGCCGTGGCGTGGTACAGGGAGACGCCGCCGTCGGGGGAGGCAAGCGCGATGCCGTTGTGGTAGTAGCTGAGGCCCCCCGGGAAGCGGCGGTCCGGCTTGGACAGCGCGAAGAAGTACAGCCCGCCGGGCGCCAGCCGGGCGAGGGCCTCCTCCAGGGCCGGGGAGTCGGTGTCGGCGCCCAGGCCCAGGGGCCTGCCCGACGCGTCCTCCGTCCTCCCGTACTCCCCCCGCCAGGGGAAGATCGCCGCGCCCTCGCCCGCGAGGTTCAGGGCCGCGTCGAGTCCGAAGTCCCAGTCCTCCCCCAACGGGGATCCCGGCAGCGAGTCCGCGAGCACGTCGCGCCTCACCTCGTCCAGATCGAAGTTCACGCCCAGGAGAAACCTCGTCGCGGCGGACATGAAGCCGCTGCAGTTGAGCCCCGGGCCCTTGAAGGTCCTCGTCTGATCTGCCCACAGCGTATGCCTCCCGTCAGCGGAGACGGCCCCGTCCTTCCGGTAGGGTATCCTGAGGAACGCCTCCAGGATCTCCTCCGCCGTGCCCGAGTCGGGCACCCGGATGCCCGGGGGCAGGGGGACCGTGCCCTCCCAGGATCTGCCGAAGGGGCCCGTCGGGACCCCCAGCGGCGGGCAGGGCGCGACCCGGGCCGGGCGGTCGCGCCAGTGGACGGCCCTGGGGTATGGAGGCGGTTGCTCGGCCAGGGGATGGGAGGGGAGAATCACGGCCGGATAGGCCGGCGCGACCGGAACGGGCGGCGCCGCCTGGCCAGGCGTCTCCTGGGACGGCATAGCCTGGGTCGGCATCGCCTGGGACCCTGACGGGTATGATGTCGGTCCGGCTGAGGGGGATCGAGCCTCAATAGGAGCCAGGGTAGCCGGAGTCCCCGATGGGTACGGCTGCGATGAGGGAGTCGGCTGCGGAGCCGCTGGAGCTTGGGGAGCCAGAGGCCGTGGAGGATAAGGCGGCCCCATCGCAGGCCGGGGCGTCTCCCCGGGCAATGCGCCGAACGTGGGTTGGACAGTCCTGTCTCTTTGGCCGGTAAGTCCCGCGGCGCCCTCTTCATGGGGAGAGGGCGGGGCGGCATCGGGGTCGATGCCGTGATGGGGAGCGGCGGCGGTGGCCTCCGGGGAGTGCGTTTGTGGCCGTCCGACATCCGCGCTTACGGCGGGGGTGGCGTCTGCGGGCGGCTGGGCCGCGAGCGGAGCCGCCCCGACAAGTGCCAGGGCCGCAAGGACAGGGATTCCCGCCAGGGCCGCAAGGCGTTCGCGGGGCTCGGCGGCGCGGGGGGCAACCGCCGCTGTGGGCGGGCGTGGCACGGGACGGCGGCCGGTCAGCCTTCGGCGGTGCGGCCGGCGGGCTTAGGGGCGGCCTTCTTCGGGCGCTTGGCCGCGGCCGATTTCGCGGAGGGCTCCTCCTTGGGGGGAGGCGGCACGAAATGCATGATCCTGGCGCAGCTGGGGCAGAGCATGATCTTGGTGTGGCCCTGGAGCTCGTTGTAGAGCTGGGGGGGGATGCGCATGCGGCAGGCCAGGCAGGTCGATTCGGTGACGGGGGCCATGGCCTTGCCGTTGTGGGCCTTGGCGGAGTTCACGAAATGTTCGGCCGCGGCGGGGTCGATGGTCGCGAGCATCCCGTCTATCACCCCGCGCCTGGATGACACTGCCGCCTCGGCTTCCGTCACCTGGGCGCGTACTGTCCGGGAGAGCTTGGCGTGGGCGGCCTCGGACTCCTTCAGCAGCTTGGCGGCGGGGGGCAGGGCCTCCTGGAGGCGGTCAATCTCCTCCATGGCGGTCAGGGTGCCCTCCTCGTTCTCGCCGGTGAGCTTCTTTATGGTGTCCTGCTCGGAGAGGACCGCCTTGTAGGACCTCTCGTCGTTGGCCTTGGTGGCGCGGAGGCGGTTGCCCTCCTTGAGGTCCTTGAGCTTCGCGAGCTCCTCTTCCAGGACTTTCAAGCCCGCCCTGGCTTCCGCGAGTCTCGAGGCTATGTCGTCGTGGGCGGCTCTCACGCCGTCCAGCTTCTCCTGTGACTCGGCGAGCTGTCTGGGGCCTTCCTCCAGGATCCTTTCGGCGGCGATAATCTCGTCCTCCAGCTTCTGGAGCTCTATGAACTTCGCGATGACCTCTTGCACTTCTCTCACCTATGAACCGCAGGCCTGAGGCCCGCAGGCAAGTCCCCGGGCCCGCCGCGCGGGACGCGGGCCGGATCGCGGAAATAAAACCGTGCCAGTAAAGGCATGAGGCGGCATGGGGCCGCCGAAGGCCATGGGGGCCTTGGCCAGTGGGCATGGGCCCGGAGGTTGCGGCCAGGGGCTGGAACCCTGTGGCCGGGGGCGCCGCGTCTGACCGTTTCGGGACGGAGGCGACGGCGAAGAATTGCGGGTACCCGATGCCAAACGGACGCCGTGGTGAGGCGCCGCGCGATCGGTTTGGACGGGGACCGTTCGGGCAATGACCGTAAGGCAATGACCGTAAGTCAAGGAGCGTAAGGCAATGACCGTAAGTCAAGGAGCGTAAGGCAAGGGCCGTAAAGCAATGACCGTAAGGCAATGACCGTAAGGCAAGGAGCGTAAGGCAAGGGCCGTAAAGCAATGACCGTAAGGCAATGACCGTAAGGCAATGACTGTAAAGACAAGGAGCGTAAGGCAAGGGCCGTAAAGCAATGACGGTAAGGCAATGACTGTAAAGGCAAGGAGCGTAAGGGCAATGACTGTTTACGGCAAGTTCGGTCAGGATCAGGGCCTGACGGGCCAGGCAACGCTCCGGGGCGGAGGTCCGGCGGCTCTCAGTTGTGGCCCCCGGCTAAAAAACCCGCCGGGGGCAGCCATACGGCGCCACCGGCGGGGCAGGATTCAGGGCGCCCTCCAGACAGGCATGGGGGATTCTTCCCGGATCATGGAAAAGGACACCTCCGGGGCCCTCTTGGCGAGCTCGAGCATGAGCCTGCGGCATCCCGGCGTCTCGGTCTCGTGGTGGCCGGCGGACACAACGCCGATTCCGAGCTCGCGGGCCAGAAGCGCCTGGTGGTGGGTGAGGTCGCCGGTAACGAGAAGCTCGCATCCAGCCGCCTTGGCGCGGGGGAGGTAGGAGGCGCCGGAGCCGGGGAGGAGCGCCACCCGCGAGGCCTTGTCCGGGACGGGTCCGGCGAGCGTGAGGCAGGATTTGCCGAGGCGTCCAGCTATCCACGGGAGCGGCTCCCTCGGCGGATCCCAGACGCCGACGATCCCGAAGCCGTAGGCCCCCTGGATGTCCACGCGGTAGAACTCGAAGGCCGGCTCCTCGTAGGGATGCGAGGCGCGGACCGCCCGGGCGCAACGGTCGCGGAGGGAGGAGGGCAGCACGGCTTCCAGGCGGTGTTCGGCGGTCTCGGTGTAGACGCCCTGCGAGCCTATGTAAGGGTCGGATCCCTCGGGCGGCAGGAATCCGCCCAGGCCCTCGGCGCGGAAGGAACAGCGGGTATACGCGCCTATCTCCCCGGCCCCCGCGTCGAAGAGGGCCTCCGAGACCTGCCCGAACGAGCCCGGCGGCACGAAGACCACGATTTTCAGGAGATCTGCCGAGACCGGCTCAATAAAGCCTTCGGGTTTCAATTCCAGAAGCTCCGCCAGGGCGGGGGCCATGCCCGCAGCGTCCCAGTTGGTGTGGGCGGAGATGACAGGCAGATCGGCCCTGACGGCCTTCAGGAGAGCTTCGGCCTGCGGGCGTCCCGAGGCCAGGGACTTGAGGGGGGCAAAGATGAGAGGGTGGTGGGTGATCAGTAGATCGGACCCTGCGGCCAGTGCCGAGTCCACGGTCTCGGGGGACGGGTCCAGCGCGACCGCGGCCTTAGCGACCCGCCTGTCCGGGTCGCCCGCCTGAAGGCCCGAGTTGTCCCAGTCCAGCGCAAGGCAGAAGGGCGCGATCGAGTCGATGACGGCCAGGACGTCGGAGACCTTCATGGACGCTCACCTTCACCCGCCCGTTGCGGGCCGGGGGCCGGCGAAAGTCCTGAGGACGCCCAGGCCCGGAAAATAAGAAACGCCCTTGAAAGGGCGGTTTCCGGGCGGGGCTCTTCGGGGAGCGGGGAGGATCCCAGGGGGACCTGGAGCCGGGCAAAGGCCGGTCGGGCCGCGCCCCGGGCGGGATCCCCTCCGCGGGACCGGCCAGGGCGCGCTTGGCTACCTGCCTGGTATGGGCCTTTCAAGTCGTCTACCTCCGAATGGTTGGGGACATGTACCCCCGGGCGACATATTATGCACCGGGACGGGCCGGAATTTCAAGAGGGAACGCGCCCTTCGGGAAAGGGCGCGTCGGCGCGGGGCCGGACGGCCAGTGTCCCGGGCTAACCCGGGGGCGTGTCATCCGAGCGGGGTCGGGGCGGCGGGTCGCGGCCTCCCGCGTGTCCGGGCCTGCGGAGGGGCGCCGATGGCCCGAGAGGGCCGGAACGGGTTTCGCCCGGAGCCAGACCGCCTCGTTCAGGGGGGCGGCCAGATTCGGCCTCGGGGGCATGTTGGCGCGGCGGCGGCATCCTTCGCTGGTTTTCGGCGGTATCCGTTCACGGCCCTCTCGCCAGAACGGAGATGGGCAAGCGTGAATCGCGACGAATCCCGAACACGGATGACCCCCGTCCGAAAGCCCCGGCGTCTGGCCAGGTGTCAGGCGGCGGTCGGGAACGGCAATGGCGGGGAAGGAAGTTACTCTGCCGGTGGCGAGTGTCACCAGGCTACATGCAAGCTGGAGGGTATAAAAGCTGGACATTAAAATTTTTATCGCTTAAAGTCAAATTTAGTCGCTTATCTTGGTGAATTTAAAAAAGGTGGTGACATACGAAACTTTCAAGGTGGGCTCGGGTACTCGGGATAACAGAGCAGATCGCCTGGAGGATGTCCCGTCGCGGACAGATAGAGGGAGCTGTTCGGCTTTCCGCGGGAACCATATTGTTAGGGCCTGATCCGGATCATGCCGTCAGCTGGGAGTCGGACCACGAGGATCGTAGCGTCGTTTATTCCAGGGTATCGTCTTCGCAGAACAGGAATGACCCTGATTCCCAGGCGGAGCTGCTCCGGGCGTTATTTCTGGTTAAGGGCTGGACAATCGGCAAGATCGTCAGGGAGACGGGATCAGGTCCAGACGACGCAAGGCCGAAACTGCTGAATCTCCTCTCCGGGAGGAAAGCGAGCCGGATAGTGTCCGAACATGAGAAGAGGCAGGCCATGTTCGGATTTTCCTGCGTCAGGGATTTTTGCAAGTAGTTCGGATGCGAGTCGGTCATGGCGAATGGGGCGGAGGATAACAAGGAGAATATGGTCCAGTATTTCGTATCAATTACTATCGGCTTCTGCGCCAGGATCTTTGAACGGCGAAAGTCGCGGCGCAGGACCGAGGCGATCATAAGGGAACTTGAAGATGCAAGGCGATATGGCGCGAATGGTGAAGAGCCGGCGTTTCCGATGGGAACATGCTTTTTTGTCTTGACCTTGTCACATTGGCTTATTAGACAATATTACGCGCGCTTTTCCCCTCTCCCATGCAAGATTGTCATTCTTCTGCGGCAAACCCGGAAATTCTGATGACATGCCGCATGCTTTCAAGATCGACGACCAGAAAGACTGTCGATCGCTTCCAGCCAAGGTCTCGCAGCAGACTGCGATTACGGTTGTTGCCAGTTCGTCGTCCTTGAGGGCTACGGGAAAGCCCTTCCCCGTCTGAAGAGATGGGCAAGGGCGCTTGTCGGCCGGCCTGACTGAACTTCAAGGTCAGATTGAGCGAAAAATCGATTCTATGGCTAATGCGGATGCGCTATGGTTAATGCAGATGCGTTAGAGTCATGATTTAGGGTGAAGAAGTAAATCGTTCCGTGAAGTTCGATTCGCGCTTTTTAACACATATCTCATCTTTATCACAACGAGCCTGAGTCAGAGAGGTGTCTGCAGGTGTCTGCCTGTGTGGGGTAGGCTAGTGTCCGACAGCGATGATCACGAAGAGCTTTCTCCGAGCGTTTCTCAGGGTGCGTTTTTGCGGGGTCGAATGATCGTCACCCTGTCGCGCAGATGGGGATTTTTCATGCCGAAGGTCGCGCCAGCACTGGAATTTTGGCGGCCTGCTCCCCCTTGGACATGGCTGTCCGGCGTGGAGTATGGGCGAGGCGCAAACCTCTAATCGGATCGGGGCGATGTAAGGCTGGCTGTTGCCGAGAAAATCAAATCGCATCGAGGGAAGTCTCCGCAGGCTTGCAGGCAAGGGTTCCCTGTCAGAGGCGTTAGCTCCCTGTCAGAGGCGTTCGCCGCAGCTCACGACAGGGGAGTCGAATCTCATCGCCCGGTCGCGCGCTTTCCTTGGCGGTGTATCGTCTCGGGGGAGCCTGAAGGGCGGACGTAATCGAGAGGCATGACCGCCGCGATCTGCCGGTGATCGTTCGGATGTATCGCGCCGCCGTCCGGAGCGGATACGGGCGTAGTCGGCATCGGTACGCGCTCGCATGCCCGGGTGTGGGGATCGGCGAGTGTCCGTGGGCTGGCGCATCTGCAACGTTGAAACGCGTTGCTCCGGTAAGCCTAAAGAGCGAATCAATGCGAATGCCGTCCAGTAATTAATTTATGCGTATGACGGACGTTTGAGATATTCCAGACGGAACTGAATATTTTGGGTGTGCCCCTTGAATACGTCCCGCCAAGAGGTTCGGCCTATTTCGATGCGGTATCGAACGTAATATCAGACATGCATCTTTCTCCTGAGATTCCAAAACCGTATATCGGGATGATTGAAGAACCGAGTCGTATGTCATAGGATATTGGAAGCATGGAATGAGACAACGCCGTTTAACTGGAACAACGCCTGGGAAAAAACAGGCGACAAATTACGCTAAAAGAAAACACCGCTAAACATGCGCGGCAAAAAATACCGTGCCACTAGCCGACGGTGTGTGTTCCGTGATCCGTGTCCTGGCTACAAAAAAATCATGGGGCGAAGTCGGGAGTGCCGCCGCAGGGACCATGTGTACAGGGGAGAAATTATCTCGAATATGCCTGGTACGGGGAGAACATCATCCCGTCCGGTGAGGCGGGCAAACCTGCGGCTTTCCCCCCTACGGCTTGTGGCGGGCAAGCCTGCGGCTTTCCCCCCTACGGCTTGTGGCGGGCAAGCGCCCCTATCAACGTCTTCGCCGCCTCGCGCTCCCTTTTCCCTCCGATCACGGCCAGGTCCGCAGCCACCCCCTTCGCCCAGGCGGGGACCTTGGCTCGTTCCGAGGTCAGTCCCTCGATGCCGAGAAGCCAGTCGGTGGTGCATCCGAGAAGCCCGGCAATTTCCAGGAGCCTGTCGAGAGACGGCTCCCGCGCACCGGCCTCGTAACCGTGTATGGACGACGGCACCATCCCGAGCTCCTTGGCCATCCTCGACTGCGAATACCCCAGCTCCACCCTGCGTCGCGCGAGACGCGCGGCGAACTCGTTTCTCGCCATCTTTTCCTCCCAGCCGCGGGCGCCGTTAGCCCGGGACGGTTGAAATTTACCACATTACGTTTTTCCGCACAACCCTTCCGGCCCTACCTAAATGAGGCCGGGTCCGACACAGCCGCACCCGTCTGCGTATCCTCCGCGGGCGCGACGGTACAGGGCCGGGATAGCGGTCCTCGACGAAAAAAAATAGCCCTACGTTTGGGCAATTTGTGGATTGTCATGCATGATGCGTTCGCAAAAAGTCCAGAGTTTCCCTGATAGAGAGGAAGATTTGCCCCCTTCACCAGCAACTTACTCAGCTATCAGGGTGCCACCGTGAGGAGCCGCCGTGCCGGGTGCAGTTGCTCTGCCACATCGACTCGGAGGCCTACGCCAGTGGCTATTGTGCGGAGGCCCCGATCCGGGGTCCGTGAGGCGGAGCCGGCCCCTGGAGGCTATTGTGCGGCTCAGCCAATCTGGAAACCGCGGGGCGGAGATGCTTATCACTGTTTCGTGACTTTTTGCGAATCCATCATGCATATCAGGGATAACTATCCGGTGCCCTGCGGATAGGGAGACCGGCATGGCGGAATCGGCTAGGGATACCGCCAGCCTGATGGATGGGCCCGGTGTGTCGCACGCCAGGTTCGGGGAGAGGTCGGCGGTACCGAAGGAGACAAAGGGGTCGCCCGAGCCGTACGCGAGGTACAGGGGCGGACGCCGCACGGGACACCTGAAGGGAAGGCGATTAGCCGTAAAGGTCCGGGTCAAGGAGCCCGTCAAACCGGGTCAGGATAAGGTGGCCCTGCACCTAGGGATTGCGGGCGAGTAGTTATTCCTGCGTCCTGGTGTCCAGACGGTTTTTCGGGTCCGTGTACGGGAAGAGTCTCGGAGCGGCGCTAGAGTTTGCTGTCTACGCGGCCTGGATACCTGCCGCACTCGGCCGGGATGCTGTTGCATAAATCGCGGCGGCATTGGCATGAATCGGGTGGTCGTGGAGGGGATTCCCCTTGTCTACCAATTCGTTCTCATGTCATTAGTAAAATCCCTGTATCCAACAGCCTGCTTGGCCGGGCCTCCGGCTCGACTTCACGCCACCGGAGACTGGCGAATTACGGCGTACGGCTGCATGACAGAGTACAGGCCGATCGCCGTATGACCGTCATGGTGATCGGGCGGGGCTCGGGGAGACCTCGCTCCTCGGTGCCATCCCCGAAAGCTGGGCCGAGTTTGCCATCCCGGTCGAGGCCGCGCTCGCGTGCGCGCACGGCATGGTCGAGGACGAACGAATCCAGGTGACAGAGGTGTACGGCGAGGCAATGACGCCTGAATTCCTCGGCAATCTTTTCGACAGCCGCTGGCGGCTGGCCATGTCCACCAGGGTGTTCGTCGGTTCGCTGGTCGGGATATTCTCTGGATGCCGCGGGGACTCCGAATGCCGCGGGGACTCCGAATGCCGCGGGGACTCCGAATGCCGCG
>JAISFS010000086.1 GCA_031263485.1 Deltaproteobacteria bacterium | reverse complement strand
AATCCTCCTGCATGACGTCCCTTACGGTGCGCCCGTGCATGTCCGTCAAATCCCATCTGTCGAATCCTGCCGGAAGCTTGCCGTGCTGCGAGGCCGAATGCGCGACGGTGAAGCCCTCGTTGTCCGCGATGTCCCATCGGTCGAATCCTGCGGGGAGCGTCCCGTACCTTGCCGCGACGTGAGCGACTGTCCAGCCGTCCTCGTCCGCGATGTCCCATCGGCTGAAGCTTTCCGGTAGATCCCCGAAGACGGCGGCCTCGTGCGCTACCGAACAACCCGTATTCAGGGCAATCTCCCATCTGTCGAATCCTTCCGGCAGACGCCTCCAAATAACCGCCATGTGCGCGACCGACAATCCGTTGGAATTCCTGGTTTCCCAGTCTTTGAAGTCCGGCGGCAAGGTGCCCTTGCGGGCCGCCTCCATCATCTCGTCGACTGTCATCCCATCCTCCATTTCTAATAGTTCCGGATCAGCAGCTCCGCCACGGGCTTCCGCCCCCCGCCGTCCCGACTGATCGACCTCGGGGCCGATACGGGGATCATGCGGTACCCTTCGTAGAGCTTGCGGACGATCTCGTTGTCGGGGTAACTCAGGAGACACTTCGCCCCCCTGGAGTCGAGCTCTCCGAAAACATTCCGGAGCCGCAGGTGTTCGACATCGCCGAAGCCGCCGCTCTGGTAGCCCGCGAAGCCGCCGAGATAGGGCGGGTCCAGGTAAACGAAGGAGCCTTCCCTGGCGTTGGCGAGGAATGAGGCGAAGTCGATGCAGGAGAGGCTGGGCTCTTCCCTTTTCAGGTACGCCTCGACCGCCCTGAACCTGCTTTCGGAGGGGAACTTGACGTCCGTGCGCCTTCCCCAGGGCACGTTGAAGCGGCCCTTGGAATTCTCGCGGTAAAGCCCGTTGTAGCAGGTGCGGTTGAGGTAGATGAGCCTCGCCGCGCGGACGTACGTGGGAAGCCGCCTGAAACCCTCCTCGCGGTCCATCCCGCGGATCTCGTAGTAGCGCTCCTCCGAAAGATCCTTCCAGAGCTCCTCCAGGCGCCCGAGCAGGAGGTCCATCTGGAACCGCACGGCGTTGAAGGCATCGATGAGATCGTGGTTCCGGTCGTTCACGTTCGGCCAGTGGGGCTGAAGCCCGAGCATGACCGCCCCGCCGCCCAGGAAAGGCTCGAAGTAGGTCAGCTCGCGCCAGTCCTCGGGCAGGTTCGCGCGGATGACTGGCAGGAGCCGGTACTTGCCGCCCGCCCACTTGAGGAAAGGTTTCGGGCCGGTCAGCCCGCCGACGGGTTCCGTCTTCATCATCTTCCCTTTCGCCCCGGCCCCGGCCTCGGCCCCGGTCTCCGGGCAGTCGCCCGCCGTCCCGTTCCGGACGTCCCCGTCGTCGATCGGCCTGCCGGAGCGCGTCATCGACCTTTTCAGGCGCTCGAGTACGAGCGATATGACGAGCAGGGACGCCACGAAAACGAGCATATGGACGGCAGACAGCTCAGTCACCGAACACCTCCGGCAGGCTCCGCCTGAAAATCGCCCGTATCTCCAGGCACAGCTCGCGGATCTCGTCGTCGGCGGCCTCGGAGGTGCGGAGCGCTATGACGTGCCGCCATTGCCGCAGGTTCATGGTCGTGAAAAGCTTCGTCATGGCCGCGTTCGGAAGCACCAGGCGGGCCATCTGGGGCTTGATGCCGCGATTTACCGCCTCCAGGTAGACCCTGTGCGCACGGACGTAGACGCTATTGAACTGGCACCTCCAGTAGTGATGGGGGTCATCCATATTCGTCAACTCCGGCATGCGGAAGTCCAGCGAATCCTCATCGGCGTATTTGGTGTACCTCTGGCTCTCCTGGCTGAAGGACGCCAGCCTGTGCCTGACCAGCTGGTGCGAGCAGGCCCGCGAGCAGTCGATTATCATCGTCACGCTCACGTGCTCAAGCACCGACTCGTGCCCCTTGTCCACCAGCCTCTTCACGAATGCCGCAGCGCCCTCCAGGTCCGGGGACGGCTCGCTCCGGTAGCACACGCGCCCGGCGGCCTCTATCTTCCGTATGACCGTCTCGCGGTCTATGGGCTCGTACAGTCTTACCGGCATCACTTGACCTCCTCGTTGACCTCACGGAACTCTTGGTCCCGTACGACCTCGAAACGTTTTTCTATTTTTGTGCCTTGGCCGTCTCTATCCACCAGCCAGGACCCCAATTCGATTCCTAGATGATGATTCCTGTCGCCAAAACACAAATCAATTCTGTTATTGTTCTGTTCCATCAAAAACAACAAAACGTCGCCGATGTTCTCTTTCGATATCTGGACAGCCGAAAAACTCTTGGCCTTTTCCCTGTACTTCTTTAACTCCATGTGTCTACTCCTTCTCTGCCTTCAGCAAGGCCAACACGTCCTCCGCAGACTTCCCGGCTCCCCTGAAGGTTTTTGCCGGAAGTGGCTTGTCCGTACAGTGGTCGATAAACTCCTTCAGCGAGTGCCAGCTGTTCCCGAATATCTCCGCGATCTCCGTCTGCCATCCCTTGTCCGCGTCCCGGACCCCGTCCTCCTTCAGGGGCCGCCTGTCCGGCTTTGTCAGCCAGATCAGGTCGTAGCCGCGGAGGTGTTCCTTCACGAACTCGTTCGTCTTGTCCCTTATCCAGTCCCAAGCGGTAATGGGCGTCGCCTTCCCCGGATCGGACCTGGTCCATCCCTCCAGGGCGCGGGCCTTCTCCCTATGCCAAAACGTGTAGCACAGGCTGTCCATGATCGTCCGGTCGCATACCACGAACTCCAGCCCCTGACGCTCCCCGTGACTCATCGCCTCCGCCTCTGCCTCCACCTGCCTGTCCCAGATCCACTTCTGGGCCTCCGGCGTGGCCTCGCGGTTGATCGGGAACGGGCAGTACCTGGCGGTCGCGGCGACCAGCGTCCCGCCGTATCCCTCCTTCCGGAGGAGCTTCACGAGCGACCTGGCCGCCGTGGTCTTGCCCGTGCCGTGTGCGCCGGAGAAGGCTATCTTCAGCGGCTTCATGTTCGCCTCCCTTCTTCTGAGCGACCGCAATTCCCTCGGATCGATCATGATCGCGTTGGAGTAGTCCATAGGGGGAAGATATCCGCTCATGTGTCCTCCGCGTCCTCTTCAATCAGGTTTTCGAGCTGATCCCGGATGGCGGTCGCCTGATCACGAATCACGCGTGTTTTTTCGCAGTCCTAAGAGGGGGCCTCCTGCCCGGCGGGAGAAGCATGTCTATCTCCCGCTCCGCGTCCTCAATCGTCGTGTAGTCCAGGATCAGCGGCTTCGTCCGCCCGAACAGTTCCATCTGCCGCCTGATCTCGCCCCACGCAGAGTCGAACATGAGGTGAATCCTCTGCTGCCATACGGTGTCCGTGTCCCTGAACCCGTCCTCGGCGGCGCCCCCCCGGAGGCAGGTGACGAACACCGCGTCGTATGAAGGGAGGCAGACGGCCTTGAAATAATGCTGGATCACGGGGACCCAGGCCCAGCTCTTCGCCCCGAGGCCTCCGCGGGATCGCTCCTCGTGCCATTTGGAATAGACGAGGCTGTCCAGCGCGGTGCGGTCGCAGAGTATCAGGGAGTCCCCTCCGTCCCCTGCGGCCTCGTGCGCGGCCTCCAGCTCGGCGGTCATCTGCCTGTGGAAAATCCAACGCTGGGCCTCGGCCCCCGCGGCCCGGTTGACCGGCCAGGGGCAGGACCGCGCGATTTCGGGTATCCGCACGACGCGCATCCCCGTCCCGGAATAGCGCTCGGCGAGCGCGTTCACCGCCGTCGTCTTGCCCGTGCTGTGTACGCCCGAAAAGGCAATCTTCAGCGGAGTCACCGCGCCCCTCCTTCCCCGTCCCTGAGCATGGCCTTTATCTCGTCCACCGCCTCCGCCAAATGGCTCCAGTACCTCGACCACGGAACCCGCTCCTTCCTTACGTGTTTCAGCATGAAAAACGACATCCACATGTGATGGAAAAGGACCTCCATCTCCGATCGCCAGGCCTCCCTTTCGTCCGTCATGCCGTAATCGATGCTCTCCCTCGACTCTCCGGTGAGATAGATCTGGTCGTAGCCGTATACACCGTCGCTGCGGAAGAAGCTCATGGCGTCCCGCATCCACGTCCAGTCCCTGCCGAGCGGCCTGGTGCGATACCAGGCGGAATAGCACAGGACGTCCATGAGCGAGCTTCCGAGAATCACGACCTCGGCTTCCTTGGACGCGGCCCGCTTCTCCATATCGATCTGGGCGGTCCAGACCTCGCGCATGAATTCCGGGGTCATGGAAGCCGTGTCCAGGGGGAGCTCGTCCAGCAATACGGAAAACGAATGGTAGACGTGTATTCCCTTCTTCGCCAGAAGCGAGCCCAAATCCATGAACGCGCTGGTCTTGTCCTCGCCGTTCGGTCCGGAAAAGGCTATCTTCAAGGGCGTCATGTCTTCTCCTCCCTTTCAATTGCCTCCTTGAGCGCGGCCCTTATCGCGGCCCCGATTTCGTCAAGCCTGTCATACCCCTCGAAGATGACGAACCTTTTCCATATGTATTCGTCATCAGCCAGGAGATGCTCGATGCGATTCGCCGCCTCCTGGGCCTCATCGAGCAGGTGTCGCACCGGCTTCTGGCCCTGGAGCATGACGTTTATGTTGTCCTTGATGACGTCCAGGTATTCAAGCGCCGTGTCGACATCTTCCGAGTCTTCACGCTTCAGGATGCGCCTGATGTGTTTCGCCGCCTTCAGGCAGTCCGCAAGCTTCTTCATCGTCATGACGTCTCCCTTTTCTCCAGGGACTTGATAGCCGTCAGGTCGAACACCACCGCGCTCGCGCAGTCCAGGCCGTACCACCATATGGGGAGGTCCCGCCAGTCATTCAGCCACTTGTCGTAAGGGCTGAAAAGCAGTCCGGCGTACCGCGAGGCCGCGGCTCCCCAGTCGACGAAAGTCCCTATGGAAACCTTGGGTGAGTCGTTCCCGGCGTCCGGGAATTCCTCGTACAACGCGGTTATCGTTTCCCTGTCGTTGACCGTCAAAAACCCCGACATGTCGATGTCCACGCCGTACACGTGCTCAAGCCTTTCCGGATGGAATTCCTCCTCTTCGCACCATTCTTTCCACGCGTCCCCCACGGATACCCAGAATCCTGAAGGCTTGATCCTGCGTGTCTTGTATTCCCGGTTCACGTCTATCGCCAGGTCAGGATCTTTCGTGTAATGAAAAAATTCTGTCAACCCTCAACCTCCTTCAGCCTCTTCTCCAGCGACTTGGCCACTTCCTCCAGGCATGAGCTCAGGGACCGAAGCGCCCGCGGATCATCGACCTTTATCCTCACCGTCTCCGCGGCTCCCTCGAACAGCGGCCAATCCGCCAGGCCGAACGCCTTCACTTCCAACGCCATGCCCCCGAAAGCGGTCAGCGAAAAATACGCGCCGTCGCGGTCCCCCCTGGCCTCGAAAACCAAGCCCCTGCACATGGGCGGCGGCTCTGAAGGCACATACTCGTCATCGTAAGGCCGTCTTCCGCGCCGGTCCTTCAGCCTGCACATTTCGGCATCTCCTTCCACGTCCTGCCGTCCAGCTCGGCACCGTCATCTTGGCCTTGGTAATGCCCAGAGCTCCTTCAGGAGCACGAGGAGCCCCGCCCCCCACGTCGCGGGACGCGCGCCTTTCGGCTGAATCCATTCGTAAGCGTCGCGGTTCGTCCTGCTTGGCGGGACGATCGCGCATTCCCCGAGTCCCTGGACGGCCACCTCCGCATGAGGCTCCAGGGTGGGCACCAAGTTGGACCACGACCTCGGGTATTCGGCCAGGGGGGAGTCCTCCGGCATCCTGAAATACCGGTGCTCGCCGCGCGGCGTCTTCACGCGCCAGGACGTCTCGGGGACGTTGGCGTCTGCCCACTTCAGGGCGTTGTCCCCGTCCAGGTCCAGAGCCCACAGCCCCCCCCGACAGCGGAGAGAAGACTATGGCCAGCTTGAGCATTTCTCCCGGCCTCGCCGACGGCGTCGCGAACCATGCCTTCACCTCGTCCGCCGTCGGCAATTTCGACTGGTACCTTACCCAGGGAATGCGGGGAGACTTGTTCCAGCCATCCACCGGCGCCACCGCGATCCCTTCCCCGATAAGCCTCAGCGCCTCGGCTATCAGGCTCTCCAGATATTCCTTGGACTCGCTCATTCCTTTTCTCCTATCCTGTTCATCTCCAGCATCCCGCCGGGCGTGCCGTCGCATTTCCGGGGCTCGTAGCCGTTCTCCGTGACGTCGTGAATCATGGCGACGCCCAGCTCGTCGGTCCTCTTGTCCCGGTACATGTAGAATTCGTGCCCGCCGTAGCACATGTAGAATGGGACCATCGGCATGCGCTTCAGGTCGGCGGCCTCGCGGTACAGCCCGCGGGCCAGCGTGTAGATCAGGAGGACTAATAAGGCGATGACTATGACGACACCGATGCCGCCTATGACCTTCTCGCCGTCGACCCTTCCGGGCCTGCATTTCCCGTGACTGCCTTTCACGATCCGTCTCCTCCCTCCGGGGACGCGTCCCCCTCGCCTGCCCGCCGCGGAGCCAGATCGTCCGCGGCGGCATTGAACACGAACAGCGCGGCATCCTCACGCCTTACGGAAAACAGGAGCCAGGTTCCCAGGGGCGACCTGTCGACCAGTATCTCCGCATGAAGCGGGGCCGAAAGGGAGCCTATCCGGTACACCGTCCCTCGGGACGTGGCCTCATCCGTCAGGCTCAGGCCGTCGCCCCGTCCCCCGCCGTCGCCCCGATCGAGGAGATTCCTGAGCCAGCGGAGCGGGGGCGGGGAGGGCGAGGCCGCGTGCGGAGCCACCTTGCAGACGGCTTCCGCCACACTTTCCGCCTCGTCCTCCCTCGCGTCGCCCGCCAGGACGGCGAACCCGCCGATCAGGCTCTCGCTCAGGGCGTGAATGGTCTTCGCGGCCCGCCGTTCCCCGGCCATCGTCACACCTCCCCCGACGGCGTCTCGCCGTCCCCGGCCTCTTTCCAGGGCGGGCGCTTTTCCGGCGGCCACTTGCATTCCAGCCAGAAGAAGGTCTTCCGCCTGCCGCGTCCGACGGCCTTCTTTATGGCATACGAGATGAGGCCGTCCTCTATCATGCCGAGAAGCGCCGCGTTGAACGCGACCAGATTCTTGCCGATCTTCCCCTTGAAGCGGTTGTAGATGTCGGTCCTCGTCGCCTTGCCCCCCTCGTTTTCGGACAGGAAGTCGAGGATGTCGTGGCGAGTGGGAAGCGATTTCGGCGTGTCCGGCGATTCCGGCGACTCGGTAGGGCTCGGGCCGTCCCCCGCGATGCAGGGCCTGGGCAGGCCTTCCTCCATCGCGAAGCCGTCCCTCAGCTCGAACTGCGCGTCGAGGGTCCTTACGACGGCGATTCTGGCCAGCACGTCCCCGCGATCTATCCGCTGCTGGAGCCGGCCGAAGTTCAGCACGGGAAGCAGGATCTCGCCCGTGAAGACGGAATCCACCGTGCAGGGCGAGCAGGCCAGGGTCAGCGTCTTCTGCACCGCGCAGTCGAAGTCGGGCCTGATCTGGAGCTCGAACCCGTCGGGCAGGTGGAAGGCCCAGCCGGTCGGGATTATCGCCCGCTCCCCGGGAGCGATGCGGACGGGCACGTCTATGCAGGCGGCGACGTCGTATCCGGTCCAGCGGCCCTTGCGCGCGGCGGGGAGCGGCCAGTCGGCGTCCGAGGTCATCCGCACCGCCTCTATCGAGACCTGATGGTAATGCCAGTGGTCGGGGGGGCCGTTTCTCACGATCTGAACCCTCCCCCGTCCCGCGGCGTTACAGTGGATATGACGAGGACGAATCCGGGCTCGAGGTTGGAGGTGACCTTGAGCGGCGTCTTCTCGTCCGTGTACCAGAGGATGAACTCCTCCGATCGTTTCAGGGCCTTCATCGCCCCGGCCAGATGATCGGACGACAGCATGACGGAGAAGGACGGCCCGGAATATCCGATGTCCAGCTCCTCCGAGGCCTTGCCCAGCTCCGGGTTGTCCACGGAGACGCCGAAGGTTCCGGGCGCGGCGTCCAGCTTCAGCGTGCGGCTCTTGGGTCCCGTGAGATGCGAGAGCCGCTTGAGCGCGGCCGCCGTCTCCGCCCTGGGGAGCGCGACGGGCGTCCCGCCGGACGGGACCAGCGCGGTGCAGTCCGGGAATCTCCCCTCGAGGAGCCTCGTCCTGATGATTCGCCCTTGGGCCGCCGCGGCCAGCGAGGAGGAGTCGCAGCAGACCCCGATCTCGCCCGTCCGCTCGCACATGGCCTTGAGCTCCCCCGCGCCCTTCTTGGAAATCAGCGCCGCGAACCCGGTCGAGCATCCCGGGGCGTCGAAGGAGACCCGGGTGAGGCGGTACGAGTCGCTGGACGAGATCGTCGCGGCGCCCGGCCTCACGTCCATGTGGATGCCGCTGAAGTTGAAGGACGCCGTGTTCGCGGAAACCGTTAACAGCGCCTTCTCTATCGCGTCCCCCAGCTGCGGACCCGGCAGGTGGTCCAGCCGCTCCGGGAACTCCACCTCGGTCCGGGGGAAATCATCCGGGGACAGGCCCAGGATGGAGGAGGCGAACCTGCCGGAGCTGATGTCCACCGTGTGGTCCTCGCTCTCCGATATCGTCACCTCCCCGTTGAGGGAGGATGAGATGTCCCTGAACAGCTTGGCGGGGACGGTCACCGTGCCCTCCGTGTGCGTCTCGGCGGGGACCGTGGCCTTGAATACGATCTCCAGGTCGGTCGCCGTCACTGAGAGCTTCCCGCCCGACGCCTCCAGGAGGAGGTTCGCCAGGACGGGCATGGAACCGAAGTTCCCCGGCACGTCCGAGACGAGCCTCACGGCCTTCTGGAGCTCGGCGGTATCAACGATCGCGTGTATCATCAAAATACTCCTTCAACACGCCTATCGCGGCCTCCGCCCCCCGGCACACCTCGGTCCTGTATCCGGCGGCGTCCAGCCTCGACAGCGCGTCTTTCTGCGCGGGGGAAACGGTCCCCCCGCATGGCCTTTTCATCTCCAAATAAAGCCCGTGGAACCCGCCCCTGGCGGCGGCGACGCAGATGTCCGGCACTCCCGGCACCACGCCCTCCGCCTTGAGCCGGAGCGCCTCGCCGAGGCCCCTGCGCCCCCCGTTCGGGATCGCGAAGAAGAACACTTCGGGGTGGTTCCTCCTGATCCACTGGATCACCGCCGTCTGCTCGCGGTGCTCCCGATAATCCGCCTTCACTGCCATTCGCGCCTCCACTCGAGCGGCCTGTCGCGGCGGCCGCGGAACATGCGCGCCAGGGCCGAAAACAGGGCGCTTGCCGCCACCCCGGCGGCGAAACAAAGCAGATGCGACATGTCCCCCTCCATTCCGCGGCCTATCCGTTCACGTAATAGATCCGCTGTATCTTCGTGCCCGCGCCCCTGGAGCCCTTCTCGATCTCCTGGGCGGTCTCCATCAGCCTCAGCGCGTCCTCCACCTGCTTCGCCGTGCAGTCCTGCGCCAGCCTGTATATCTCCTTCGCCGTGAGGTAGCCCCGCTCCCTGCCGTCCTTCAGCACCCGGCGGCGGAACGCGTCCTGCGGGTTGAAGGATATGTTGTCCCTGATCTTCCTTACGGTCCGGGGGACGCTCCAGTCGAGCAGCTCCGCCGCGAAGGTCACGTCGGGAAGGGTCACCGCGTTCGGTATCGTCCCGGTCCTGCTTACGGCATGGATCAGGGCTATCTTGTGGACGTTTTCAGAAACGCGTGTGTATATCACGTCCACGCCGTCCCGGTCGTTCTTGTGCTCGTTCGCTAGCCGCACGTACTTGTCCTCGAAGTCGTCCATGAATGCCGACGCGGAGCGGTCCTTCCGCACCTTCAGTGGGCGCGGCGTCTTCTTCAGGTTCCCGTCGAACTTCCGCTCGAAGGCGGCCAGCCCGGATACCGCCGCGGCCAGGCCGGCCGGGATGGCGAGGTCGAGCTCCTTCTTCACCCTGACCACCGGGATATCGCAGTCGAAGATGACCGCCCTGCCCAGGAACCCCCCGCGCACGTCCTCCGCCGAGAGGCTCTTCCAGAAGACCGTGGGTACCCCCGTCCCGTAAAGCGACACGTGATGCCAGTGGACGACGAAATCGTTCCCGGTGTCCGCGTAAGCCTTGGAGCTCTTCCCCTTCTTCGTGAAGAGGATCTTCAGCGCCTTCGCCAGCTCGGCCTTGTAGGAGTTCTTCTTGTCGGACGTCATGCCGCCCATCAGATCCCCCAGCTCGTCGAACATGAAGAGCTGGCAGGGATTCTGGTAAAGCCTTTTCCACAGGGCCGGGGCGGAGGCGAGCTGATCCGTGCCGAGGAACTCCTCGGCGGAGCGGGTCTCCGTCATAAGCGTCTCGATCGCGCTCAAGGGGCTGTCCTTCCCCGTCCCGGACGGCGCCAGGGCTATCATGTAGAGGTTGGTCTTGAGAAGGGACTCGGTCATGATCTTCTGGCCCACGAGCGTCCCGAGCAGGCACAGACCCGCCGCGACGGAAAAGAGAGGGAAACTCACGGGCGAGGACCTGTCCACGAAGCCGACTATCTCCTGGAGAAGCCCGCCCGGCGTCACCAGCCGTTCCGGCACCGCGTCGGTCTCCCGCGGCTCCTCGCTGAACAGGGTGACGACGCTCAGGTCCTTCTGGACCTCCACGCCGTAGTTCCGCTCGTGGGACCGCACGATGCTCTTGACCGTGGACACGACGGCGGAATCGGGGAGCGGGGGGCTGTTCCGGCGGTTCCAGCTCTCCGCCAGGTACAGGAGCTCCTCGCAGGAGTTGCCCTTGCGGATCCAGTGGCCCACGAGCCGGGCGAGGCGCGAGTTGCGTTCCCCCTCGCTCACGGGCGCGTAGGTCAGCTCGCCCTGGGAAGGCTCCTCCGCGAGGAGCTCGCCCTCGCCCGCGGGCTCCAGCGCGTTCATCGCGGACGGGAAGACGTACTCGGGAATCTCCTCCCAGGTCCCGCACACCTCCCAGAGGTAGCGCCCGTCCGAGTGCGGGGACGGGGGCACGACGACGTACCCGCCCTCGCCGCGCACGTCTATCTGGCTCGAGCCCTGCACGTACGCCTCCGCGCGGACGTTCACGCCGTTGCGGATCGAGCGGCCTTCCGGCATCAGGTAATAGTAGTGCTTGCCCCTCCGGCTGACGGCCTTCACGGGCGTCCAGGGCAGGTTCATCTCCGCCCAGGCGACCGCCTCCGGGCCGTCGCAGTCCGCCACCCATATCCTTCCCGATATCTCCCCGGTTATGACGGCGATCTTCTCCACGGGCAGCCGCAGGAACCAGTTGCGGATTTCCTCCGGCGATGGGAGCCTGCCCTGGTATTGCTTCCATTTGACGAGAGGCTTCTTGTCGCGGATAGGTATGACGGATCTGCCGGCTTCCACGAGCGCGAGCGCGGCGTCCAGAAGCGAGAGCACCATCACGCCCCCCTGAAGCCGCCGCAGGCGTCGCCGTGGGAGGTCTTGGCCGCGTGAAGGGCGCAGATGGAATGCCCGAGGCTTTCGCCGGGGGCGGGCGAAGGGAGCGACCTTTCGGGCAGGAAATAGGCGCACGCGGCGCAGGAGCTGTCCGCGTTGGGGCAGGCCCCGGTCTTGTACGGGCACCAGAAGCAGTCGTCCGTCTTCTTGGGCGGAGGCGATTCCGCCTCCAGGATCCGCGCCGCCCTCGCACGGCTGGATTCGTACACGCCGGGATCGAAGGGGACCCGCTGGACGAACAGATCCTGATCGTTCTTGTTCTCCACGACGAACACGCCCAGGCGGAGTCCCGCGTATCCCATGTAGCAGTGGATCTGCGCCTCGTATTCCGGCTTCGCCGCGACGCCGCCCGACACGAACCGCTTGAAGGAGGAGTCGTTGGCCGACTTTATCTCCAGGATCGCCCGCTCGCCGTCCTCCAGGGTTATCACGCCGTCGCAGTGGCCCCGGAACATCCCGCCCAGATCCTCGAACTCGCGCTGGCCTTCCGTCACCTCGAACCCGGCGGCGGCGAAATCCCTGAGCACCCGCGCCTCCACGGCATGGCCCATGTCGAATTTCCGCGCCAGGTGCCCGCCGATCTCCTCCCCGGAGCGGAGCCCGAGCCAGAGCCGCCGATCGCACGGCTCGCCTATCCGGCTCATGCCCAGGTACCTGCGGGGGGGTTCCGCGGCGGCCCTCGCGGCGCATGCCTCGAAGAGCCTAAGCGCTATCGGATCGTATTCTTTCCTGGAAACCGCGACCATTCCTTGACCTTCCTGTATCCTGCCCCGTCCTCGATCACCGTGAGCGTTTCCTCCAGCACCAGATCCTTCCCAGCGCGGCGCAGCGCCTCGTCCACCTTGCCGGGCGGCTCGCGTCCCGCGCCGGACGCGTGGCCCCACCACCATTGCCGCGCGGCCAAGCGCCCGCGCGGGGAACCCCGCGCCTCGAAGTCCAGGTAATGCCAGACCCTGTCCCCGTCCGCGAACCTCACCTCGACGCGGGCCATCCGGTTGCCGTTCCGGGAAACGTAAGGCTCCATGTACCAGCCGTCCACTTCCCGCGGGCCGTCCCGGCGCGGCCCGAAATCCGTCATCTCCGGCGATGCCGGTCCGTGGACGCGCGGCCCGCCGGAATCGAACTCGTGCCCGCATTCGGGGCATGCCCTCGCGCCCAGCGGGACGATCTCGTGGCATTGCGGGCAGCATTTGAGCGGCGGAATCCCCGCCCCGGCCCTGCCCCACGTGACGCGCGGCTTCGAGGGATCCCCGTGCGCGTCGAAGTTCCCCGCCAGATCCAGGACCAGCAGATCCTTCTTGCCGGGGGAGAGGCGCGTCCCGCGCCCGAACATCTGCACGTACAGCCCGGCGGATTTCGTGGGCCTGCACATGATTATCAAATCCACCGCCGGGCAGTCCCAGCCCTCCGCGAGGATGCCGACGTTCACAAGGAACCTCAGCCTGCCCTCCGCGAAGTCGCGGAGCGTCCCGGCCCGCTCGCGGGAAGCCAGCGCGTAGTGGACCGCCGCGGCGGAATGCCCCGCCCCGCGGAACGCCTCCGCGAGCCTTGCGGCATGATCGAGCGAGACCGCGAACACGAGGGCGCGGGTCCTGCCCTCGCCGTAACGCGCGTAGGCGTCCACGGCTGACTCCACGTGAAGCGGCCGCGACATCTCCTCGGACAGAGCCCGCTGGTCGTAATCCCCGCGGACCGTCCTCACCGAGGCGAGGCTCAGGCCCATGTCCACCGGCTTCTTGCCGCGCCAGGGCGACAGCCAGCCCTCGGAAATCAGCCTGTCGAGCGTGATGGAATAGTCGAGCGATGGGAACACGTTGGTCCGCCCCTCGCGGCAGGCGTCCCCGTAGATGTACCCGTGCCCGAGCCTGAACGGGGTGGCCGTGACTCCCAGGACGCGGAGCGCCGGGTTGCCCGCGAGGTTGCGGGCGATGAGGCTGTGATACTGGCCTCCGGCCTCTACGGGACCGATGCGGTGGGCCTCGTCGGCAACGAGGAGATCGAACGCCCAGGGGAGATCCCTGCGGTCCAGCGTCTGGACGGAGCCCACGGTCACCGGCCTGCCCGTCTCCACTGGGCCTGCGGCGGCGCAAGCCATGCCAACGCTCTTTTCGCCTTCCGGCCATGCGGAAAGGAGCCTGTCGCGGGCCTGCACGATTAACTCCTGGCGATGCGCCACGACGCCGAAACGCATGCCTGGATAAGATGAGAGAAGATTGCGGATAAGCTCCGCGAAAATTACGGTGTTGTGCGTCACGGTGAAATCGCCGAGAAGAACCCTGCGATCGGGGCCTGCAAGCTCGAAGCCGTAATAACGGCCAATGCCCGCATCCTCTACCCTGAAGCCGAAGTTGAGGACGTTCTTCTTCTGTCGCCTTTCGCTGGCCTGGCGCCTCTTCACCTTGCAGGGCACGATGTCCAAATCACCGCTGATCGATATCCGCCAATACTCTCCGGTCGCACCCGTGTTCGTGCAGGTCTTTAAGGTTGGCTTTACGTAGGCTGCAAGGCCAAGCGAGCGGGCGAGGAAAGCGACATCTTTTGCGAATCGCTCCTGCTTGAGGCATAAGTCGTAACAGTCGTGATAATGATATCCGTCCGTGTCGATGACGCCTGCCAGCAGTTCCAAACGTTCTTCGGCAGAGGCCGTCTTATAGATATGCGGGACGTGCTTGTTCAATATGAGGTCCAGATCGTGAAGAGCGTTAAGTAACATATTCCCACGAGCCCTGCCGTCGCCGCCAAGCGGTGCTTTTATCCTAAAGATGTCAGCCCTATTTTCTTGCCAATGACAACGGCAATCGTGCCCGATCGCTTCCGCGTAGCCGTACCAGGCGTCTATCACCTCGAAATCAACGTTGCAAATTTCAGGACTTCGTGAATTTCCGTCCCCGAGCCAGACGCCCAGGATGTACGGCGGAATCGGCAATTCGATGTCCTGAACCGGAAACTCGATGCGTCCTGACCGGTAGCCCTTTGCCATATGCCTGAAGCATTTGGAACCCATCAAGTAATCAGAAACGGGCAGGTTGACGATATCTCCGGCAAGGTATTTCCGCCCGTCCGGGGCCGTCACCGCATGATATCTTTCCACGCCCGTGATTCTCAGGCTCAGGATATGGCTCTCGTTGACTGTGAAGGGCTCGCCCTTGATCGGAACGATGGTGTACATCCTCTCGGTGCCCGTGCCCAGGGATACGACCTCGCGGGGCAGACTGTCCGGCCCCATCAGCAGATCCCCGACGGCCACGTCCTCCACTTTCCTGACGTGGCCGTCATACATGAGGACGGAGGTACCTGGCCCCAGGCACTTGCCGCTACCCGTCGGAGCCTGAAGGAGCGCGAACGGCCTCTCCTTCAGCGCGGCCATGACGGCGCGGAGCGCGTCCTTCTGGTAAGGACGGAGCTCCATCTCAGGACTGCCCGGCCCCGCCGTTGGAGGGCGGGAGCGGGGCATCCGGCTGTCCCTGCTGGTCGAAGTAGTTCCTGGCCCCGTTGGGGTGCGCCTCCCAGGGCTCCGCGGGGGGCTGCGCGGCCTCGGGCGCGGGCGCGGGCCTCTCCGCGGGGGGCGGATCCCTCCGGACTGACTGCGGGGCCACGTCCCGAGGCGCCGCGGGGGGCGGATCGCTCTGCGCGGGAGCCTGGGCGGGAGACGGGTCGCGCCGCGCGCGCGCCTGCGCGGAAGGCGGATCCTGCGCCGTCTTCTTCCGCCAGTACCTCGAAATCTGGTTCTTGGCCTCGTAGGCCGACCCCTTGCGCCCGAAGCCGATCTTGCACCGGCAGACGAGCCCGTGAAGCTCCTCGGTGTCCCGGATGTACTCGGGGGACCGGAACCCCACGGCAAGCGCGATGTCCTTGAGCTTCGCCGCGCCGAACGTCACGGCCTGCTCGGAGCCCTCCAGGACGATGACGTCGGAGACGACCGTCCCCGCGTAGTCGCCCAGGGCGATCTCCCATTCCAGGATCACGCCCGAGGAACGCTCTCCTGAATACTCGCGCGAGTCCGCGAGCCTTATCTCGTATTCCGCCTCCGGCACCGTGCCGTAGAAGCGCTGCGGCTCGACGTTCGACAGGTCCTTGTTTATCGTTACCATGATTCTCTCCTTGCCGGGCTCCACGCCCCCGGCGGGCTATTGCCTTCTCACTTCCGGCTTGACGAGGACCAGATCCGCCTCGCGTGGGGCGAAGCCCCCGGTCTCGAGCATGAGGGCCGTCCACTCGCGCTGGGCCTTGACCTCGCCCCCGCGGCTTCTGGCGGCCAGTCCGGTCAGCGTCTCCTGCGTGACGAACGTCCTCCATGTAGTCCCTCCCTTGCCCGAACCCGGGACTTTCACCCTGATCCTGGGCGTCCGGAAGGGGATGCTGGAGAACTCGTATCCCCTGAAGAATTCGCGGAAGCAGTACCAGGACGTGCCATTTTTGTCCACGTAGACGTGCAGGGGATACCTGTTCGCGATGACATTCGCGGCCCGGTAAAGCCCCGGCAGCGGCGGCCCGTCACGCCAGGGCGGAAAAACCTTGTATCCCATCTCTCGCTCCTTGCCTTCCAGGAGGACTACCGAAACTCGAGAGGCTATTCCGCTATCACCCACTTGATGCAGAATATGGCGATCATCTCCGCCAGCGTCACTTCACGGCCCGAAATCTCGATTTTCTTGATCCGGGCCGGGGTCAGTTCCGTAGCGTTGCTCGTGTCTTCGCCCATGTCTTCTCCTTCGCCCCTTCCGAGGGACACCCCTGATAAGGATGACGGCCAGTGTATCTCGCGGACCTAGATACGCCGACGGCGGCGGCTTTTCCGTATGGGCTCGGACGGCTTCCAGTCCCGATGCTGCAGGAACCAGGCGATGGTGTACTTCACCCCTGCCGGGGTGAATACCGCCTGGGTGTGCGGGTGGCCTCGCGAGTCCCGCGCTATCGTCTCCGCCAGGATGCCCATGTCCAGCGCCTTCCTGGACGGGGCGTTTTCGCGGGTGTCCGGAGTCCTGATGAGGAAGCCCATTTCCCGGGCCCACTGGAAAAGCTCGAAGAAGTTGATCCGTATCTTCTTGTTCTGGAGGATGCTGGACATGTCCCCGAAAGTGATGTTCAGCTCGGATCCCATGACCGTCTCGCCCATCTCTTTGATGGGACGGTCCGCCTCCGCCTGGGCCTCCAGAAGCCCGATCCTGGCCTCATTGGCCTTGGCCTTCTTTGCCAACTCGATGATGAGGTCGTAATCGAGCTTGACCGGCGCCTTGAGCCGGGCCATGACCGCGTTCCTGATGTCCCGGCAGACGCCGACGGAGACCGGGGAGCCCTCTGCGGCGGCAAGGTCCTGAGCCATGTCGGTCGTTACCATGTACTCGGTGACCGGGGCACCACCAAATGTTGTTTTGGCCAAATTGGCCACAGCTACATAATCTACCCCTTCCAGGAATCCATGTTTCTCTATCCGTTCCTTTATCCAGTGGTTGAACTGCCTTCCGACTCCCAGCCTTCCATGGACGTCCCTCGCACTTATTATGAAGACGTCCTTGCCGCCTATCCGGGCGGGCTTGATCTCGATCAGGTCAGTGCTCATGCTCGCTCCTCCTATCCTCGGAGCCACGAAAAAAACTTGGCTACTAGTGAACTTGTGTCGGGGAAGCCGGAAACAACCCATTAAGGCGAGGTTTCACTTCACAATTCCGAACCTTCAAAAACCGTTTTATGAGGTAATGTCCTCCCTTTGGGGTCACCGTTGGATACGTCTTTATATGCTGTATCCCGTCCTTGTCAGTCAGCGGATTTCCGTTTTTATCCTTTAGGTTTATGCTCACTTCCGACAAGATCCCCGCACTGTACGCCTTCCATGTCGGCAGGCCAGTGCCTGCCCCTCTCTTTCCTAACAATCCCCAGATCACCAGGTTGAGACACAGTTGCTTCCTGTCTATATCAATGCCGTATCCGTGAAGCGTATTAACAAATTGAGAAAAGCGAAGGTTTTTCAAACGCTCTATGTCAAAATCCATCAACCTTTGGATTTCATCACGATTAGTCGTGCCGAAAACCTCAAGAAACAAGCAGTCGTTTTCGGCAATTTCTGCTTCAAGCTTTGTAACCCGAGCCTCCGTTGAGTCTTTTAGAGCTTGCTCTAGGCTCATTTTGCCCCTATCTAAGATAGCCCCCACTTCACTCTTAGGGAGAACCGTATCTGTAAACTGATAAGGGCTTTTGCGCAGACGCCTTGGCACCCACCACTCGTCGTCCTTGTTTGCCTCACAAAACTTTACGTAGCTTTCGGCCCAGTCTTTACCCCCAATCTGAAACATAAGACCTCTTAAGGGAGCTACATCACTTTTCCTTAACGGCAAGGCATTTATCTCGTCAACGCATTTATCGATATAGCGCCTTGCGGTATCCAAATCGCAGGGGAACCACTCTCCTTTTCTGGGGTATCCTGCGGCACACAGCCTTTCATGTACCAGATGTTCACAGTCACAATAGTTATTGACAAGCTGACTTGTGTATATTTCGCAATCTGTCAAGGCCGCTATAGTTATGATGCTTCGCGTTCGGATCTCCGGATCTCTAGCCCTGCCAATTTTACAGATGTCCCGTGAGGTATCTGATATGGCATATACGAATCCAGGATCTTTGGTTATGAGCATCCGCGTCTCATCTCGTTTGCCTCCGCTCACGCCTTCTCCCCCTTAACGACCATGCCCTTACAACCCCTGCCGGATGCGCACGTCACGCGCCCAGGATCTTCGCCTTCACCCGCGCCAGATCCGGTTCCTCGTGAAGCTCCAGGCGCCCCGACCGGTCCTTGCCCGGGAACGCAAGGAAAGGCTGCGTGATGAACATGCGCCGCATCTCCCCGCCTTCCGCCGGGACGTCCGTCATGTAGAAAACCTCGTCGAAGAACGACGTCAGCCGCTGCTTCAGGCTCTTCAGCTGGACGTCCGGGCTCACGATCGGCTTCTTGCCGTCGTCGAACTCCATCGCCGCCAGGCACGTGAAGACCACGTTGTAGGGCTTCAGGTCCCTGAAGGACTTGATGATCCTGTTCATGATCCCCGCGTAGGCGTCCCACATGTTGAAGGAGTCCCGCCTGTCGGGATACCTCGCCTTCATCTCCTCGTAGCACACGGAGGAAATCTCCGTGAGCGAGTCGATGAAGACCCAGGTGTACCTGTCCCGCCACTTCGGGTTGAAGCGCAGATTGTCGAGGCACTCGATCACGTCGGCGGTGCCCGTAACCTCGGCCCCCTGGACCCGCCCGCTCTCGACCATGTCGCGGACGCACAGGAGCCCGGCCTCCGCGGAGATGGTGAACACCTCCTCGCTCTCCGGGATGGTGCGCAGGAGCGAGGTCTTGCCGATCCCCGCCCGCCCGATCACCAGGCAGGTCATGCGGCGGTCGGTCTCAGCCGTTATGTAGCGGAGCGCCATCTAGCAGTCCTCCAGCGGCAGGAACGTGAACTGCGGCGATCCCGGCCTAGACGTGAAGGCCTCGCGGATCCTCGGCCCGTGCTCCGAGAACTCGATCACCGCGTCCAGCGTCTTCTTGGAGACGGGCTCGAAGGACCACCTGAACACGCGGAAGAACGCCTCGTCCCCCATGTCGCGGCGCAGGGCGTCCAGCTTCCCCTGATCCCACTTCACGTTTTCCTTGCGCAGGACCTTCACCGCGAAGCGCCTTCCCGTGAGATGCCCCGTGGCGCACCCGTCCCTGAATTCCACGTACGGCACGAGCGCCTCCTTCACCGCCTTCATCTCGGTCTCCCGCTCGGCTATCTCGGAGTACAGCACCCCGGCGCGATCGGCCATGCTGGCGGGATCCCTTACCAATTCGGGCATATCGGCCTCCTTTATGCGCGCGGGAACCCCCCGCGCTATTTCTGATTGGCAAGAATATAATTCAGGTCGGATGGCGTGTCAAGACGTTTCGGGCGGGTGACCAGACTTTTTTTTCGGCACACATCGGGCGAACCAGAATGAGTTGCGCACACATGCGCGCCGGTGGCGGGCCTTGGCCCATACGGGCCGGAAACGGTTGTGCGGAAAATCCCGGTGTGTTAAATTCCGACATCCGCGCGCGAATCACGTGTGCGGAAAAGGAGGGAAGGATGGCAATCGAAGGGCTCGCCGCGCGTATAGTGCGGCGCAGGAAAGAGCTGGGATACTCGCAGGTGGAGCTGGCGAGGCGTCTGGGCATGACGCAGGCTAACGTCTGCAACTACGAGAGGGGCGCCAGGGAGCCCGGCCTCGACAGGCTGACGGTCATGGCAAACGTCATGAGATGCTCGACGGACTGGCTTCTCGGAATCGCGGAAGCGTCCCCTGAACCCGAAGGCGTGCCCGCGTGGGCGACAGACATGGCCGGGGACCTGGCCCGGATCCGAGAGATGAAGGATCGCGAGGCGGTAAGGACGATGGTGTGGGCGCTGGCCCGGCGCATGCCGTAGGGGGGGCGTTTTAGCCTCCGCCGCCGCGGACGCGGGACCTACCGCCCGTGAGCGCGCGTCCCCGCGGGCGGCGACCGGGCAGCCGCGTCTCGGGGGAATTTTTCACTGCCCGGACATGATACACCGGCCGTCCAAAAATTTGCAAGCCTTTTCCGCGGAAAAATTTTGGGATAATTTTTAGCTTTTCTTATCCAAAATGAATTCCGTTATGCGGCGCAGAGGCATTCAGTGCCTCCAATAACCTATAACATACGACCCAGATCATCAAACAGGACATAATAGCTTTTTTTGGAACCAATTAGGCGAAACTGGGTCTTTAATGCGCGAGTGTGCGATATAGTGCCGAATCTTTGCGAACTTTGCGGCAAGGATCCCGCAATGGGGCGCACGTATTAATTATTAGCATGTTACGAAATATTTTCTGGCCGTCCTAAAATATGTCAAACGTCTGACATCGGCCCGAAGGAACGGGGGGACGGGATTCTCATTGTCCGTGATTTCCTAATGATCGTCGGCGGCACGGATGATGCAACGCGCGCGTGTTGCAGGGGACATGCGCGGGAATCTCGCGCCCGCGAATCCGATGGCTTTTCCCGCGGCGGCGGGCGGGATCGGACGCCCGGCGAAGGCCATGCAGAAAAGCCCGGCCTCCGGGCTCCCCCGCGGGCGTGTGCGAGACAGGCGAGGCGGGCTCGCCCCCCCCCCGCAGGCTCCGGACAAAAAAACAGGCCTCCCCGCGCGACAGGGGGGCCGTTGCCGGTCCAACCTGCGGAACGCGTCGGGGAGGCCTTACTTCGAGGTCTTCCAAGAACGCCTGCTGGCGTCTTGACGGGAATATAGGGATTCGGGGGAGGGAAGTCAACCCCGACGCCCCGCCAGGACGCCCGTGACGCCCCTGGCGGGGATTTCCGCGTACGGGCGGAGCGGACCGCGCCGGATCGTGCAGGGGGCCTTTTCGGGCCTTACGGCAGTTGTTCGGAATTTCCGAACAACTGACTCCGGCAAGGGCCGGGCTGGGCTCGCGAGGCCGGGAACGAAAAAGGCCCCTCCGAAGAGGGGCCTAAGACGACGTCATTACTCCGGAGCGGATGAACTCCGGAAGTTACACCGTATCGAATATACCGTTTTCCTTACCCGACGTCAAGCCCGTCCGGAAGCCTCCGGAGCGGAACGGCCTCCGGCAGGGGCGTGCGCATAGGGAACGTGTACCTCACTCCGGTTACCGATGACCCGGACTGGCTCAGGCTAGCCGGTCCATGACATGGGACGTCTTCGCTACGCTGTTTTCCGGGGCAAGTACCCCTGCATACGGGGCATGTCCTGACACGGTCAGGTATCTGGGTCCCGCAGACGGGGCATTTGACGTGAGACATCAGCAGAGCCCTTCTGAACAGCTTGAGACGGCGGATGTGACGGCGCTTCAGAGGCATCGTTACTGGTGGATACAGGCAAGGACGGAGGGGGAACGCTAGAGCTTCAGGAAGCAACCATGAAGCCTAATGTCGTCGTCAAAAGCCGGCGCACCGTTACATCGCAGGGTGACATGTTGCCCCTTTTCGAAACTTGTCAGGAAAGACGATGTAATATGTTCCGAGAACAATATTATGATTCTATGATTTGATGAGCTGGTAACGAGAGACAACGCAGGGATACGTTTCGTGCCTATTCTGACAATATCGTCTACC
>JAISFS010000060.1 GCA_031263485.1 Deltaproteobacteria bacterium | reverse complement strand
CCCAGCGAGAGCCTTTCCGTGGCCTTGAAGGCGAGGGTCGGGTTCAGGGACGCGCTCAGGAGGTAGATGTCATACACGTTGTAGCGCCCGGGCCAGTCGTCCGGGTACCGGTTGCCCAGCCCGAAGCGGCTGAACTCCCCGACCCCCATGAACCACCTGTCGCTGAGCTGCCTGGTGAAATACGCGTGCGGGATGAGGTAGGCGGCCTTCTTCGAGCGGGTGTCACCCTCCAGCCCCCCTGAGTTCCACCGAATTTCCCCGCGCGTCGCTATCACGGTGAGCCCGGCCATGGCCCGGGCGCCGGGAAGTCCCGTCAGGAGGGCCGCGTTGTGGGCGACCGCCGAAGGGTCCGGCTTCCTCGCCAGCATTGCCCCGCCCAGGGCCGAGCCCCTCGCGCCGTAGTCGTAGATCGCGAAGCCTTCGGCCAGGGCCGGGACGGCCGCCCCGACGAGGGCCGCGACCGGAATGAAAAGGGCGGCCAGGACGGAGACCGTCCGGGCCAGGAGGTGGGCCGACGGGTTCCCCGTCCGGCGATTCAGGCGGATTCGCATCTTGTTTTCCGGTTCTCCCGCCGCTCCGGCGCCGGGATCGTTTGCGGCGGTTCGAGGCCGCATCGCTGAATGATGTCAGTCGGGACCGGCCGTTGCCGTCGGCGGTCCTGCGCGTTACCGGTCCCTTCCGGGAAACGCCGCCCGACGGGGGGGCATCGCCGGCCCCTCTGGCCGGCCGCGACCGGTTGGTGCCTATTCGTTGCGCGGGGCGGGGACACCGTCCAGGAGGCTTGCCACGGCCTTGAAGTCCGACACCAGGATGAGATCCGAGACCCGGTCCAGGAGCCCCGCCTGGGCGGCACGGGCGGAACCCGTCAGGCGGTCGATTATCCTGTCCGCGTCCCCGATCCTTCCGGACGCCACGGCGCTTTTCAGCTCCGCGAGGTCCTCCGGGCTATGCCCGGCGATCCAGACAACTCCTCCGGAGGGGGAGTCGGGGCGGGTCCCGGTCCGGCGGCGGGGATGCCAACGCCGGATGTTCCGGTCGCCGTGTCCGGCGCCCCCGTCATCGGCGGCCCATCACCCGGCGCCCCCGTCCCCGGCGGCCCATCACCCGGCGCTCCCCTCCCCGGCGGCCCATCACCCGGCGCCCCCCTGCCCGGCACCTTTCCCAGAGCCAGGGAAATGCTGTCCCTCAACTCCGCGAGCGACGCCTCGAAGGCGGCAAGGCGCCCGTCCCGGAAGGGGCCGCCGTCCCCTTTCCGGGCAGAGTTTTCCAGTTCAGAGGCCCGCTCGGCGAGCCCGGAGGCGCCGATGCCTCCCAAAGCGGACTTGATGGCGTGCGTCCTGGCCTGCAACGCCCCCAGCGAGCCGTCTGTCTCCGGGCCCCGGCGGGATCCGGCGTTCCGGAAATAGTCGGCGGCGTCCTCCAGGAAGCTGTCCAGAATCATCAGGTACCTCCGGGGATCGCCTCCGATGCGGGCCGCCCCGGCTTCCGGGTCGTACCCTGAGAGCCCGTACAGGACGGAGGGGAGGATGGACGCGTCCGGATCCCCTGCCGGTCCCGTCCACGCCGATGCCGTCCAGGCGATCGGATCCTCTGCAGGGTGCGTCCACGCCGCCGACTCGGCGACCGGATCCCCAGCCGGGTGCGTCCACGCCGCCTCCGGGGTTCTGGCGACCGGATCCCCCCGCGCCTGAGCGCGGGGCGTTTCGGCGGGGAGTCGCATCCGCTCCGGCACCCACCTCTCCAGGACCTCGCGGAGCTCGCGGGAGTCGACGGGCTTGGATAGGTAGTCGGAAAAGCCCCGCGAGACGAGCTCCTCCCGGGTGCCCGAGACCGCGTTGGCCGTGAAGGCGACGACGGGCGCGGTCCGGTAATGGTCGTCCAGCTCGCGCACGAGCCTCATGAAAGCGAAGCCGTCGAGACCGGGCATGATCTGGTCGACCAGGAGAAGATCGAAGCGCGTCAGTTTCGCGGCCTTCAGGCCCTCCTCGCCGCTGGGGCAGCATTCGACGCGTACGCCGTAGGGGGCCAGGAGGCCTTCGGCGACGGTGAGGTTGGTCGCCACGTCGTCCACGACCAGCACCGTGCAGGCGGGCGCCGTGAACGGCATCGGCAGTGTCACCCGCAGGCGCCCATCCGCGTCCTCGGTTCCGCCTGCTCCTTCCGCTCCGTCCGCGCCCGTCCAGCCGAGGCGATCGCCTATCGGCGTGAGGTCGCAGGCCTCCTGCCGGAAGGTGGCGGTGAAGGAGGAACCCTTGCCGAACGCGGACTCGGCAGTCACGTCCCCACCCATCATGCGGCAGATGCCCCTGGCTATCGAGAGCCCCAGGCCCGTGCCCTCGACGTGGCTCGCGCGCTTCAGGTCGTCCACCCGCATGAACTCGGAAAACAGCCTTTTCATGTCCTCATGCCTGATGCCCTCGCCCGTATCCTCCACGGCGAACCTGATGAGCGCGCGGCCCTGGCCGAGACGCTCCCAGCCGCAGACGAGCCTCACGCGTCCGCGTTCCGTGTACTTCACCGCGTTGGACAGGAGGTTCAGGAGGACCTGCTGGACGTTTAACGGATCGCCCACGAGCCCTCTGGGGATCGAGGGGTCCACCTCGCTTTCCAGGGCGAGGCCCTTCTCCCGCGCGCGAACGCCCGCTACCGCGAGGACGTCCGCGATGATCCGGCCCGGATCGTAGCGCTCCGAGAGGAGGCGGAACTTCCCGGACTCTATCCGCGACAGGTCCAGGATGTCGTTGATTATCCCCAGGAGGCTCGCGCCGGCCTTGCGGATGTCGGAAAGGAAGCCCAGGGACTTCGATGTCCCGTAGTCGCGCTCCGCGAGCTCCGAAAGGCCGATGATGGCGTTCATGGGGGTGCGGATCTCGTGGCTCATGCGGGCCAGGAACCGCGTCTTGGAGACGTTCGCGGCCTCCGACTGCGCGGCCTTCCGCCGGAACAGCGCGAAGCCCGCGCATCCGCTGGCGAGGACCAGGACGAGCGCCGCTGCCAGGAGCAGGGCGGTCCTGAGGACCTGGGAGCGCATGAGCACCACCGGCTCGTCGGGGATGTCCACGCCGCAGACGAAGGGGATCGAGCCGTCCGCGGCGGTCACGGGCGCGAAGGCGGAAAGGAGGCCGTCGTAGCCTTCTGAGTAGGTCTCCAGCCCCGCCGAGGCCGCGCGGCCGGCGAAGGCCGAGGCCACGGCAGGCTCCTGCGGGAGCGGGTCGGTCGCGAGCCCGACCGATCCCTCCGTATAGTCGTTGTCTGCGACGAACTGGCATTGGCCGTCCGGCAGGGCCCGCATGAAGTAGACCCACAGGACGTCCCCCTCCCTCGCGAAGTCGGCGAGGCGCCGCTTGAGCTCCCGGTAGCCGTCGCTTTCCATGTCCGCGACCGAGCGGTAGCCCTCCAGCTCCTCCGCCGTGGCGATGCTCGCGGCCGCGAGCCTGGAGACGGACAGGAGCCGCGCCTCTATGTCGGTCTTGAGGTAACCCGAGGCGGCGCTCATGAGGTAGCTGATGTACAGCGCGATGAGCATCATGACGGCCGCCGAGGCGAAGAATACCGGGGTCGTGAGATGTTCCCTTGTCAAGCGTCCCATCGTGTGCTCTCGTCGGCGATTGCCTCCCTGCCCCGCCGAGCAAAGCTTCTACGGGGACAGCTCAAAAACGCCTGAACCGCTGGAAAAGAGAACGAACTGCAGGTTACGGTTCACGGGACGGCAACCAGGCATCGGCGGCCATGCGACGCGCCATCACTGCCGGGTTTTCGGGAGCAGGTCAGGGGACAGGGCAGTCAGCGGAGCCTGTCGACGGAAACCGGGGTGTGGGCCAGGACCCCGTGGTCGGGCTTCCTGGCGGGCATGTTCCCGCTCCACGCCCCCCCCACGGCTCCCCGGCTGGAGATGGCTAAAAACTCCTCCGCGACTGGCGTCGCCCGGAAGGTCCTCCCAAGAATCAGGGTGCAGACGCCCGCGACGGCGATGCCCGCCGCACCAACAAGCCGACGCGAGACGCCCGCCGCGCCACCCCGCGCCGCAAGACCGGTAATGGATATGTTTCCCTGACCACGCTTTCCTCCATCGCTCCTGGACATGGGGAATCTGCGCGCGAGGCGAGGCCGTGCGCCTGCGCCCGCTTCGTCCGGCACGACCGCCGCATGGGCGGAATCCAGTTTGAGTCCGCCGCGTGGACGGAATCCAGTTTGAGACCGCCGATGCCAATGCCCAAGCGCGAGCATCTGGGATCTTATCCGAAGCGTCGGCGGTTTCAGGGGTCTGTTGCGAAATTGCAACCGGGCCAGGGGCTGGCCCCTCGACGCGGCCACCGAGGAAAATGCGAATCCGGACACGGAACCAACGAGGCAGACCCTGTGGCGGTACGTGAACGCCTGCTTCGAGCACGACGGGCCGTCGGGGTACGTGCCGGAGGCGGTCTTCGGGGACGACCGCCAGCTGGCGGAGGATATCGCGGCCAGGGACGCCATCCTGAAACGGAACGCGACAGCAGGCGGCTTCTCGGAAGATTATCCGATGGACAACCGCGGGTTCCGACCGGGCTAGACAGAGATGCCCAAGGCCCCGTCCTCGTTCCAGTCGCCGCGTCTGTCCGCCGACGAGGACGCTGAGGTCGAGGAGGACATGCCCTAGGCCCGACGTGGAGGACGAGGACGGGCCCATGAAGGCCACGGCGGGGGGCCCCTGTTCCCGGCGCGGACTGAGACGGACCTGCGGATAGAGGCGCTTGCGCCGTGAGGCGCGAAGAAGGCGGGGAATCCCATGGACCCCGACGCCATCAGGGCGGCGATACTGGAGTCGGACACGCCAAGGGAAATGTTGAAGCGGCTAGTGGAGCTGAAGATGATGGTTGATTTTGCCGAAGCCCTTTACAAGGTGGATCGGGTAACGATAAATGACGGCGGGGATAGTTTCCGGATTGAATGACTGGGTTGAAGTTCCTGAACCGGCAGACCGTCACCATCGGCCGGCACTCAAATATGACGCGGGCGGCGAAGGCGCATGCGTTCAGCGTGACTGGCAAAGACTCGGCCGAGCAGCCGGATAACGCCAAGAATGCCCCGAACTCTATCTACGAGCACGGGGACAAGTTCCGGGACCTCAGGAAGGCCGTTGCGGAAGGTGACATAGGCGGGGTTTGCGAGTCGCCAAAATACCGATTGGAGAATATCTTCCGGCCGATCGTCATGGACGCCCACGGGCCCGTACGTTACCTGGAGCAATAGGACGACGAAGATATCTTCCGGTACTTCATCTACGACGCGGTGAACGACTCGCGGACGCGTACCCAACCATCGGACCCTAAACTGGCTGATAGTCGAGTATGGGACACAGGACGCGGACTGATCTATCCCACAACCGTCAACAAGCGCCGCTGTTCCACCCGCGCGTTGACGAAGAGGGAGCCGTAGACTTGGGGGTCAGACTCCGCTTGCGAATGATCGCGAGATTCTTGCCTCGAACCCGATCGACAAGGACTGGGAGGTGCCGCCGTTCGGAGGCGGGGGAGGGGGATGAGGTAGCGAAGGCGAGGAGACAGTGGCGGAGACGATGGCGACGAACCGTCCAGTACCTTGAGCGATGTGCCTGTTCCGGATTCGCCTAAGGTCAGTTTGAAAAATAATGGGGTGGAAACGGTTCCGTCCGGAGAGGCTACCGAATTGGTTGGGAAGTCCACCGACAATCCCGAAGCCGCAAGGGTGGCGAGGAAAAAGATCGCCGAATCGTCGATGGCTCCTCCGGAGAGGGCAAAAGAAGAATTTTTGAAATACGGTGTATCCCGGCGGATCGATTTCAACACGATAATGGATGATAATGCCAAACAGGTGAAGAAAGCGTTGCAGAAAGACCTTTTCGACGATTTCAATAAATCGGGGATGCCCATGAAAAATGCTGACGCAAAGGACATGGACGCGATTCTGAGGAAAATAATGAAAGACGTATACGGAGATGTGGAAAGATGGACAGTAGGCGAGCTTGACAAGAAATATTGGGAAATTGAGAGAAATATCGGAAAGACCTTAGTCCAATACTAGATACCTGCAAAAATATAGAAACGTGTCTGGTTAGACTGAGAGTCGAATGTATTCATCATATGTGATGAAGTTTCTAAGCGTTACCGAACAACAGGTGATCAACTTTCACGTGACGCTTCCTGCGTGTGAACATCAGAACGGAATTTTAGTCTATGGCGTCAAGTGAAAAGCGGAGGAGGAAAGGCTACTGGAGCTTTACAGGGTGCATCGGATAATCAATGAAGCTCTCAACAGACGGGTGGAGAGGAAGGAAGTCCCGCTTTACAGGGGCGCGGACTCATATCAGGAATGGAAGACGGGGCAGGCTCTTGCTGAAATGCTACGCTGAACTCAACCAGGCAAGACCTTGAAGGTAAGAAAAACAACTTCGTTTTCCGAAAAGCAGGTTCAGGCGCAGGATTTCCTGAGTATTTTCACAAAAGGCAGGAAAAAGGTGATGTCCGAGTCAGGACCAACAAGATGCTTCCTGTGAGGACGATCAGCCTTCAGGACGGTTGGGGGGAATCTCTTTCAGCTCCGGGTACAGTCTACAGGTTCGACAATATCGGGACTGAGATTGTCGATGCAAATAACGACACCAGGCCGGTAGAGGTTACGATGATCGACATGACCCTGTTCGATGGGGTGACCGAGGATGACATGCTTTTCGCTATTTGACATTCCGTCTGACCTTGTTGCAATCTTCGATGATGCTGTTGAGTAGCTTGTTGTCGACCGGGTAATAAGTGTCCATCATCCATCTGCGATTAAGGTCATTCATGATGCGTTCGCAAAAAGTCCCGAAGCAGTGACAGGCTCTCCGCCCCACGGCCTCCGGATTGGCGGCGCCGTGCCAATAGCCACCGGGGGCCGACTCCGCCTCACGGCCCTCAGATCGGCGCCTCCGCACAATGGCCCAGGGCGTCAGCCTCGGGGAAGATGGGTCCGAGCAACGGCTCCCCGCCCGGCGGCTACGCCCGGCGGCACAAGGATTGATTGAAATGTGGCAGGTGAGGCATGTCGGTCCTCCCCCCCCTCTCAAGGAAACCTTGGACTTTTTACGGACGCATCATTCATCCGGCACCATGAACCGTCCTTCTTGGCGGCTATGATTTCGTTCGGTTCAGGGATCCATTGTCCATTGATATAACCGCCGAACCCCAGATCGTTTCCATTCTCGTCCAGATACTTCGTCTCGTCCCTCATGGGAGGCCTCCTTTCGAGAGGTTACTGATATATCGATAGCACCTAACAGGCCGAAGATCAAGCGTTCACCCCCGTTGCGGGGGCCGAGTTCGGGCGGACGCCGATGGGATCCGCAGGTTCAAGGGCACCGCTTACGGCGGGGGGATTTTCACCGGCAACCGCTGTGGGACCGCGTGATATTCGACATCAAGACCAAAAGGGATCCGGACAGGATGCCCGTGCTCTTGGACCGCGACGCGGGGCAGATAGTCGGGTCCGTCTCCTTCGTGAAGATCGGCACCACGCCCAAGGCGGAAGGGTTCGCGGCGGACATGGACGCTGGAGCCAATGTGGCGAGCCGGGCCGACAAGGCTTTCCCCTGGCAGATGTCGGTGCGCGTCATGCCGGAGACGATGATCCGACCCGGTGTCACAAGGAGAAGATGCGGGGCAACTGGCGTTCCGCGGAAGACCCGGCGGCGGTCTCCAGGAACAGCCGGATCGGCGAGGCGGGCCTCTGCGTCCGTGGCTCCGATCTGCGAGGCGAAACGAGCATGATTTATTCCTCTAACGAGCATGATTTATTCCTCTAACGAGCATGGTTCATACGCAAGCGGAGATTTAACACGCCTGTCGCGCATCCGTCGCCGCCGACCTGATCAGCCAAACAAAATTAAGGCGCGGACCTCCCCTCGGCAGGGTGTCCGCGCCTAAACGTTCCGGGGCGCAAGGTCCCGGACGGTCATGTCAAGGACAGGCTAGTTCAGGGCGTCGTAGCCCGTCTCGCAGGTCCGGATGCGCATCGCCGATCGCAGATCGTAGCTGAAGATCTTGCCGTCCCCGATCTTGCCCGTGAAGGCGGCCTCCTGAATGGTCTTGATGACCTTCTGCTCCCACTCCTCGGAGGAGACGACTATCTCGAACTTGACCTTGGGGAGGAGCGACACGTCTACCGCGGTGCCGCGCACCGTCTCGGTGTAGCCCTTCTGGGTGCCGCAACCCATCACCTGGAAGACGGTGATCCCGTTGACCTCTATGGCGTTCAACGCCGACTTCACGTCCTCGAGCTTCTCCTCGCGGACAATCGCTTCTATCTTTATCATGTCTGCAGCCTTTCGGTTCAGTCGAGACCGTTGAACGACGGGTAAGCGTTCTCGCCGTGCTGGGTGAGGTCCAGGCCCACCAGCTCGTCGCGCTTGGCGGCGCGTATGGAAGTGAAGGCCTTGACGAGGCCGACGCACACCAGCGTCCCAACCGCCGCCACGACCACCGAGACCAGGATGGCTACTATCTGCGCGCCGAACTGCCTGAATTCGCCGTAGACCAGCCCGCTGGTGGCGACCGGGTTGATCGCGGGACTGGCGAAGACGCCGGTCATGAGCCCGCCCCAGATGCCGCCGATGCCGTGGCAGCCGAAGGCGTCGAGCGCGTCGTCTATCTTGAGCGTCCTTTTCACGAACAGGATCCCGAAGTAGCAGATGGGGCCGGCGGTGAGCCCAACGATGAGCGAGGCCCAGATCGGCACGAACCCCGCGCCGGGGGTGATGGCGACCAGGCCGGCCACTACGCCGGTGCAGGCGCTGATGCAGGACGGCTTGCGGCCCCGCATCACGTCTATGAGGAGCCACGAGAGGAGCCCGCCGGCGGTCGCGATGCTGGTGGTCATGAACGCGTGCGAGGCCAGGCCGTTGGCCGCCAGGGCGCTCCCGGCGTTGAAGCCGTACCACCCGAACCACAGGAGCGTCATGCCCAGTACCACGAAGGGCACGTTGTGGATGCGGTAGGAGAAATGCTCGTAGCCCTCGCGCTTGCCCAGGAGCAGGCAGAGCACCAGCCCGGAGACGCCGGAGCTGATATGCACGACGTTTCCGCCGGCGAAGTCGATGGAACCGAGCCCGTCCCCGCCCAGGATGCCGCCCTGGCCCCAGACCATGTGCGCCAGCGGGTAATAGACTATGACGGACCAGAAGACGATGAACAGGAACAGCGCCCCGAACCTCATCCTGCCCGAGACCGCGCCGGTGATGATGGCGGGGGTGATGAGCGCGAACATCATCTGGAACGCCACGAAGGAGAGCGCCGTGATGTTGTCCGCGTAAGGGGACGGGTCGTCCATGCCGATGGTCCTGAGGCACACGTCGTGGAACGATCCGATGATCCCCAGCGAGTTCCCGGAGAAGGCCAGGGAATAGCCGAAGAGCACCCACATGATCATGCCCGTGCCCAGGATGAACACGCAGGCCATCATGTTGTTCACGACGTTCTTGCGCCGCCCGAGCCCGCCGTAGAAGAAGCCCAGCCCCGGCGTCATGATGAACACGAGCGCGGCGCAGACCAGGACGAAGGCGGTGTCGCCGTTATTTACCATTTTCTCAAGTCCTCCGAAAAAGAGTATGTGTTGGCGGTCGTTTGCGGGTCGGCGTCCGGCGCCTTCCCCCGGTGGCCATGGCCACCCCTCCGCGGCGTGGGCTCGGCACTCGCGGCCGACGCCCGCGCCTGCCCGGGGGCGGTGGTCCCCGGCGGCGGAAAGGCCCGTCCGGCGGCGTAGCGGCCCGCCACGCGCATGTGGGGGCAACGGTGGGGGCAACGGCGGGGGCCGCGGATCTTCCGGCTTGGTTCGTATCGGATCTTGTCACGTCTGGGGCCTGTCGGGAAGGGGCCGTCGGGCACCCTCCGGAACGCGGAAAACGTCGGCTAGGCGGGAGAACCCCTCCCGACCGGCGCGCATGCCTCGGGGATCGAGGCGGCGGAAATGCCAGTGGGGCCCGGGGAGCAAATATCCAGGCTCGGTATACGTTGCGTCAGTCACAGGAAATCGGAAAGCATCTACGGAATGACCCGGACAGAGAGTCCGGGGAAATCTGCATGGACGGAAAACCGTGGACGGTAATCCCGAACGGAAGAATGGACGGAAAAGCATGGACTGGAATCCCGGACCTAAAGAGCAGACGGAAAACACTTACGGAATAGCGGGACAGACAAGCTCGAAAGCGCGGAGGAAAATCCCGCGCGGAAGGACCGTACGGAAAGACCGGACAGAAATACGGAACAGAAAGATCGGGCGGATGATGGACGGAAGATCGGACGGAAAATCCTTCCGTAAAGGCGAGGTCGGACCGGCATCCCGGAGTTGCCGGGACATCAAGCGCCCCCTCCCCTGGCCTCCTCGAGGAGCCCCTGGCGCACGACGAATTCCGCCACCTCTCGGGCGCCCTCCCCCGTCTTGAGGCAGGCGAACACGAAGGGCCGTCCTTCGCGCATTCGCTCCGCGTCCCGCCGCATGATCTCCAGGGAGGCGCCCACGGCATCGGCCAAATCAGTCTTGTTGATGACCAGGAGATCCGATCGGCATACCGCGGGGCCGCCCTTGCGGGGGATCTTGTCGCCGCCGGCCACGTCAATCACGTAGACGAAGAGATCGGCCAGCTCGGGGCTGAAGGTGGCGGAGAGGTTGTCGCCGCCGCTCTCGACGAAAAGGAGCTCCAGGCCGGGGAAGCGCCTCCGCATCTCCTCCGCCGCGCCGAGGTTCATGCTGGCGTCCTCGCGGATGGCGGTGTGCGGGCAGCCGCCGGTCTCCACCCCGATGATCCGCTCCGCCGGGAGCGCGCCGTTTCTCTCCAGGAATTCCGCATCCTCCCTGGTATAGATGTCGTTCGTGATGACGGCCGTGTCGAAGCGGTCGCGGAGAAGGACGCACAGCCGCCAGATGAGCGCGGTCTTTCCGGAACCCACGGGCCCCCCCACCCCCACCCTCAGCGCGTCCGCCGCTGGACGCCCGCCCGCACTCATGCCTTCCGCCTTCGTCATGGCCTTGCCGTCCTTTCGTCTCAGGTTCCGCGGCCCGTCCGCTCCGTCCCGCCGCCGCGCGGCCCCGTTTCCGTACCGCCGGGCGACCCTGTTTCCGTGCCGCCCCGCCACCCTGTTTTCGTACCGCCGGGCACCCAAGCGGCTCCGTGCCGCCGGGCCCGATTCAGCGGGCGATCAGCTCCTGTACATCCTGAGCGGGCTAGACTCGTGCCCGCACGAGCGAACCGCGAGCAGGGGAGCGGACGCCCCGAGTTCCCCGTCCGCCACCCGCAGGGCTTCCTCCGCGGCCTGCGGGATGACCGCCATCAGGCCGAGCATGACCCCCTGGATCGCCCCCTGGCCCAAGGGAACGCTCTTGGCGGCGCACAGGGCGAGATTCTCGGCGGCGCCCCACAGGAACGCGCAGGCGAGATCCACCGCTTCCCCCTCCCCGAGCCCCAGGGCGGCCCCCATGAGCCCGTATGCCGCCACGTATCCGACGGGGCCTTCCCGGAACCCTTCCGTGAAGCCGTCCAGGAGCCCTGCGGCATCGAGCATGCGCATGACCGCCGCGCCGGTCTCCCTCTCGCCCAGGAGCAGCTCGCTCGTCCCCCTGGAGGCGAGCGAGACGCCGTTCCAGCTCCGGAACCCCTCCGCGTCCCTTCGAACTGCCGCGAGGAAGCACCTGTGGAGAAGCGGAAGATCGCATCTTGCCAGCGTAAGGGAAATCGCGTCCCCGATCCAGGACGAAAGATCTCCCGCGTCCTTCACCTCTCCGGAAGCCATGTAGGAAGCGAGGCCCCCTGACCACGCGAAGGTGCCCGTGGGCCTGGCGGGACTCGCGGCGTAAAGGAGCCGCACGAGCCTGTCCGCGGCACGGAGGGAGTGAGCGCCGCCAGAGGCGAAGGCGCCGCAGACCCCACGCCTTACGCCGTCGCGTCCGTCCGCCTCGGCGAGACCCCGTTCACGGGAATGGCGGGGTTCCGCATCCCCGGTGTCCGGGCAATCGCGGGAACCGGCCTGTCCGGGGTCTCCCGCGGTCACGTGAACGCCCGACGCTCCGCTGCCGTGACGTCGCGACGGCTCGTGCCGACGCCCGCGATCATCCGCCGTGCCTTGCCCGGGACCATGCGCCGCGAAGTGCCCGCCGTAAGCTCCGCCCTCAGGGAGGAACGGCGCCGACAGGCGGCTCACAGGGAGCCCCAGTCGCCTCGCGAGATCCTCCAGCACCGGGTCCTCCGGGAACCTCACCAGAAGCGGCCCCAGCTCGATCTCCGCGTGGCGGTTGCCCAGATGGTAGGCGACGAGGGCGAGCTGCTCACCGTTCCCCGCACGGGCCTCGGAGAGCGGCTCGCTCGCGGCCGTGACCCGGGCGAGCTCACCTCCTGAATCCCTCAGCACGTCTCCGGGCGCCATGACCGTCCCCCGAGACAGCATGATCCCCGCCTCTCGCCCGTCCGAGAGCCGCGCCCTCTGGCGCGGCCTCCTGCGGGAGGCGGAGTCCAGGGGCAGCTCCGGGCAGGCGGGGCACCCGGGGGCGCGTCCGAGGTTTTCTGTAAACGAGGGCATCGCGGACATCATCTCGAACCTTTCTGAGGAACCTTCTGCATCGGCCGCATTGCGGAACGGCTTTAAGATACGGGACTTGCCGGACGCCTTGCGGGGAGTCCGGCGTTTCGGATCGCGGAGCAGGGATTTTCGCGTCGACCTGCGCTCAACGTGCGCGGCGCCTTTCAGGGCATGGACTTGCGAACCGTTTCATGGTCAATCTGTTCATGGTCAATCTGACGTTTCACCCTGCGGGGCCAAGACTTGAGAAACGGCTTGCGGGGTGTCCGCCGATTCGGCTTGCGGAGCACGGCTTCCTCATCGACTCGCGTTCCGGCCAGCGGAACGCCTTGCGGGGCGCCTTGCTTGTCGTCACGGGACATCCCTCGCGGCGTCTCGCCTGGCATCCTGCGGGAGGGGCACCGAGGGGCGCCCCGACGCGCGATGCGGGGCCCCGCGTCCCGCCGCCGGGCCGCTTGTCCCGCCCGGGCGGCGGCGCCCTCAGAACAGGAAGTACCTCTGGGCCATGGGGAGCGAGACCGCCGGCCTCGAGCTCGCGATCTCCCCGTCCACGCGCACCTCGTAGGTCTGGGGGTCGACCTCGATCTTCGGGAGCGCATCGTTCAGGACCATGTCCCGCTTGCCGAGGCCGCGGGTGTTGGCGACCGGGGCGAGGGCCCTCAGGAGGCCCTTGGCCCTCAAGGCCTCGGCTATCCCCAGCTCCAGCGAGGCCGGTGACACGAAGGTCACGGACGCCGCCGGGGCCGCGGGGCCGAAGGCCCCGAACATGGGACGGTACAGCGAGGGCTGCGGTGTGGGGATGGAGGCGTTGGGGTCGCCCATGGGCGCCCAGGCGATGTGCCCGCCCTTGATGACCAGGCTGGGCTTGACGCCGAAGAAGGCGGGGCGCCAGAGGACCAGATCGGCCAGTTTCCCCGGGGCCACGGACCCGACTATGCCGTCCAGGCCGTGGGCTATCGCCGGGTTTACGGTGTACTTCGCCACGTAGCGCCTGGCGCGGAAGTTGTCGGCGGGTCCGGGGCCCAGCGCCCCGCGCTCGTCCTTCATCTTGGAGGCGGTCTGCCAGCACCGGACGATGACCTCGCCGACGCGCCCCATGGCCTGGGAGTCCGAGGAGATCATGGAGATGACGCCCAGATCGTGCATGACGTCCTCGGCGGCTATGGTCTCGGGGCGGATCCGCGAGTCCGCGAAGGCCACGTCCTCCGGGATCGCGGGGTTCAGGTTGTGGCAGACCATGAGCATGTCCAGGTGCTCGTCCACGGTGTTCGCGGTGAACGGGCGCGTGGGGTCGGTGGAGCTGGGGAGCACGTTGGGCTCGCCGGCGGCCCTGAGGATGTCCGGGGCGTGGCCGCCGCCCGCGCCCTCGGCGTGGTAGGCGTGCACCGTCCTTCCGGCGAAGGCGCGGATCGTGTCCTCCACGAAGCCCGCCTCGTTCAGGGTGTCCGTATGCACGGCCGCCTGGACCCCGTACTCGTCGCACACCCTGAGGCACGCGTCTATCGCGGCGGGCGTGGTCCCCCAGTCCTCGTGGAGCTTCAGGCCGGCCGCCCCCGCCTCGATCTGCTCCCTCAGCGCCGCGGGTTCCGAGGCGTTGCCCTTGCCCAGGAACGCGAAATTTAGCGGAAACGGGTCGGTGGCCAGGATCATGCGCCCCAGGTGCCAGGCCCCGGGGGTGCAGGTCGTGGCGCAGGTGCCGGTGGCGGGTCCCGTGCCGCCGCCGAGCATGGTGGTGATCCCGGAGCTCAGGGCCTCGCGGCACTGCTGCGGCGAGATGAAATGCACGTGCGAGTCCACCCCGCCCGGGGTCAGGATCTTCCCCTCCCCGGCTATCACCTCCGTCCCCGGGCCTATCACGATGTCCACCCCGTCCTGGACGTCGGGGTTCCCGGCCTTGCCCACCCCGGAGATCAGCCCGTCCTTGATGCCCACGTCGGCCTTGACTATCCGGAACGCGTCCAGGACAAGCGCGTTGGTGATCACGGTGTCCGCCGCGACGGCCCCGCCCTCCTGGCTCTGGCCCATGCCGTCCCTGATGACCTTGCCGCCCCCGAAGCTCACCTCCTCCCCGGGGACGGAGAGGTCCTCCTCGACCTCGATTATGAGGGACGTGTCGGCCAGCCTCACGCGGTCGCCCTTGGCCGGCCCGAAGATCTGCGCGTAGTCCGCGCGGCTGACTCTCATCCGTCCTGCCCCTCCCCGCCCTCGGGATCGCTCCCGGATGCACCCGCGCCGTCCAGCGGGCCCATGACCAGCCCCCTGAAACCCACGGCCCTCCGCTTTCCGCCGAAGGGCACGAGCCTGACGGTGCGGCTCCTGCCCGGCTCGAAGCGCACGCTGGTGCCGGGGATGACGTCGAGCCTCATCCCCCTGGCCCTGGCGCGGTCGAAGACCAAGCCCGCGTTGACCTCGTGGAAGTGGAAATGGCTCCCCACCTGGACCGGACGGTCGGCCGCGTTCGCGACCTCGATCTCGACCGCCTCTCGTCCGGCGTTCAGCTCGATCTCGGAGTCGACGATGAAGTACTCTCCAGGTATCATTGTAATCTCCTTCATGCTCCCGCATGCCCGTCCGGAGCCGTCGCGGCGGAACAGTCCGGCGCGCGGGACCGGCATCGCAGGCGTCCCGGCGGAAACGGCATCGCAGGCGTCCCGGCGGGACCGGCATCGCAGGCGTCCCGGCGGGACTAGCGGATGGGATCGTGGACCGTCACGAGCTTGGTGCCGTCCGGGAAGGTGGCCTCCACCTGCACCTCGCTCGCGAGTTCCGCCACGCCCTCCATCACGTCCGAGCGCCTGAGGATGCCCCTCGCCTCGTCCATCAGCCCCGCGACCGTCTTGCCCTCCCGGGCCCCCTCCAGGATGAAGAGGCTTATGAACGCCACGGCCTCCGGGAAATTGAGGGCGAGGCCCCGCTGCTTCCTGCGCTCCGCCAGGAGCCCTGCCGTGAACAGAAGGAGCTTGTCCTTCTCCCTGGGCGTGAGATCCACCGGTCACCTCCTGAACGAGCCCGTGAACGGCTCAAGAAAGACGGGCAAACAAAGCCTTTGGAGAAACGCCTGGACGGCGGGCCCGTAAGATAGACAGAGGCGATGTTCCTGAAGGCGCCATGCCGGAAGGCGCCCTGGCCCAAGACGAAATCAAAGGCGGAAGCGCCTGCTGGCGCCCGTGGAGACGGCGGACGCCGGAGGCGCCTGAAGCGCCGCTGGCGGCTCAGGTCCGCCAGATCCTCGGCCACACGGCCTCCCTCCCCAGCAGGGCGGGCCGGGCGAGGGCCCAGGCCGAGCGGCAGTATCTTTCCGCCGCCGCGACGGAGCCTCCCACGGATCTCGCGACGAGTATGCCGCCCCTCAGGGTGACGCCGCAGAACTCCGGGAAGCCGGCCACCCCGCCTTCCCGGGAGAGCTCGCCCAGGGCGCGGGCTGCCGCTCCGAGCCGCGCCTCCTCAGCCGGTCCTCCGGGTCCCAGGCACAGGAAACACGAGAAGCACGGACGGGACATGAGTCCCAGGGGGCTGGAAAGGGCGCCCGCCCGGGGCCCGGACTCGTCCGCCCCTTTGACTTCCAGCCTCTCGAAGAGCGCTGGCTCCCCGTCCCTGTACACCCTGAGCGTCTCCAGGTAACTCCCCCGCATGAAGCCTTCGCCCGCCGCCGCCCTGCCCAGGAGGACTGTCCCCCAGCCGACCAGCGCCCCGCCTCCCGAGACGGAGTAGACCGTCTCCCGGACTGCCCTGGCCCCCTCGAAGACTATCGCCTCCTGGGGGAGGTGCTCCAGCTCCGCCCCGGGCCCGGTCGCCTCCCCCGAGAACGTCTGGCGCTGGGTTCCGGGAGAGGCCTTGGCGCGGTAGAACTTCGTCGCCGAAGGCGAGGTCACGAGCGCCTTGGCGCCGGGCCCGCAGACGGCCTCGACCTCCAGGACGTCCCCGGTCACGAGCCCGCCGGGGGGATGGAGCGCCAGCGCCTCGCAGGGCACCGTGCCGTCAGGCGCAGGCCCCTCGGGATAGAAGAGGCGCTGCACCGCGAGAGGCCCGGATCTCTCTGTGCGGTCCAGTACCGTCCGCCCGCCGGAGGTCCCGAAGACGAGCCTGAGGCGCCCCGTCCACCCTTCATCGCCGCCGGACGCGTCGGCGCAAGGTGCGCCCGGGCTCCCGGCGCCCTCGGCGCCTTCGGCGCGTTCCGCCCGGGCCGGGCAGGCCCGGCCAACAGGGGCCAAGGGGACGGAAGCCGACGAGGGCGATCCGGGCAAGGCCGGGAAGGGGGCTTCAGAGGCTTCGTAAATCGCGAGCGCGGGGAACAAGGCAACACCCTCCTTGCGGGCGAGAAGTCCGGGATACGGAGAACGGAACGGGAAAGGGGATACGGTCAGGAAACGGACGTTTCAGAAAGCCGCAAGTCTCCAGGAAAAGGTCAACTGCCGGGAGACGGATGCGCCCGGGGGACGGTCGGCGGCCGGGCAACGGATATTCCGGGTCTCGGCGCTCGGACGGAAAACGGATGCGACCGGGACGGGACGCGCGGACGGAAAACGGATGCTGCCGGGACGGGACGCGGGGACGGAAGGCTGGGTTCAGACGCTCAGGAAGCTCCTTATCTTTTTCTCCGTGAGCCCGGCCATCCGGCCGGAGTCCACCACGGCCCCGCGTTCCATGATGGCGTAGTCGTCCCCCGCCTTGCGGGCGACTGGCACCTTCTGCTCCACGTGCAGGACCGTCGTCCCGGCGGAGGCGAGCCTGGCCAGGATCCGGACGATCTCGTCCGACACGTTGGGCTGGATTCCCTCGGTGGGCTCGTCCAGGAGCAGGAGCTCCGGCTCGAGCACCAGCGCCCTGGCCACGGCCAGCTGCTGCTGCTGGCCGCCGGAGAGGTCCCCGCCGCGGCGGCCGAGCATGTCCCTCAGGACCGGGAAGTGGCCGTAGACCGCCTCCGGGACCCCTTTCGTCGAGCCCCTGCGGGCGGCGAGCCCGGTCTTGAGGTTCTCCTCCACGGTGAGGAGCGGGAAGATCTGGCGTCCCTGCGGCACGTAGCCCATGCCGAGCCGCGCCCGGCTCTCCGGTGGGAGCGCCGTCACGTCCATTCCCTTGAAGACCACCCGGCCGCCCTTGAGCGGCAACAGCCCCATGAGGCATTTCACGAGCGTGGTCTTGCCCACGCCGTTGCGGCCCATTAGGCACAGCCTCCTGCCGCGGCCAGCGCTGAGCGAGGCGCCCCTCAGGATATTGCTCCCGCCGTAGCATTGCACCAGGCCTTCAGCCGTCAGCACGCGGCACCTCCCAGATACGCCTCGATCACCCTCGCGTCCGCGGAGACCTCTTCCATCGTGCCCTCCGAAAGCACCCTGCCCTGGTGGAGCACCGTCACCCCGCTCGCCAGGGATCTCACGAACTCCATGTCGTGCTCCACCAGCACCACCGAGCAGCGGCCCTCCAGGCTTCGCAGGAGATCCGCCGTGCGGTCGATCTCCTGAGGCGTCATGCCCGCCACCGGCTCGTCCAGAAGGAGCACCCGGGGCTTCTGGGCGAGGAGCATGCCGATCTCCAGCCACTGCTTCTGCCCGTGGGAGAGCGTCCCCGCAGGCCTCGCGGCCTCGCCCGCGAGCCCCGTGAGCCGGAGGATGCCCTCCAGGAAGTCCCGGTCGCCGCCGGAAAGCCTCGCCCGGAACGTGGTCCACACGGTCTTGGGCGCCTTCAGGGCCAGCTCGAGGTTCTGGAGGACGCCCAGCGACTCGAAGACCGAAGGCTTCTGGAACTTCCGGCAGACGCCAGCCTGGGCGATGAAGACCTCGTCTTTCTCCAGGAGGTTCACGGTCCCGGCGTACCACGCCTCCCCGGAGTCCGGGCGGGTCAGCCCGGTCACGACGTCCATCATGGTGGTCTTGCCCGCGCCGTTGGGACCTATGACCGACCTCAACTCGCCCTCCTTGAGGTACAGGGAGAGCCCGTCCAGGGCCCTGAAGCCGTCGAAGGTCACGGATATGTCCTCCAGTAGGAGCACGTGCTCCTTGCGGCGTTGGGCCTTGGGCATCCAGCCGTCCCCGAAGGGCGAGGTGGGCCGCTTCGGGGACCCTGAGCCCGCCTCAACGGGGTCAGATCCGGGGCCGGCGGCGGAGGGGTCAGATCCGGGGCCGGCGGCGGAGGAGTCAGATCCGGGGCCGACGGGGGAGGAGCCAGATCCGTGGCCGCTGGCGGCACGGGCCCGGAGGGCCCTCGCGCCGGGCGTCATGTCAGGCTCCGGCTTCGGCGGCATGGTTTCCCCCCCTCCGACGGGCAGACAGGCTCCCCGCCGCCCGCTCCGCCAGGCCCGCCAACCCTTCGGGCAGGAATACCGTGGCCGCGACGAACAGGAGCCCGAAGACGAAGAGCCAGGCGTCGGGCATGAGCCCGGTCAGGAGGCTCTTGAGCCAGTTGACCAGAAACGCCCCCAGCACGGCGCCGTAGAGCCTCCCGCGACCGCCCAGGGCCACGCAGACGACTATCTCGATGGAGAAGAGCGGCGAAAAGCTGTTGGGGTTGATGATGCCCGCCTGGGGCACGTAGAGGGCGCCGGCCAGCCCGGCGGCCGCGGCCGACATCACGAAGACGGAGAGCTTCACGCGCTCCACCCTGTAGCCCGCGAAGCGGGCCCGTTCCTCGTTGTCGCGGACGGCGCGCACCGCCAGGCCCAGCCTCGAGGCCGCGACGGTCCGGCAGGCCCAGTAGAAGGCCAGCATGAGCGCGGCGGAGGCGGCGAACAGGCAGGCGGACGCGCCCCGGGAGGCGAGCTCGACGCCCAGGATCTCCTTGAAGTCGGTGAAGCCGTTGTTGCCGCCGAAGCCCAGCGCGTTCAGGAAGAAGGCCAGCATGAGCGCGTAGGTCATGGCCTGGGAGATGATGGAGAAGTACACCCCCGACACCCTGCTCCGGAAGGCCGTCCAGCCGAAGGCCAGAGCCAGGAGCGCGGGCGCGGCGGCGGCGAGGAGGACGGCGTAGGCGAACACGTCCGTGCCCGACCAGTACCAGGGGAGCCCGTCGCGGCCTATGAAGACCATGAAGTCGGGTATCCGCGCGGTGTACACGCCCCGCGCGCCGATGTGGCGCATGAGGTACATCCCGAAGGCGTAGCCCCCCAGCGCGAAGAAGGCCCCGTGCCCCAGGCTCAGGACTCCCATGAAGCCCCAGACCAGATCCACGGAAAGCGCGAGGGTGGCGACGCACATGTACTTGCCCAGCACCTTCACGGCGAGCGGCCCGACCGAGAGGGCCGATCCCTCGGGCAGCAGGGATCCCGCCACGACCGCGGCGGAGAAGAGTCCCGTCGCGACGAAGAAGATCCTGGTGGGCCTGTCGAAGGCTCCGGTCACCGTCTTTCCTTTCCGCGCCGCATCCGGAGGCGCGAGATGCCCGCTTCGGCCGTGGCGCCCTCCGCGCCCGTGAGTCCATGAAACACCAAGTCCCTCCGGCATCACCGCCCCGCGGCCGGAAGCCAGCGGCAGGAGGCCGCTTAGGCGCCGCGTCAGCCGGCGGCCGCCCGCCCCTTCAGAGGGAAGAGCCCGCGGGGGCGGCGCTGGATGAACAGGATGACGCCGCACATGATGAGGATCTTCGCCAGTATCGCCCCGTAGGCGGGCTCCAGGAACTTGGAGGCCATCCCGATGATGAGGCCTCCCAGGAGCGTCCCCCAGAGGTTGCCGACGCCGCCGAAGACCACGACCATGAAGCTGTCCACGATGTAGCCCTGGCCCAGGTTGGGGCCGACGTTGGCGAGCTGGGAAAGGGCCGCCCCCGCCATGCCGGCCACGCCGGAGCCGAGCATGAAGCACATGAGATCCACCCGCCCGGCGTCGATGCCCATGGCCCGGGCCACGTCGCGGTTGGAGGTCACGGCGCGGACCTCCAGGCCCAGCCTGCTCCTCTTCATCACCAGGAGGATCGCGAAGAAGACGGCGAGGCAGAACAGGATGATGTAGAAGCGCCCCCAGGTCACGCTGAGGTGCTCGGTCCAGCTCCACTGGCCCGCCATGAAGGGCGGGGTGGCCACCGGCCGGTTGTTGGGGGACACGAAGGTGCGCACGGCCTGCTGCAGGATGAGGCTCACCCCGAAGGTGGCGAGCAGTGTCTCCAGCGGCCTGTCGTACAGGCGGCTCACGACGGCCCTCTCGATGGCCGCGCCGGCGAGCGCGGCCACCGCGAAGGATCCGGGGACGGCGAGGAGGAGCGCGAGCCCGGGCCTTCCGGGGAGGAGCTCCTGGAACGCCCAGACCGTGTATGCCCCGAGCATGACCATCTCCCCGTGGGCCATGTTGATGACCCCCATCACCCCGAAGGTGACGGCCAGCCCTATCGCCATGAGGGCCAGCACCGAGCCCAGGCTCAACCCGAAAAAGAACGTCTCGAACAGGGAGACGTGCTGGATGGCCGCCTCCATCCTGGAAAGCGTCGCCCGGGCCGCCGCGGCGGTCTCGGGGTCCCCCGACCCCGCGCGGGCGCTGACGAGCCCCTGGACCTCCGGCGTGAGCCGCGCCCTGAAAAACGCCAGCGCCGCCAGGACCTCCCCCTTGGAGGAGCCGGGATCGGCCAGCGCACGCGCGGCCAGAATCCGCTCCAGGTTGATCCGCACCCGGGGGTCGCTTTCCAGCTCCAACAGCCCCTTCACGATCTGGGGTTCCGCGTCCCCGGTGGCCACCAGCGCCCGGGAGGATTCCCTTCGGACCGCCGCGTCCGGATGCATGAGGGACCGCGCGTTCAGGAACCCCGCGAGCGTCTGGCGCTGACGGCTGGCGGTGCCCACCTTCCGGAGATCCAGCCCCTCGCCGCCCCTTTCCCCGGTCCCGGCGAGCGCGTAGCCGATCCCGCCGGCGTCCCGCAGATACAGGTCCGAACTCGCGCGGTCGACGTAGAGGTCGCCCGCCAGAAGCGCCTTCAGGAGCGCCCCCGCCTCGTCGCCCGGATCCGCGGCGAGCGACTCTATCGCCGCGTCGCGGTCGCCGATTCTCGGGCTCGCGAGGCTCTCGCGCACGGCGGCCGAGATCGCGAGCCCGTCCTCGGCGGGCAGGTCTCCGGCGACCGCGAGGAGCAGGACCGCCACCGCCGAGGCAAGCGCGACGGGCGACCGCGCGGCGCGGAGCGCGGGGCCGCTCCGGAGGCCGTCTGGCGAAGGGGGATGGATCATGTCTCGCGTTCCGCAGTCAGGTTTCGGGGCCGCTCCCCGCGACGATTCCGGAGGGCTACACGGCTTGAAGGCGCCGGGGTTCCGGCGGAGGATAAAGGTCCTGGAGGCGTAGGCGTTTCGCGGGATGCCGAAGCGCTTCGCGGGAGGCCGAAGCGCTTCGCGGGAGGCCGAAGCGCTTCGCGGGAGGACGAAGCGCTCCGCGGGAGGCCGAAGCGCTTCGCGGGAGGACGGGGCGCTTCGCGGGATGCCGGGGCCCTTCGCGGGATGCCGGGGCCCTTCGCGGAAAGCATGTCCGCTTCGCGAAAGGCGAAGCCGCTCCGCGAAAGGCAAACTAGCCTCGCGGGAGGACGGGGCGCTTGCGGCTGAAAGGCAAGAGCCTTTGGCTGCGGAGGCGCCCGTAATCGATCGCGTGATGATTCAAGCGACGAAGGCGTTCGGACGGGAACGGGAAACGGCCGAGGACGGGACGACGCCCGGCCGGCGGGACGCCGAGGCGTCCCGCCGCTTGATGCCGATGCCTTCAGGGCCGATCGGGGGGGCCTGGCGCGCCCCCCCTGGCCTTGAGGCGGCGATTCATGGCGTTCCGCGCGAACGGCGGCTTACCGTGCCGCCTCCTCGGCGCCCCCGCAGGTCTTGGTCTTGGCGTTGTAGTTTCCGCAGTTCACGGGATCGGTCCAGTCGGCAGTGAGATCCGCAGACTCGGGGAGGTAGTCGGACCAGGCGTCCCCCTCAACCTCGCCGTCGGTGCTCCAGACAACCTGGAACTGCCCGTCGTCCTGGATCTCGCCTATCAGGACCGGCTTGGTGAGGTGATGGTTGGGCAGGAGCCTCGCCGTCCCGCCGGTGAGGTTGGGGGTCTCCAGCCCCACGATGGCCTTGAGGACAGCGTCCACGTCAGTGGTGCCGGCCTTCTCGACGGCCTTGACCCAGAGGTTGAAGCCGATATAGGTGGCCTCCATGGGATCGTTGGTCACCCGGGCGGGATCCTTGATGTACTCCCTCCACTGGGCCACGAACTCCTCGTTGGGCCGGCCCTCCACGCTCTGGAAGTAGTTCCAGGCGGCCAGGTGGCCGACCAGGGGCCTGGTGTCCACGCCCGAGAGCTCCTCCTCGCCCACGGAGAAGGCCATGACCGGGATGGCCTCGGCCGAGACGTTCTGGGCGGCCAGCTCCTTGTAGAAGGGCACGTTGGCGTCGCCGTTGATGGTGGAGATGACCGCGGTCTTGCTGCCGGTGGACCCGAAGCGCTTGATCTCGGCCACGATGGACTGCCAGTCGGAATGCCCGAAGGGCGTGTAGTTCACCAGGATGTCCTCCCGGGCGATGCCGTTCCGGAGGAGATAGGCCTCGACTATCTTGTTTGCCGTGCGGGGGAAGACGTAGTCTGTCCCCGCCAGGACGAAGCGCTTCACGCCCTGGCCCAGAAGGTAGTCCACCGCTGGTATGGCCTGCTGGTTCGGCGCGGCGCCGGTGTAGACGACGTTCCTGGAGGACTCCTGGCCCTCGTACTGGACGGGGTAGAAGAGGAGCCCGTCCTGCCCCTCGAAGACCGGGAGCACTGACTTGCGGGACACGGAGGTCCAGCACCCGAAGACCACCGCCACCTTCTCCTTGGTCAGGAGATCCAGGGCCTTCTCCGCGAAGAGCGGCCACTCGGAAGCCGGATCGACAACGACCGGGACGAGTTTCCTGCCCAGCACCCCGCCCTTGGCGTTCTGGCCGTCTATGAGCATCAGGACCGCGTCCTTGAGCGTGGTCTCGCTGATGGCCATGGTCCCAGAAAGCGAGTGCAGCACGCCCACCTTGATGACCCCGGGATCGTCCTGGGCAACGGCGGGCAGGGCGGCCAGGACCAGGGCAGCCGCGGCGAACGGGGCCGCCAGGCGCCGGGCCGGGTGACGGTTAAGGTTTCTCATTGAGCCCTCCTGAAGAAAAAATTGTTGGTTCCGCCCCGGCGGGTTCGCGGCCTCCGGGGCACGCCCCGGCAAGGCCCCCGCCGAAGGCGGTTGAGGCTTTTCCTCCGCGGAAGGAAACAAAGGCTTGCGGCGGACCATGCATGTTAAGGGCCAAGGGCATCTGCAGGCAACTTTATTCAATAATTCCAACAAGTTACGCTCCACAGGCGCCTCCAGATGCCCCGTCCGCCGAAATCCGCGATGGTACCGAAACGTCTGTTTCAAGACCTTCGATGCCATGATTCCGACATATTCGTCATAAACTTCATCCGCTTCGTTTTCCCGCGATACGGCGCCGCTGGCCCGCCTTCTCGGCGCCCCGTTGAAAATGACAGCCGTTCGCGGGAAGTGGGGCCCGGAGCTGCCCGTCCGTTCCCCGCAAGACGACCCCGGCGTCCCGCGCGTTGGCGTTCCTCAGCCTCCCGCGCTATGGCGGCGCGTCCGGCCTCCCGCGCTTCGGCGTTCACCGGACTCCCGCGCTTCGGCGTTCACCGGACTCCAGCGCTTCGGCGTTCATCGGACTCCAGCGCTTCGGCGTTCATCGGACTCCAGCGCTTCGGCGTTCATCGGACTCCAGCGCTTCGGCGGGACCTCGCCGCCCCGCTCGGCCAGTCCGGGGCGGGGCGCGCGACCGGCAGCGGCTTTTCTTTCCGGCGGGCATCAACTATCATTCGGTTGCGCGGATTTCGGCATGCGGGGCGGATCCGGGGCGCGCGTCCGCCACCGTGACAATGAAGCGAGGGGACATGGATCTGGCGGAGGAAAACAGAAGGAAGCTCAACGCCCTCAAGCTGTCCTCCTTCGACTGGGTGAAGGGCCTGGACGACGTCTGGAACCTCTCCAGGTGGGACGTGCCTGCCCTGCACCGGCGGGTCGAGGAGGAGTTCTCGCAGGAGATAGTCCAGCTCCTGTCCCGGAGCAGCCTCGCCTCGCCGCCGGGCATGATAGTCTCCGGGCCCGGCGGGGCCGGGAAGACTCACCTGCTTTCCCGCTTCTGCCGGCTGACCCTGCTCAACCGCGGCTATTTCCTCCTGGCCGACATGTCAGGCGAGGGCGCCGGCTTCATGGAGACGGCGCTCTCCGGCATCGCCCGCTCGCTCGCGACCCCCGTATCGCTTCTGGAAGGCCGCACCCAGGCCTCTCTCGCGGCCGAGGCGGCCCTCGCCGCCGCGGGCTTCCAGGTGCCCCGCGACTTCCCCGGCAGGCACACGCGGGGCAACCCCCAGAAGCTCGCCCGTGACCTGGAGAAGATCCGGGACAAGCTCCAGATAGTCTGGCAGCGGGAGGCGGCCGAGCACCTCGAGTGCCTCCGGGCCCTGTTCCTCCTGAACTCCCGGGACGCCCTCCTGCGCCGGGCGGCCATGGACTGGCTGGAGGGCAGGACGCCGGATCCCGAGGCCCTGAACGCCGCGGGCTTCCGCTCCCCCCGCGGGTCCCCGGACAAGGCCGTCTCCGGGCTCTCCTTCTGCCTGTCGCTGGGCGGCAGGTACTCGGTCCTGGCCTTGGACCAGATGGATCATCTCTCGGCGCTGTTCAGCCTCATCTCCCGTTCCGGCCCGGGCGAGGGGGCCGGCGGCCTCCCCGGCGAGGCACGGTCGCAGGTGGCGGACTTCTCGGACGGGCTGGGGAAGCTCACCGGGCTCACCCGCCGGACGCTCGCCGTGGTCTCCTGCCTGCCCGCCACCTGGGAGAACCTCTGCTCGCTGTCGCTCAACACCGCCCTGGAGCGCTACCGCCGCCCGCCGCTGTTCCTGTCCCCGGTGGGGAACGCCGAAACCGCCCGGAAGCTCGTGGAGGCCCGCATGAAGGCCCCCTGCCAGCGGGCGGGCATGGTCCCGCCCCACCCCGGCTGGCCCTTCAGCCCCGACGCCTTCGAGGACGCGGTGGGCCTCTTCCCCCGGGCGCTCATGGAGCGCTGCCACGCGCTGGTGCGCGAGCGGGTCCTGAGCGGGGACGTTTCCGAGATCCCCTCCCTGGCCCCGCCGGGCTCGCAGGCGGCGGGCCGCGAGGACCTCGCCGCGTCCTGGGCCGACGACGACCTGGTGGAGGCCGGGCCCGAGGCCCAGCCCGACCCGCGCCCCCTGATGCGGCCCAAAGCCGCCCGACCGGCGGCCCCGGCGCCGCCCGTCCTGACGACTGCCCCCGCAAGGCATATCCAAGCGTCGCGGCCGACGCCGCCTGCCCGACCGGCCCAGGGGGCGCGGCGCCCGGCGGCGGCGCCCGCGCAAACGCCGACTCCCGCCCGGCCTGACAGGACGCCCCCGCCTGCGACGCCCTCCCGGCCTGACCTGCCCACTCAAGCGGCGCAGGCAACCCTGCCCTCCCAGGCACCGCAACCTGCGACACCCGCCAGGAAAGTCCAGCCGGCTCAAGCGGCGCAGGCCGCCCCCCCCTCCCAGGCGCCCCCGCCTGCGGCGCCCGCCGGGACACTCCAGCAGGCTCAAGCGGCGCAGGCCGCCCGCCCCTCCCAGGCGCCACAGCCTGCGGCGCCCGCCAAGACAGTCCAGCCGACTCAGGCGGCGCAGGCCGCCCGGACCGGCCCGGCGACAGGTACGCCCCATTCCCACGCCGGACCTGCCGTGGCCCTCGGTCCCGCGCCGGGATCCGCCTCGGGACCTGGAAAGTCCAGCCCGCCCGAGCTCGCCGCCGCGGCGGTCCGGACGCCGCGCCTGGCCTCCGCAGGACCCTCCGGCGCCTCCAACCCCGCCACGGAAGCCGAGGAAGCCCCCTCGCCCGAGATCATCGCGTCGGCGGTCCTCGCAGACCCGGAAGACCCCGCCGTGCCCGACACGGCCCCGGCCGTGAGGGACCGGGACCCGGGCGACACCCTGGTCTTCGCGTGGAACGACTCCGACGACCTGAGGGGATACCTGGAATCCAGCATCCTGGCGGACCTGGAGGGACTGGCGGATCTGGAGGTCCCGGCCGCCGCGCCTGCCGCCGCCGGAGAGGCCGCGGCTGCCCCGAAGAGCCAAGAGGGGCAAGAGGAGCGCGACGTCCGGGCTGGCGGGGAATCCCGCGAGTCCGGTAACGGGGGCGGGCCCGCTGACGGGGGCAGGTCCGTTGACGGGGGCGAGGCAAGGGACGGGGACCCGGCCGGGGAGGGAGAGGGGTATTGGGGCGCGGAGGAGTTTGAGGACGGCCAGGAGTTCGAGGACGGCCAGGAGTTCGAGGACGGCCAGGAGTTCGAGGACGGTCAGGAGTTCGAGGACGGTCAGGAGTTCGAGGACGGCGTGGAGTTCGAGGACGGAACGGGATTCGCGGACCACCGGGAGCCCGCAGGCTCTCAGGCCCGCGAAAGCGGTCCGGTCTCCTCCACCGGCGGCGCCGGAACCCCGGCCGACGGCCCTGACCCCGCCGAAGGGGAGGCCTCGCTGGAGGAACACGGGCTCATCGCCTGGCGGGACCGGGAGGATCCGCCCGAGGAGGATCCCGTCTTCCACAGCGAGAGGCGCTTCCAGGAGCTCTTCGGCAACGCGGACACCGGGCCCTTCAGGGACGAGGAGACCGAGGACGCGGTCTGGCCGGAAGCCCTCCTGGGCTTCCTCGAGGCCGTCGCGGACTCGCGCGACGGAACGGCCGGCCCCGCCGTCATCGTGGAAGGCCCGCCGGAAGGCCACGACCCTCCCCCCTACCACGCCCTGGTCCGGGCCGAAGGCCCAGGGACCCCCGAGGACGGGAGGCGCCTATACATCCGGGCGATCCTGCGCTCCAACGCCAAGGCCTTCACTTCGAGGCTGGTCAAGGCCCTGGACGCGGCCGCGCCGGACCGCCGGGATCCCTCGGTGAGGCTCGCAGTGGTGCGCTTCACGCCCAAGCCGTCGGGCGAGGTCACGGCCGAGGCGGTCGAGAGGTTCGCGACCCAGGGCGGGCTCTGGCTGAGGCCCTCCGACGCGGACCTCTCGCTCCTGAAGGCCGCAGGTGAGCTCGCCGGGGAACTCACGCGGCACGATTACCTGGCCTGGATGCGGGCCTTCCACCCGTGGCGGAGGCTCCTGTTCCTGGAGGCCGATCTGGAATGGCTGTCCGGGAAAGGCGACTGAGAACCTCTGGGCGGCCCCGGGGGAGCTCCTGCCAGCGGAATGCTCGCGGGGGCCGCTGCTTCCCGCCGCCTGCCCTGCGTCCTTTATCCCGGCAAGCGTCCGTGTCGCCTGAGATCGCCTGCCCCTCCGCCCGGAAACCCGGACGCTCCTCCGCCCTGAAGCCCTTCCGTCCCGTGCCCTCACCGCTCCCGAGCAATCCGAGCGCACAGACGGCAGGCCAGCAGGTTGGCGGTCGGCTGACTGGCCGAGGGACGCCCGATGCCCTGATACCGCCGAAACAGCTGAAATCTGCGGGTTTAGGGAGTATACTGAAAGAGCACGTCTTTTGTTCCTTTCTCACCGGCCCGATCGGTGGCGCCCTCGGCGCTTTGCCGGGCGGCTTCCCTTCGGCGCCAGCCCGGACGGTCATCGGCGGCCCCCTTCCCTTGCCGCCGCGCACCGACCGCTTACGGCCATCCTCCCCATGCCCGCTCCCGCAGGGCACCTCGGCCTCCCTCCCCTCGTCCGCCTTACGACGGGCGCTTCCCGCCTCCCTCCGCCCGCCCGCCGGGCGCTTGCGGCCTCCCTTCCCCCGCCTGCCACACGGCGGGCGCTGAAGGCCCATTCCGTCCGCCGCAGGGCGTACGTCGGGAGCCCTCTCCCCTGCCCGTCCCCGCCGGGCACCGCGGTTTCCGCCCGACGCGGGAACCCCGCCCGACGCGGGAACCCCGCCGGGCGCCGCGGTTTCCGTCTGGAGCGGGGATCCAGCCGGGCACTGCGGTTTCCGTCCGACGCGGGGACCGCGCCGTTCCGCCGCCATTTTGAATTCACTCGTCAGATAAAGTAAAATGTCGGGGATTTTAGCCCATCCACTACCCCCGTCGCCTTCGGAGGCGACCGGGGAGCATCGGCCAGGCCCGCCCCGGCGCCGCCGCTTCCGTCGGCAGCGCGGGCCCTCGAGAATATGACCTCTAGAATCGTCAAGGCCGTCAGCAAGGCAATCGATCGCGCGACCCGTGCAGTTGGCATGGAGATGCGGGGGAAGCTCATTACGATCTTCCTCCTGGTGAAGGTCATCCCCCTCATCTTCCTCGCCGTCATCGCCTGGCGCCAGGCCAACCACCAGGGCGACACCCTGAAGACGATAGCCGTCGAGGACTCGGCCGAGGCGCTGAACAACATCGCGGTGGAGAACATCGAGCGCATGTCCACCACCGCGGCCGAGCGGGTGGCGGACTTCCTGTACGCGAGGGACGGGGACATCCTCTTCGTCTCCGGGATGGACAAGACCCAGGAGGCCTTCGAGCGGTTCGTGGAGGGCGCCCGCGGGCGGCTGATCCAGCGGAGCGCCTGGAGGCTCTCGGACGACGGGACGTTCTGGGTCCCGGAAAGCGTGCCCGCGCCTCTGCCCGCCGGGCGTTCCACCAACAGCGAGAACGAGGACATGGACGGCTTCAAGCCGCGTCCGCCCGACGGCGCCGTCTTCGTATCCGTGCCGCTCTACGACGAGATCACCCTCCTGGACCTCGACGGGAACGAGACGCTCAAGTACGTGACCCCGGGGACGACCAAGACCCGGATGCCCCTCTCCCCCGCGCTCGCGGACGTTTCCAGGCGGGAAAACACCTACGTCAAGGCGGAGGGCTACTTCGAGGAGCTGAAGGACCTGGAGCCCGGGGAGATCTACGTTTCGGACGTGACGGGCGCCTACACGGGCTCCAACTTCATCGGCATGTACGCGCCCGCCGTCCTCGCGAAGGCCTCCGCGGAGCGCGGCTACGACATCCCCTTCCTCCCCGAGGAGCAGGCCTACGCCGGCATGGAGAACCCGCTGGGCCGCAAGTTCGAGGGGATCGTGCGCTGGGCCACGCCGGTCGCGGACGCCCGGGGGGTCAAGACCGGCTACGTGACGCTCGCCCTGAACCATGACCACATCATGGAGTTCGTGGACCACCTGACCCCCATGAACGAGCGCTACACGGAGCACCCCAGCGCCTACGACGGCAACTACGCCTTCATCTGGGACTACCAGTGCCGCTCCATCGCGCACCCCCGCCACCACTCGATAGTCGGCTTCGACCCCGAGACCGGGGACCCCCAGGTGCCCTGGCTCGAGGAGTCCATCTACAAGGGCTGGAAAGGCTCGGGCGTGTCCAGGTGGACCGACTACGTGGAGGGCTACCCCCTGTTCTTCGAGCAGTCGCGCGTCAAGCGCCCGGCCCCCGAGCTCACCCGGGCCGGCCTGGTGGGCCTGGACGGCCGCTACCTGAACAACGCCCCCCAATGCACCGGCTGGATGGACCTCACGGCCACCGGCGGGTCCGGCTCGCTCTACATCCTCTGGAGCGGCATCTACAAGCTCAACACCGCCGCGGCCATCCCCTACTACACGGGCCAGTACGCCCCCTCGGAAAAGAACGGCGGCTCGCGCCGGGGCTTCGGCTTCGTGGCCATCGGTTCAGGGCTCGAATCCTTCTCCCGCCCCGCCTCCGAGACCCAGACGAAGCTCGAGCGGTCGGTCGCCGACAGCCTGAGGCAGACCTTCCTCCAGCTGCTCGGGACGACCCTCGTCCTCATCGTCATCGTGGTCTTCATCGCCATCTGGATGGCGTCCTACCTCACCGGGAGCATCACGGGGCTGATCGACGGCATCTCGCGCTTCCGGAACGGCGAGCGGCAGTTCCGTTTCCGGAGCCGGGTGCACAACGAGTTCGGCACCCTGGCCGACTCCTTCGACGACATGGCGGACGGCATCGTGGAGAGCGTCCGGAACCCGCTCTCCATCATCACGATGGACCGCGCCATCATCTACATGAACGACATCGCCCTGGACTTCTACGGCAAGTCCCTGGACGAGGTGGTCGGAAGGCCGTATTCGGAGGTCACCGCCTTCCCCGAGAACACCGAGTACTGCCCGCTCAAGGCCCTGTCCGAGGGGCGCGAGGCGGAGATCGTCTTCGTGCAGAAGGAGGGCATGTACCTGAAGGCCAAGGCCAGCTACCTCCACGGCCGGAACGGGGAGCGCAGGGGCTACATCATCGAGTCGTCCGACATGACCGAGATGATCACGCGCCAGAACGAGCTCGAGAAGGCCATGAACGAGGCCAAGAGCGCCAACGAGCACAAGGGCCGGTTCCTCGCCCACATGTCCCACGAGATCCTCACCCCCATGAACGCCATCATCGGGCTATCGGGCATCGTGCAGAAGAACCTGGACTCCATCCGCACCGAGGGCCCGGAATTCCTGGAGATCCGCGACAACGTGCGCCAGATCGAGGTCTCCTCCCTGCATCTCCTGGGGCTCCTGAACGACATCCTCGACCTCTCCAAGATCGAGGCCGGGAAGATAGAGATCTCCGAGGAGCCGGTCGAGCTCATCGTGCTCGCGAACACCGTCACCAGCATCATGAAGACCCGTTGCCTCCAGAAGAACATCGAGTTCAGGACGGATCTGGTGGACTTCACGCCGTCCACGTTCCTCACGGACCCCCTGCACCTCAGACAGGTGCTCATAAACCTCCTGGGCAACTCCGTGAAGTTCACCCCGGAGGGGGGCCGCATCGAGTTCGTCATCAAGCGCAAGGAGCGCAGGGACGGGGAGGCCTTGGTGGAGTTCACCGTGAGGGACACGGGCATCGGCATCTCCCAGGAGGCCATGGCCGCCATCTTCCAGCCCTTCGAGCAGGGGGCTGCGGGCATCACGATGCGCTACGGCGGCACCGGCCTGGGCCTCACGATAAGCCGCCACATCGTGCATCTCATGGGCGGGAACATCACGGTCAAGAGCGAGCTCGGGAAGGGGAGCGAGTTCTCCTTCGCCATCTGGCTCAGGGAGACCGAGAGCAAGATCCGCGAGGAGGCCCCGCAGGAGTCCTTCGCCGACCCCAAGGACCGCTTCAAGGGCAAGAGGCTCCTCCTGGTCGACGACGTGGATCTGAACCGCAAGATCGTGAAGGCCATGCTCAAGGTGACCGGCATCGACGTGGACGAGGCCGAGGACGGCGTGATAGCCCTCAAGAAGTTCGAGGACTCCCCGGACGGCCTCTACGACATCATCCTGATGGACGTCCAGATGCCCAATATGGACGGCTACCAGGCCAGCACCGCCATCCGCGGGCTGGACCGCGACGACGCGAAGCGTGTCCCCATCGTGGCGCTCACGGCCAACGCCTTCAAGGAGGACATCGACCGCGCCCTGGACGCCGGCATGAACGCCCACCTGGCCAAGCCAGTGAAGCAGGACAAGATAATAGACGTGATGAACAGGCACATGACCAGGCCCGCGTAACCGCTGGCTTCCGCGGGACGCGCGCGCGCCGGGCAGGGTTCCCGGCTGTGCCGGCCCCAGCGGCGGGCCGCGGGACGCCGGTCGCCCTGCAAACCGGCGGTCGCGCTGAAGGTTTTCCGAATTATTTGCGATTTCTCCAGGGGATTCCTGGTTTTTTTTCTTTTTTTTCTGGTGGGATTTTTCTACGCTTTTCCCATGGGTTCCAAGATTTTTCCCGGGGTTTCTGGTTTTTCCCAAAGGTTCCGGAATTTCCCGGTGGTTTCCGGAATTTTCCGGGGTTTCTGGATTTCCCAGGGGTTTCTGGATTTCCCGAGGGGTTTTCTTGATTTTTTCTGGATGCCCCCAGAATTATTCAGGATTTTTTAGAGTCTTTCATTTCAAGTTTTTTTGAGGTTCCAAAATTTCCAACGTTATGCAGGGGCTCTCTCGAGCTTGCCGATTTTCGGGCGTAGGCCTAACGGATATTTTACTGCGTATTCCAGCCTCTCGAACGCAACGGAATCGGCGGTCACCCTCTCGGCTGCTGTCTTCGGAGCATGCCCCTCATCGAGCAACTCCGGGATTTCGAATTCGTCGACCTCGTTCATGTCAGCCGACCTTGTTAAGGAACGATTTGAAATATGACCTCATGAGCTCCGCCGGCATGATCGAGTCGAAATACATACCCGCCCCTTCGGAGTCCTGACATGTTCCACCTCCAATGAGCGAGGCGGGAAAAGGCGCACCCCGCAGGCGGGGCCATGAATCCGTTTCACATGGGCGCCGGCGGGCCGACAAACCGAAATCGCGCGGGGGGGGGAGGGGCGGCCTTCCCCGCCTGGAACGAGCCAGGACGGACACCTGCCTGCCGCAGAGAGGGTCACGAAAGTTGAGGGAAGGGGCCGTCAGCGGCGGGGTCTGCGCGGACCCCGACCGAACCGTAGCAACGGAAACACCATGGCAGGTCGCCGGGGAACAGGTCCCGTCCCCGGGAAGGGAATCACATCCCATTGTTCAGGGAGAACTTCTTGCCGTTCAGCTTGCTGTGGAAGTCGCGCCAGCACCCGAAGGAGCGCTTCATTGAAGCGCCGCTTGCCTTTTTGGAGTACTCCCGGGACGCCCCCCCTCAAAAAGACGGGAAGCCCCGTAGAGCTGTCCTGGAGGCATTTCCATGACTCCTGGGAGGCTCTTCGGGGCTTCCGGTAAAGGCGCATGGCGGAGAGAAAGGGATTCGAACCCTTGAAAGCTTATTAGGCTTTAGACGATTTCGAGTCGCCCCCGTTCGACCACTCCGGCATCTCTCCTCATCGGGCGACACGGGCCGACATGCCCGCAAACCTTTTTCAGTCTACCACAAAAGGTAAACCGGACGGAAGACCCCCGCGCGTCCGGGCATCGCCTGCCCTGTCAGGCCCACGATCACTCTCCCCCCGATACACAATTTATTGCGCCATAATGTAGAAAATAAAGGGGCATATTGAGATTAGACTTGACATCATCTGGCATTTCCTTACAGGACATCAAGACCAGCCGGCCAACTCGTGCCGTCCCACGCAATGAAGCGAGGCGCGGGACCGCTGAACGTCCGTACAGCCCAGACCAAGCCATATGAAATCATCGGCGGCTCCGGTGCGCCTGCCGGAAGTCCCTGAAAGACTTCGACATCTGCAAGGTCCGTCCGAGAGAGCCCTCACCAGAGCAAGGCAACTTCGGTCCTGATCGGGCTGAACGTCAGGGAAAGGCCTGGGCAAACGTCAGGGACAGCCATGATCATCGGCAGTGCCTCAGCGGCACCGGACGGACAAGCATCTGCCCCGGGCAAGTCAACCCCGGACCGTACTGAGAGCCGACAGGAATTTCGGAAGCGTTGCCTGCCCCGTCCGGCAAGCCCGGGTATGGCTTTCAAGCAACACGACCGCCCGCCGGAAAAGGAGGATTCTGGAAATCCATTTCCACGCCCGCCATCGCCCGTGATAAATCGCCATGAGGCATTGCCGCGCAACTGATAACCTGTACGGGCGCGAACAGTTTTGGACAGGCGGCAAGCGAGATTGACAACCTCCGGGCCGTCCTGACACAATACTGACGTTCCCTCTTGAAGGTCACATGCCAGCCTTTGCGTTTGACATCCGACCGAAGGGCAGACTCGAGACCATCCAGGGACCGTTGCGGAGACTGGGATCAAGCGGACGGCTACCCAAGGCTGACGGCAAGGAGCAACCGTAAGGCAACAGACCAGGCGGACAGGGTGGCCAGTAGCTTCAATTCGAGAGAGCTCTTCCACGAATTCCGGAGCCGCCTTTCTCGCATGGCTACCGTCCCATGGCATGGAACGGCAATTCGACCCTAACAGTCCTTTCCAGGCGATCCCCGACCGGAGGAAAAGGGCCGGGGCACCGGTGTAACCCGTCGCGGCGGCTTGGGGTTGCGCAGGATGATCGGGGCATCGGCCCGGGAGGCGGCTACCGTCTTTGTCGGACCCTTCGGGGAAGTCTTGCCGGATGCCTTCGGGAATGCCTTGCGGGGGGGCGCCCCGATATAGACCACTTCCTGGATGTAATTGGGATCGTTCTCGTGGCCGGGCGGCTTGGGGATGGTCCTGACGGGCCACACCCCCGGCACAAAAACCATTTTTTCCCGCCACTTTCTCATTTCGGAAAGCAAAATCTCCCTACCGTCCGGTTGCACCATGACTACCATCTCAGGCGCATCGTCCGGAATGGGCCTCAGGGGACCGTAGGATTGTCTCCCACAATACCCGATGAGTCTCATTGCGGTGGGTCTATTGCGTTTTTTCATGTTCCCAGCGTCCCTTCAGGACGGCCGCTGCGCCGTCCTCGCCGTCCAGGCCGTCCTCCACTTCAGGGCCGAACTCTCCGTCGGGACCGTACATGCCTTCCGCGACATCCTCAACGGATTTCGCATAAGAGATATCCGCACCCATGACGTACCTGTCGCTTCCGCCCCGGAAGCTTTCTATGATAACCGACTTGACCGCCGACTCTTTTACGCCATCCCGTATCCTGTAGTCCAACTCCTCAAGAGCGTTGCTCTATCTGGCGGCCAAAAAAAACCATCTCCATGCGGATGTCGCTGTACAAGGCAGACACCGCGCAGGAAAGGTCGCGCGGCATCGCCTTCGCCGGAAGGCCCAGTGATTGGGCAAATTTAAGACCGATAGCGAAGTCGTGGGAACCGGAACCCCTGGAAAGGAAGTCCACGATCTTATCGATCTGCTCGCCCTTGCAACCCCTGTCCCGGAGGAGCCTTTCGGCGAGCATTCTTATATGCGGCCTCATACGGAAGGCCTCGCCCAGATCATGAACGCGGTAATCGCCGGCCGCAGTCCGGAGAACTGACGCCAAGGCCGCTTCGTCCGCGATCGCGAGAACCTCCGTGGCCAACGACAGAAATCCGAACACGGACTCGACCCTGACATCCGTAGGCCCGGATGGCTTCCCGTTCAGGTCGCGCCGCATCAGATCCACGCTTGTTGCGGGGTCTATATGCCCCAAAGCGGTTCCCCTCTTCATGATCAGCGTAATAAGCCGCGAGACAGATAAGGGTGCCGGCGCTCAGGGCTTTGCGGGGAACGATTACCGAGAGCTCTTTGCAGTGCTCCCCCAGAATGGTCGCGATATTCCAGGCCAACGATACCGCTCCCCCGTCGGTGTGCAGCACGAGCGCAAGCCTGGGCACGAAGCCTATGTCTTCCAGCTGACCGATGAAATTATCCACCGCGTCATCGGAAATTTCCGTCTCGAAACAATCGCGATCGCTCGTGAAGTATGAGATCCCCGAGGCATCGGCGATCTCCTCAATCTTCCGGTAGAGGTCAACACTGTCGGAGAACATCTGCGGCTCCGGACGGGCAAGCTTCTGGTCCGGGCAACAGTCACCCTCCGAACCGTCCGGAGAGCCAGGTGCCTGCGAAAATTAGGTTCAGCAAATCCCTTTCCCCTCCCTCGCCTGAGACAATCAGCCTGTGGCATTGGTTTGAAATTGATAACATGCACGAGCGTGAACAGTATCGGACTGAGCCATAACCGAGGTTGTCGGCCTCCCGGGCGTCACTCGCCAAGCCATCCGCATAGAGGTTCCATGCCCGCCCTAGCCCTTGACTGCCGACCGAAGGGCCGACTCAAGACACTATCCGGGGACCGTCGTAGCCGGAGACGTGGTACAAGCATCCGTCTGCCTATGACTGACGCCTTGAATCAGCTGACAGCAAGGAGGACGGGCTGAGACAAGTCGCAATACCTCCGGAGAATTGATACGAAACTTTGGGCGGAAACCCGCCTGGGAGGCCGAGTTTCGAAATTGAAAAACCGGCTTCCGGAGCCGGAAGGGTGCTCTTACGCAAATAACGGAGTCGGTTTCATTGCAGGACATCCGCCCCCATGGCATGGAACGGCTCTTCGACCCTCCCTGTCCATCCCAGGCGTTCACCTGCCGGAGGAAGAGGGCCGGGGCACCGGCGCGAGCCGTCGAGGCGGCCTGGGGTTGCGCAGGAAGATCGGGGCATCGGCCCGGGAGGTGGCGACCGTCTTTGTCGGACCCTTCGGGGAGGTCTTGCCGGATGCCTTCGGGAATGCCTTGCGGGGGGGCGCCCCGATATAGACCACTTCCTGGATGTAGTGGGGATCGTTCTCGTGGCCGGGTGGCTTGGGAATGGTCCTGACGGGCCACACCCCCGGCACAAAAACCATCTTTTCCCGCGCCTTTCTCTCATCGGAAAGCATAATCTTCCTGCCGTCCGGATGCCTCAGGACTTCCATCTCAGGCGCATCGTCCGGGATGGGCCGCAAGGGACTGTAGGAACTTCTTCCACTATACCCGATGAGTGTCGTTGAGGTCAGTCTATTGCGTTTTTTCATGTTCCCAGAGTCCCTTCCGGACGGCCGTTTCGCCGTCCTCGCCATCCAGGCCATCTTCGGCATCCCCGACGTCAAGGCCGGACTCTCCGTCAGGGCCGAAGATGCCGTCAGCTACAACCTCACCGGATTTCCCGGAAGAGATGGCCTTTACCATGACAAACCTGTCGCTTCCTCCCCGGAAACTTTCGATGAGAACCGACTTGACCGCCGATTCTTCCACGCCATCCCGCACCCTGAAGTCCAACTCCTCTGGGCGCAACTCGATCTGGCGGCCAAAAAAACCCATCTCCGTGCGGATGTCGCGGAAAAAGGTCGACACTGCGGAGGAGAGATCGCGCGGCATCATCTTCGCCGGAAGGCCCAGCGATTGGGCAAATTTAAGACCGATAGTGAAGTCGCGGGATCCGGAGCCTCTGGAAAGGAAGTCCACGATCTTATCGATCTGCTCGCCCCTGCAACCCCTGTCCCGGAGGAGCCTTTCGGCGAGCATCCTGATATGCGGCCTCATGCGGAAGGCCTCACCCAGGTCATGAGCGCGGTAATCGCCGGCCGCCGTCCGGAGAACGGACGCCAGGGCCGCTTCGTCCCCGATCGCGAGAACCTCCGTGGCCAACGACAGAAATCCGAACACGGACTCGATCCTGACATCCACCGGCCCGGAGGACTTCCCGTCCAGATCGCCCCGTATCAACTCCACGCTGATTGCGGGGTCGATAGGACCCAACGCGGATCCTCCCTTCATGAACACGGTATCCGCCGCGAGACAGATAAGGGTGCCGGCGCTCAGGGCTTTGCGGGGAACGATTACCGAGAGCTCATTGCAGTGCTCCCTCAGAAGGGTCGCGATATTCCATGCCGACGACACCGCTCCCCCGTCGGTGTGCAGCACGAGCGCAAGCCTGGGCACGAAGCCTATGTCTTCCAGCTGACCGATGAAAATATCCGCCGCGTCATCGGAAATTTCCGTCTCGAAACAATCGCGATCACTAGTAAAAAAGAAAATTACCGCAGCATCGGTGATCTCCTCAATCTTCCGGTAGAGGTCAATCCTGTCGGGAAACATCAATCGTCCTTGTCGAAGCGGGGGAAGACCGTCCGCGCCGACCGTACGGGGTTGGCAAGCTGACGCCAGCCATCAAATTAAGGCCAAGAAGGGGGACACTTTTTAGTGTCTACCACAACCGTGGCAAAAAGCAAGTGGTCCCGATTTTTTTTTGACCGTAGCCCATAGGATTCGGTGCGAAATTCGATGGCAATGTTCAACAAGATTTTATTTTCGCTCACATCATCCTTTCGCGAAAATTCCGAATATCATCCACAGCTACAGAATCTCAAAACAATCATGTCATCGACTCCGAAATTAACGTGTCTTTGAGTGGCAACCGCCTTCCTGCCCTTCGTCTCTGCCGTCATTCCCCAACGCCCCAATCCCGATTCCTGGTAGGCACATGCACCCTGCTCCAACGGCTTTCTGCCGTCTCCCGGCATATCTCCAGATACAATCCGCCCTTTGCCTTCCCGGACCAAATTCGTCCTTCGTCTTCCCGGGTGCTGGAAAGACTCGACCTCGATTCCGCGCGACATCACGCGCGAAAATGCTCATCCCACCGAAAACACTTTCCTCTGCAGGCAAAGCAGTCCGGTGCAGGCGGAACCGGAAAACCTGCATCTCGCCGGATATGCGACTAACATCGTCCATTAGTGCCGTGCTAGTTGACGACGTCATATCGTTTCGCGACCGCTCACGCCTTTCTCTCGGCCGCCGAATTGTCTTTTCGCGAAATGTATCTGTAGTTTCAAAAATAAAATACAAAAATTTAGTTCATTTTCGCTTCAAGTCTCGTTTACAAAGTCCTTCGATTGGTTTTCGCGAAAATTTAGTATCCGTCGCACCTCAGCCGCTAATTTCTTCCCGACCGCCAACGTCTGCGTCAGTTCGTTAAAGCCGGGTCCCGTAGCCCAAGGCCGCCTGGAGCCTAACTGGCTAAGGTCGTTTCTGAGGCTCCCCCCTCCGGATCTCCCGCGAGGCCCAATGCTCAAACATAGGGCGGCACAGGGCCGAGATCCACATCCCTATCCAATATCAACAACTTAAGGCGGAAAGGCACAGCTGTCCAAGATAGCCCTGAATGGGGGGGCCGATCCCCGGAACCCATGGAAAACACTACCCCCTCATCGCCCAAAATCGGCGATCCCGAAAACACACCCCCCCCCGCCCGGGCCGGCCCGAAAATCATGCCGTATAAAGCGGAGGGGCTGTCCAAGATATCCACCGGCCGGACAGGTGTTGCGGAAAGGCGGAAAGGCGGAAAGGCGGAAAACCATAGATCCTTCAGGAACTAAACTAATGATTTCAACAGTTTACCATACGTTGATCTCCTTAAGTTATTGACATTGCATCCCTATCCAAGTCCAT
>JAISFS010000016.1 GCA_031263485.1 Deltaproteobacteria bacterium | reverse complement strand
GAGGGCCTTACAGGAATCTGCGCTCTGCGCATGGAACTGGGCGTAAGCGCCATCCACGAACCGGGGCCAAGACCGCCAACTGGAAAGGAGCCCTCCGGAGTGCCGGTTGACACTCTCGTCCTGACGGTTTTGCCGGACGATCGACGAGGAAGCCGCCGGGTACGGCACCCGGGCGTCCCTCGAACCGCCCATGCAAGGCAGGGACGGCTATCAGAAACGCCTGACAGGCCAATGCTCCGCCCCGTTTTGCGCTTTTTGGGGGTCCCGCCCGACAAGGTCGAAGGCGCCGTACCGCTGAACGCGGAACCGATCAGGCCCAACCTGGGGATAAGTCGTCCCGACTGCGTGTTCACGCTTGCCGACGGCTCCATTCACGTAATCGAGTTCCAATCCACGGCAAGGTACATCGACATCGTCAGGTTCGCGGTATATCTCGCGTTGCTGGCGTTTGAACACTCAACTGAGGCGGGACGTTGCGTGCTGGTCTCGATCACGGTCGTCCGTTCGGCCGGCATCGGGAAGCGCCCGCAGCGGTGCTATCCCGCCGATCTTCCCCAGGGCGCGGGTTTCCTGCAGCCCAAGCTCAATCAGATCTTCACTGGATGAGGAACGACATGACCAAGATGGACCGGAAGGTCCGGGACGCGAACGAGGCCGGCATCGCCCTGTCGCAGGACCTGCTCGTAGAATTGCTTTTAGCCCCTCTCGGACACGTCCCGGTCGACCCTGTGCCGACGACCGAGGATTATTTCAAGCAGATGCGGATCCTGTCGGAAAAGACCGAGGACCCTGACATACTTGCCATGGCGTATCTCGGACTCAGCGCACGGGGCAACATCAACACCGCTGAGATGATGAAGGGATTTCTGGAGATGCTGATAAAAATTGGCTCTAACGTAATACCAGCTGGCCGTTGCATTGACAGGCGGTGGGTTTTTGATCATCAAGGAGAAGTCAGATTCCGCAATCGCGAAGAATCAGTCTCGGGCGGGGACAAACAAGTCTCAGGCTAGGAGCCTGTTGCATAAAGGGTTTTGAGGAAGGATACGAGGATGGATGTGGCAGGCAAGAAGCAGTCCGTCCACAACTAATAGCGCCGTGGCAATGCAATTGTGAATTATGCAACAGGCTCATAGGTGAGAAGGCCACATCGAACCATTAGTCGTTCCCGCCATCGACATCCGATTAATCCACGCATCGGTAAAGGACGTCAGGGAGCAGAGGCCGGGCTGAGGGCATGATGCCTCTTTCTGCTGGAGATGTTCCCAGATCACAGCCTTGCCTGAGTCCCACGGGCTCAGCCTCCCCTTCGTACGCAGGCTTCAGCGAGTCCTGACGACCGAGTGAAGCTTTCGCGTGGGAATCGGCGGGCACCAGCGTGCGCCGATGCGGGTCCGTAGCCTCCAGCCTCCACAAGATTTCCTGTCAACAGGTCACATAAGGGCCTCCGTCGCGGCCCGCATTTCTTTGAGGGTCAAACTTTCCCGCAACGCGCCCTCATTAGCTGCTATGCGCCGGGCAACCCATTCGAGGGCACTTGAGGCTTCTTTGCGCATGCCGGAGTCGGAAGCGTTTTCCGTGAAACAGGGCCAAGACTGGAAACTGGCCCTCTGGCCCCTGGGGGGGTCTGGGGCCCTGGGGCCCCGGCGCTCTTGATTTTTCCCAGGCCAAAGCCTATAGTATGCCAGGGGGCAGGGTCGCCCTTCCCGCCATCCCAGCGCCCTGCCCTCGCCTTCACCGCGCCGACCGGCGCGGCCCGCCCCCGCCCGCTTGCCAACCCTAATCCGGCCCGAGGCCACCTGGCCCCGGCCTGGCCATCCTGCCAGGCGGTCGGACGCTTAAAGGAGCCAAGATGCAGGACTTTACCCAACCTCCGTACGGCGGGCAGCCCCAGTACGGCTTGCAGGCATCCCCGGCGGCCATGGCCCAGGCATCGGAGGCCGCGTTCTTCCAGAAGGTCTACGTCTGGATGTGCGGCGCCATGGCGGTCACCGGCCTCACGGGATACCTCCTGTCCCACTCCGTGGGATGGATCCGCTTCCTCACGAGCAGCAGCGTGGCGGTCATAATGATCATCGCGCTCCAGCTGGGGCTCGTGCTGCTCATAAGCTTCCTCTTCAAGTCCCTCTCGAGCTCCGCCGTCAAGGCGCTGTTCATCGCATACGCCGTTTCCATCGGCTTCACGGTGTCGCTCGTCCTGCTGGTCTATCCTCCCGGAGTCATCTTCAAGGCCTTCTTCTCGGCCGCCGGGGTCTACGGGGCGCTGGCCGTCTACGGCGTCATGACCAAACGGAGCCTCCAGAGCTGGGGGAGCTTCCTTTTCATGGGCCTCGTGGGCCTCATCATCGCCTCGGTGGTGAACATCTTCGCCCGTAGCGACGCGGCGGATTTCGTCATCTGCGTCGTGGGCGTCCTGGTCTTCGCGGGGCTTACCGCCTACGATCACCAGAAGCTCCGGGTGATCCACGCGGGAGGCTTCGGGGACATCGAGGAGGAATCGAAGAGCGTCTGCATGGGCGCCCTTCAGCTGTACCTGGACTTCATCAACATCTTCTTCTTCCTCCTGAGGCTCTTCGGAAGGGGCGGCGACTAGCGGGGCCGATGTCCGCCGCGCCTTTATGACACGCGCGCCCGTCGCGGTGGGCATGAGCCCCCCGCGACGGGCGCCTGTATTTTGGGACGCCCGCGAACGGCGGGTTGTCGGAGAGTGCCGCTTGCGGGGACGATGACGAAGTACCTGATAACCTCCGCCCTGGCATTCCTCGCGGGCGTGTTCCTAATAGAATGCGGAATTCTGAGCGTCATGGTCTCGTTCGCCTATGCCGGCGCCGACGGGGCCGCCGTGGCGTTCTTGGCCGGCGCGTGCCTGGCCGCCGCCGGGTCGTTGAGCGTGGTCCTCGCGGTCAGGCTCTTCCGCCGGAAGGCCGGCAGGAACAGGCGGACCTTCTTCGGTCCGTGACGCGGAGGTCGCGTGCCGTCGGCCTTGCCTCCCGTGTGGGTTTTGGCGTTGTCCTTGCGCATCAGCGGTACAGTGCGCAGGTGTCCGTGGGGACAGGTATGGGGACGGACGCCACGTTTTCCCTAGGGTTTTCAGGATGCTGGGACTACTCGGGTGTCGGTCCGTCCGAGGCGATGGCGATTAGCTGCGGTCGGTCGTCAGTTCGCGTCCCTTTACCTTCGCGTCCGTCCGCGAACGTGCGTCAGCCGACCGTCTTCCGCGTCCGTCCGCGAACGTGCGTCAGCGACCGTCCTTCCGTGTCCGTCCGTGAGCGACCGTTCGTCAGTGAGCGTCCGCCCCGCGTCCTTACGTAAGCGGTCGGACTGCTCTTCCGTAATGGCGGAATATTCAGGCCGCGCGGCCCCGGGATATATCCGGGACCGCGCGGCTTTACTGTTTCAGTGCCAGGACATTGTCGTGAACGCGGCAAGCGGCTTCTCGGGAGAGACTGCCGGGGACGACCGCGACCGGTGAGGCCGGTCCGGGGGGAGACCGTAGCTTTCCCGCGCCTGAGCCCCCGCAGGGAGCTGAGGCTGGCTGCCGGGGCATCGGCTCCGCCCGTGGCGACCGCCAGGTCTGAGGCCCGCCGTACCGGTTCCCGAAATATGGAGGGCGGGTGCCGTTGGTCGCTCGTGCGCCTAAGCGAAATGCTGATGTGATTCGCGACTGTCCGGACGGTAGGTTTTTTTCCCGCGCCGGACGAAATTTACGTAGCCTGAAACGAGGCGGCGATACTTCTGCTTTTCTGGCGATCCCGTCGCGCTGGACGCGCGGCTGATGAGATCGCCGCACGGCGGTCTCCGATCCGGATCAATGATAAGAGCGCGGCGATGGGGGCTAAATGGTTGCGATGGCCACGCCCCGGCATCTCTTGGCGAGGCGCACGGGCGGGTGACGGCCGTCGCGGGAGGCGCGGTCAACGGTAAGGCGCCGGGCACGGCCATGGCACGGGGCTGTCGCCCGGTCGGGCGACGGTCGGCCATCAGCTGATATTACAGGCGGCATGCCCGAAGACGGGTTGTAGCCGCCTTCCGGACTTCATGCCTGAAGCTTCAGGCATAAGGAAACAGGGAAGTCACCGCCGGCCGAAGTGCGTGCCTGCCGGCGGAGGCGCGGCGCCGGCCTTCCGGGCGGAATGGCGTCCCCTCAGGGGGCGTCGCTGAAGCCCGGGCGGCCTCCGCCGAAGGAACGGCGGCCCCGCACGGCCGACGGCCAACCGTATCCTCAGAGACGTTATCGGATCGCCCCTACGGGCAGGACCTGATCCGCCGGGTGCCGTCATGCTCGGTGAAGCGGTTGCCAGAGGAACGTTTTGCGGCGTGACACGGCATGACACGGCATGGCACGGCACGGCGCCGCGGGCCGGGCATGGGCGGCGCCGGGACGGCAAGGCTTGCGCTCGCCGAGGCGGCGCCCTCCGTCAGCAGGACGGTCCCAGGCGGCATGCGGCACCGACACGCCAGGGAGCTTGAATGACCTTGCGTGCCACGTGACAGCGAAGGATGGGGGTTTGAGAATGACGACTGCTAGACGCTCCCTACGGGCGAGGGTCGCCCTGGCCGCAACGGTCGCCTTCGCGGCGGCCTTGGCCGGATCGCCGCTCATGGCCTACAGCCCGCCCAAGGAAAAGTACTCCTCCATGCCCTTCATGTCGCTGGCGAGGGCCACGCCTCAGGTTCTCCTCGTGATCTCCAAGGATCACAAGATGTTCACCCAGGCGTACAACAACCTCACCGACCTGAACGGGGACGGCAAGATAGACTCGGGCTTCAACCCTTCAATCACGTATTACGGGTACTTCGACTCCGGGTCCTGCTACAAGCACCAGAACTGGCGCTTCGAGCGGGCGGGGTTCACGGACATGAACCATCCCGAGGCGCTGAAGCCGACGCGCCCCGCCTCCCTGAAGGACCGCATGGACATCGCCGTGCCGCGCACGGCCCACGGGGTGTGCCCGGGTTCCAACGACAACGGCACGGGGCTGTGGCACGGCAACTGGCTCAACTGGTTCGTGACGAGCCAGATGGACGCCATCAGGAGGGTCCTCTACGGCGGGAAGAGGAAGATAGACAACTCGGGCGAGACCGTGCTGATGCCGAGCTACGTGCCCCGCGACTGCCACGTCTGGGGCATCGAGGTGACCCCGGACGATCTCTGGGCCGCCCGCATGCGGAACATGCCCTATTACGATCTGTCGCTGTACACCGGCTTCAACAAGCCCGCGCCCGGGACCTACACCTTCTTCGCGAGGTACCAGCCCGGGGACGGCAACGGCGGCGATCCGCTCATCGGGGCGGCCACCAACGTGAAGGTCGACCACAAGGTCAAGTATTTCAAGACGGAAATCAAGATTTGGGACTACGTGGCGGGCGAGGAGCTCCAGCCGGATTTCAGCGATCTCCCGTGGGGACACCGCCGATTCGAGTTCATCGCCAACGTGAAGGTCTGCGATCCCCGCGCCCCCGGCGGCATCAGCCCGGGCGACGGCTGCGAGGAGTATTCCAACAGGGCCTGGAAGCCCGTGGGTCTCCTGCAGGAATACGGCGCCGACAACAGGATGTACTTCGGGCTGATGACGGGCGCCGAGAACGTCAACGATCGCTTAAACGGCGGCGTCATCCGCCGCCATATCGAGAGCATGGGGCTTTCCTACGACTACGTGAACGGGCAGGTCAAGAACAACGGCATTATCGACATCCTGGACAAGCTCCGCATCACCGGCTGGAGCGGGACCTGGTACCGGGAGGTGACCGCCTGGGGCGCGCCGCTGGGTGAGATGATGTACGAGGCGGTCAGGTACTTCGGGGGGGCCAAGCGGGCCCATTTCACGCAGCGCACGAACGACACCTTTTCGCAGATCCAGCTGGACTGGGAAAAGGGGAGGCCCAAGGGCCTCTTCAGCTCGGAGTGCGCGCGCCCGGTGGTCGTGCTCATAAGCCACGCCTACCCGGACCACGACGCGGACGGCTTCCCCCCGGGGAACAGCCCCGAGGTGGACAGGCTCATGCCGCTCAGGTCCTTGAGATCCCCGGCGGCGGCGCTGAAGACGCCCTTCGATCTGAACCGCTACCTCAATGCCATCTCAGGACACGAGGGGATCTCGGGCGACGTGAAGAGGCGCTTCTTCTACTCCACCCACATAAGGGACGACTGCAGCCCGAAGCGGCTCGCCTCGCTTTTCGAGGTGAAGGGTCTCTGCCCGTCCGAGCCCACCAGGGAGGGCAGCTATTCCACGGCCGCGGTGGCGTGGTTCGCGCACACCCACAACCTTTCCAGTTCCCAGGACTCCGAGTCGCCCATGGAGCTCTTCACGGTGGCCCTGTCCAACACCTTCCCTGAGATATCCTTCGATCTCGAGGACGGACGCGCCGTCACGCTCATCCCTGGATCCGAGGTGGAGGCGGACTGGCTTCTGGAGTTCCTGAACTATTTCGTGGTCGACTGGCAGACCGATTCCACGGGGCTCCCCTTCTACATCAAGATGGTCGTCAATTTCGAGGACCGGCTCCAGGGCTCCGACTACGACCGCGACGCGCTGGGCACCTTCGAGCTGTCGCTCCTGACCACGCGCGATCTGGGCGTACCCGACATCCAGCTGGAGCCCCAGGCGATCCGGATCCACGCGGGGGAACTCAAGGACCCCTTCCCGGAAGCGTCACGGGATCCCTTCGGCAGGACGGATCCGCCCACCAGGTTCTACCGCTACCAGAATTACCGGACCCCGGACGGGGGCCGCGACTACGGGCTGCCGAAGATAACCATAGACCGCTCGAAGGTCGTGGGCTTCTCCGTCAGCTCCGACGCCTTCGGGAGCACCTCCGCCGGCTCGCACGCGGTGGGTTACACGATAAGCGGGACGACCCGCGACGGGACCTACATGGACGTCACCCACGGCAAGAAGAACTTCAAGGTGGACGCGAAACTGGACAAGGACAACCCCTGGCCCAACCTGATCGGAATACCCACGAATTTCTCCCGCCCGGACACCCTGGATAAGCCCAGGAGTTCCCCGTGGACCTGCCTGTACCCGGGCCAGAGCGGCTGCGGCAAGGGCTCGGCCGCGATGATGACCTACTACATGACCCGGGGATTCCGCTTCAACAGGGCGGAAAGCAAGCCGGAGTACCTGCCCGATCCCCTGTGGCTCGCCGCCAAGTACGGGGGGTTCAAGGACCGCAACCATAACGGGGTTCCCGACGCGGGCGAGTGGGAGAGGGACCCTGCGGAGGCCTCCCCGGAACCGGCCAACTACTTCAGGGTGAGCAGCGCCGGCGAGCTCAGGGAACAGCTCAACAACGTCTTCAAGAGCATCAGCCGGGGGCTCGCCTTCGGGAGCAGCACCGCCGCGTCCATGGTCTCCGATTCGGCGGGGGGCCTTTCCATCCAGACCGTCTTCTACCCGAAATATACCTTGCCGGAAGACCCCACCATGTCGGTGCCCTTCGTGGGAAGCGTCTTCGCGCTTTTCCTGGACGGCTACGGCAACCTGCGGGAGGACACCGACAGGGACGGCAGGCTCACGCTCAAGAGCTCCGGCGGCAAGGGCGACAGGATCGTCACCCTCGCCACCGTCTCCAGGGAACCGGAGAATCCTCCGCCATGTTACGTCCAGGGCCGTTACATCACCCTGTGCGACGATCCCGGCGGCAACAACCGGCCCGTGCCGGCCTCGGGTCCGAACGCCAGCCCCGAGAACCCGCACAAGCTCAACGCGGTGTGGGACGCGGGCCGCTGGCTCATGGAGCTGGACGACGCGGGCGGCTGGAGACTCACGTCGGGCCCGCGGGACTGGAACGTGGCGGCCACCCAGTCCCTGGGCAGGCGGAGGATCTACTTCGGCTACCGCGACAAGAACCTCAAGGTCATCCAGACCCTTTTCGACTTCAGGAAGAACAGGGCCCAGCTCTCCGCGATGGTGCTCCACGACAACTACAAGGAATATTTCCCGCAGGGGGTGAGGGGCTGGGCCGTCGAGGAGCTCGCGAACTGGGTGACGGGCAGGGAGTACAACCACCTGAGGAAGCGGCTGGTGACGAACCCCTGGACAGGCAAGGACAAGCGGCCCTGGCGGCTGGGCGATGTCATGAACTCCAAGCCGATCGTGGTGGGCGCGCCCGCGTCGAGCTACGAGCTCCTCTTCAGGGACAGGAGTTACCGGCAGTTCAAGAGGGATCGGGCCAAGCGCCGCCAGATGGTCTACTTCGGGGCGAACGACGGCATGCTGCACGCTGTGAACATGGGTTTCGGCGGGACCGGCAGGGACGGCACGGTGCGTTACTCGGCCTCTGACCCGGACAATCCCAAGGCGCTCAAGCACGACCTGGGGGCGGAGCTCTGGGCGTACATCCCGGCGTCCCTGATGCCGACCCTGCCGTTTCTGGCCGACCCGAACTACCTGCACAGCTACTACGTCGACCTGAAGCCGCTCATCTCGGACGCGAAGATAGACGGGGAGTGGCGGACGCTCCTCATAGGAGGCCTGAGGCTCGGAGGCAGGCCCATCGAGCCTGGGGCGGAGGACCACCGCAAGGAACAGCCATACTTCGGCGAGGTGTTCTGCTTCGACGTTACCGACCCCGAGAGCGAGCCGCGGCTCATGTGGACCTACAGCTCCATCGAGCTGGGCCTGATGGTCGGCATGCCGGTGACGGTCAGGAACCGCGACAGGTTCTATGTCCTTCTGCCGTCGGGGCCGGTCACCGACTCGGTCACGCAGGTGTCCAAGGACAAGATCCAGATAAACTACGGCGGCCGTTCGCCGTACACGGGGGTGAGCAGGCAGGAGGCGAGGGTCATCGTCCTGGACGCCGCGACCGGCGAACCGGTCGTGAGCCCCGAGGATGACCCCGACTACCTCCGGGCGCCCACGCCCGAGAGCTTCTTCAGCAACGCGTTCCTTCCGGCCGGCAGGGGGGACGGCAAGGGCGGCTGGTCGGATCACGCGGCCTACTTCGGCATGACCGAGACCGGCCTCCACGGGGAGGGCAGGGACGGCGGCGCCGTATGGCGCGTCCAGATGGCTGACCCCTTCGGGGAGCCGCTCCCGCCCCCCGCCTGGAAGCTCAGGCGCCTCGCCGACGTGGGGAGACCCGTGACGGGTGCGGTCAACTCGACCCGCGACTCAGCCGGCAACATATGGGTGATCTTCGGGACCGGCAGGCTCTTCGGTCAGAACGACGTGAGCCCCTGCGACGCGGCCGCCACCGCGGAGTGCCGCGAGAACCACGACCAGTTCCTCATGGGGGTGAAGGAGCCCCTGAACTCCCGCGGGCTCATGACCTTCGGCGACGTGACCGGGGAAATGCCCAATCTCCTGGACGTGACCGGCGCCATGGTGCTCCAGGGCGGAGAGGTCGTGAACCTGAAGCCCCAGGCGGGGGCGCCTTCCGCCGCGGGCGGGATTCCGTACATGCGGCTGGAGACGGCGATCCGGACTCAGGGAGTGCCCGGTTGGAAGCGGAGGCTGGACGCGCAACAGCAGCTGACCGGCATTGAGGGGCGGCTCTTCGAGATGGTGGTGACCCAGCCCAAGCTCGTGAGCCTGGGCAACGGAAGGTCGCTTCTGAGCGTCACGAGCTTCCGTCCGGGCGAGGACTCCTGCACCGGATACGGGGAGGGATTCCTCTACGCGGTGGACTCCTTCACGGGCCTGCCGCGGCCCGACACCCGCGGGATGTTCAGGAGCCTCCCCGTCTCGTCCACGGTGCCCGAAGGGACGGTGAGCGGGGTGATATCCCTGGGCGTCGGCAATCCCACGGAGGCTAGCGTGCTCGTGGCCGGCGGCAAGACCATCATCCGGGCGGCCGCCTCCGACGGCGGGGTGACCGATCTGGAGTACCTGAACACCCGGGCCAACACCAGCGGTTTCATGAGCTGGCGGGAAGTGATGGACTCCGGCTTCAGGCTGACAAAGGATGCGATGGTGCTGGGGATCGGGGACGAGTAGTCCCGTGACGCGGTTGCGCCCGGCGCGGACCGGGCATCGCGCGGGATACTGCAAAGTCTGCGCTGGCTGGCAAAGCGTGAGGGCCTGGGAGGTTGTTGCGGTCCCGTTCGTTGCAGTGTCCGGAACGTGCCGCTTGTCTACTGCAAGAGCACTTTCTACTGCAAGAGCACTTTCTACTGCAATAGCATTTTCTACTGCAAGAGCATTTTCTCTGGCAAGAGCATTTTCTCTGGCAAGAGCATCGGGGGCGTTTCTTGTTTCCTGAATGCCGTGCCTGCCGTTCATGGGTCAGGTTGTCGTGTCGAAAGGCCGTCAATATGCGCTGGAAACTGCCAGAGTCTGCCTTAACATTGTTCGGTTGCGGCTAGCCGGAAAGATTCTGGCTGAACCGTTTGCAAGGCTGTGACAGCATCCGTCCCTTCAGCGGCATCTGTCAGTTCCGTCGGCGGCATGGCGGAGGATTCTCCGTGGGTTTCCCGCAGGCATTCAGGCTTGAGGATTGTCCTCGCGATCATAGCATTTCAAAAGCCTTGAATTTGATCTTGACTCCTGTCCTGCCGACTATCGATATCGCTACGCCCCAGACTTTTTTGTTCCTGTGAAGGAAACCCAGGACGTAGTCATTGTCAGATATCTGATCAAATGCGTCGGCAATCCCGTCGTCAAGAAGCTTCAGGAGCTGTTCGTCGGTAATCCGTTTCGGTTTTCGGTTCTGACGGGGGAGAGCATCGGTTATGGTCTTTCCTGGATCGTCAGCAGTAGCCGTTTCACCGTCGTTTTGTGGAATACCTGACGGATTGTCCAGAGTGCGGTTTGCGGCGGTGGCGTATGATTTGTGGTATTTGACTTCGATGATCAGATATTGCTTCCTGGTTTCAATCAGGAAATCGGGACGGCCGTCTCCCACATGCGGCTCTATTGAAAGCATGCCTTGAGCGAAAGCGAAAATCGTGCTCAAATGGGATTTGTAGAATGATTCCGATGCCGTATGGTGATCGTACGGAATCGAAGCTAACAGGGAAGACAATAAATCCGAAGAGGCGTCTGCTTTGGTGTCGCAAAAGAGAGAACAGAAATTTACCGCAAGATCCTTGAAACGCAATTGGTCGTTATTCGATATGTCCGGGTATATCTTTCCTAGAAGATAATCCTGCGCGTATGAAATCCTAACTTCCACGTTCGGGATGGTCAGCTCAAAAGTCTTGTCGGCGAATCCATCGCTGTTCCCTTCGGCTTTCGCGACGGTAAGGTAACCGGTGGCCAGCAAGGAACTTTCCGGTGAAATCGTCTTAGTCTGCTGATAGGTCACGGCGGCTTTGAAAGAGCTGTTGTTTGAGAAATTCCTGAAAAAATCCTCGTCCTTGATCTGTAATTTCTGTAAGAATCCAGGACCTGCGGTATCATACCAGTATCTCGCGAACCCTTTATATTTGCAGAAACTCAAAACCGAATGCGGGTTGAGAACTTTCGTGATCCCGTCCCAGCTATATCCGTCGTACCAATCCAAAATCATGGCAAACATGTCATCGAGGGATTTCGGACGATCCGGATATTTTCCGTTTTTCAGCTTATCGAAAATTTGTTTGACTATTGGTTCATAATATGACCTTATTTCATCAGCAGTAAAACCGCAAAGAGTTGAATATTTTGGATCAAAAGTTATGTCGGTAAAATTATTCATTCCTGAGAATGTCAGTAATTCATTGAATTGCGTGACTCCTGTAATGATCAAGTGCCGTATTTTGTCTGACACGGC
>JAISFS010000012.1 GCA_031263485.1 Deltaproteobacteria bacterium | reverse complement strand
AGGCGATGAGAGGCGATGAGAGGCGATGAGAGGCGATGAGAGGCGATGAGAGGCGATGAGAGGCGATGAGAGGCGATGAGAGGCGATGAGAGGCGATGAGAGGCGATGAGAGGCGATGGGGAGCTGCTGAAAATTCTCGGAATCGTGTAGCCGATGACCGCACAGACCAGATTGCTTATATGCGACCCATTTCCTGCATCGGAAATCATGAATCGTATTGTCAGGTTTCTGGCATGAAATCCGCAGCGACAACACTTGCCTGTTGCCCAATACAATTTTCATGCGCCGGGAATCTGGAAAATCTTAAGGGAAGTCGCAATTGTTTCGATCGCGAAATTATCCGTTAAGGCTCAAAGAATCGTACCGCTACCTCGTCACGTCCCCGAATCGCGAAAGCCATGCATATTACCACGCAACGCGCCGCCCTGAAAGGGCCGGCGTAATCTTTGTCCCTTATGGTTTTTTGGGCTTTGTTTAGAGCAACGGTCAACTCCTTATTGGAGCGTTCCTCGTCAGCCGCCGTGACAATTTTTTTATTCGATTTACAATATTTAAGCTCGATGACTATGCGGATTTTGTCGTTGAGGAATACGGCAATGTCAGAACGCCCGCGTGCTCCTGACTCTTGGCTATGGACCTCAAGTCCAGCGGCAAGCAAAGAACTATGGAGTACAGCATGGTAATGTTGTTCGGATGCGGCGTGTTGTTCAGACGCAATTGAGGAAAGAAGGTCATGAAACAGCATGGCTACCTTATCGGAGTTTTTCTTCATCAAAGCACCAGGAAGTTCCTCCGCTAAAGCGCTGAAATATTTATCATCGGGATCAAAAGCATCCTTAAAAAAGGAAGACTGGTAATTCAGGTCTACTTCCACATTCGGAGTTCTGAACAAGAGCTCCTCGACTTTGGTCTTTTTTGCCTTTTGAGACCTTTATCTTTGTGATCTCGCGGTCGATTGTCAAATAGCCGCTGTGGAAAAGTACAGGCACTGCCTTAAGTTTAGATAATTCTGTTTTCCTGATTTCCTCGAAAGTATATCCGTCCAATCTAGGCTGGATGAATTCCAAAGGATTTTATTTGACCAAGGCGGATAGGTGGGATGGCTGTCCTGTTGATGGCCAGTATGTGGAAAATTTTTTTTGTCGAAAAAATTGAGAATCGAGTACGGGTTCAGGATGTGCTCATCGCCAAGCCAATTGTAACCGTCGTACCATTCCAAAATCTTGTTTTTCAACGCCTTAAATCCTGCGTTCCAGGCTATTCTTTTGTTGGTTTTTAAACTGGCTAAAGTCTCTTCGAATCTGTCCTGGAAAAGGGAATCTAACTCGCCGATCGTGAAGCCGCAGATTCCGGCAAAATTAGCCAATATCGATATGTCTTTGAAGTTGTTCGGTCCTGAGTCCATTGAAGTCATCGCGAATCTGGTGATGCCAGTCACAAGAGCAAAATGGATGTAATCGATGTTGGTTTTCATGGATCTGTAAAAGTCATGCAACACCTTACAGTTGTCTGATGCAAGTTTTAAGTCCAAAATATGATCGATTACCGGAGCATCGTATTCATCGACAAGGACCACCGCGCCGACTCCAGATTTTTCATAAATACCTTCAAGGAGCTGCCCCATCATCTTGTCGCACGTGGATCGGGAAGAAATTTTAACACCCTGCCTTTTTCCCGCATCCCTCAAATCATCCTTGATCCTGGCGATCAGTCGGCTCTTGGTGTCGGTTTCGGAGTAGGACATGTTGAAGTTTAATACCGGGTGCTTTTCGAAACCATAATCGCTTTCAGTATCAATCCACAGGCCCTCAAAAAGCTGACGCTCGCCCTTGAACAGTTCACCGATGGTTTTAATCAAGAGGGTCTTGCCGAAGCGCCTGGGCCTGGACAAGAAACAACAATTATAATTTTTAAGCATATTATATATATATTTGGTCTTGTCGGCGTAGAGATAGTTTCCCAGAATAATTGAACGAAAAGAGCGATCGCCGACAGATAATTTTTTTTGTTCCATACTCCCTCGGTTAAGACACAACGTCCGGAGGCAAAGGCAAGCCAGCCTCGAGTTCGCGCAAGCATTGCGAGTGACCGACACGCGACTATGGTCCGCATGCCTGCAAGGACTCATTTCATTATATGGATATTTGATCATTGATTCAAGCGTCTCAACTTGAGGGCTTGAATCTCAATCATAAAGCATCCTTAAGTATGATCGGGCCGATATGCTGCCTGCCGTTCGCGGCAATGGCTAACTTCTGAGACAAAGTGAATATAAAAATCGACTTCAGCCAAGTCTACGCATAAATTGTGCCATTTTATCGTTTTCCCCATCCCCTCTGAGTCTCAAAATGTTTGGCTCTTCCTGGCGCGTGGGAAAAGCCTTGTCCTTTGGAGCTCCAACGACCCCGGCTTTCACACGGATGGCCGTCTGCCACAACGCAGATGAAGCCTCAAAGCACTTCAGGAGTCGGGCATCGGTCATCGGGAATCGTGAGTCGTGAGAAATGCCCTTCCGGCAGGGCTTGATGGTTGGCTCAACGCGAAATTTTCAAAGACCGCCATTTTACCGTAGAACTGCTTGGCGTCTTTGAGTCTGCGGGAGGCTCTTTTCGGAAAGACGCTCGGGACTTTTCCGGGAACATTCCCACCCCAATGGCGTGGCCTTTGTCAAGCGGGGGATGTTGACCCTCGGAAAACAGCCGGTTTTCTGGGTGTCGAAAGTGCCAACCGGTCACCTTCGCAAGACGGCAAGAACCCCGTAATCCCTCGTCCACTATGGTACGTATCGCTCCTGCAATATTTCCCCATTCCATGCGATGCCGCGGACGAGTAGAAACACAAGACCTTTCCTGTCGGCTCAATCAATCTCTCTGGCCGTACCGTCAAACTGTCGCCCGGACGAATCGTCACGAAACGCGAGCTGTTGACCGGTCCGGGACATGAGCGGGAAACTCAAGAAGGAGACAGTTGCGGGCACCCGGGTAGACGTCCTGCGCCAGGTCGGTGAGAACCCGGATATCGGCCTCTCCGGGCCGACGGGAAATGGCAATCCGATGTCCAACGAAGCCGCGAAGTCCCTGTTCGAGAAATTCCTCGCGACACCCGCATGCCCTCTTCCACCGTTCTAGCCAAGCAGGTTGACGGGGACTCACTCGGGATTCCGTAAAGTCTGCACCGATGATGCCTTTGCACTCAAGGGCCAAGGGACGGAACAAACGGCGATGCCCTTGCGCCGGATGGCGCAAAGCCGTAACATCTCAGCGGGCGATTCTGCGGCCAGGGCACCGGACGGCGGGCCCGAGTTCCTTCTCCCGGACTCCCTGTCCTCCCATACTTGGCCTCCGACCTTTCAACGAAAGGGATAGTTCTGGCGGAGGAGGCAACCATGCCGATTCGGCTATGCGTTTCAAAGGGCGTTGGGCTTGAGGTCCTTCGGGTGACAGGAAAACCTTCACGCACTTCGACATGTCTGACGGCCTGCATCACTTCAAGCGGGAGTGCGGCTGGGAGGAAGGGGACAACAACGAACTACCGAACCTGTGAACCCGGAGAACCTGAAGGGTAGCCTCAAGCGGAGCCTTCTGCTGGACAGCACGCAAGGCCGGCGGGAACCCCTGGCCGGGCCGGCGACCGGGCAACAGGCAAAGCTCCAAGCAAGACAGGTGGCCGGTACATAAACGGTTCTTTGCTATGCCCAGCTACAAGCCAGCTGGTCAACTTGCGGGACCGGCCCCGGAAACGCACTGCGCCGGGCAGGAGGGATGGAATGGGGTACAGGCTGAGACTGACTGTTGCCCAGATCGTCATGTCGGCCAACCGCCGGGCCGACTTCCTCGCCTCCATGGGGGACATATCGGACGCGCGGGCCGTCCTGGAGCATGCCCTCGAGCGGGCCGAACGCGAAATCGGCCCCGGATATCAACCGTCGGTCCTGACCGCCCTCGCCCTGGCCGACATGATCCGCGGTCAAGGCGACCCCGGCGGCGCCAAGGCCCTCCTCGCGCGATCGCTTGAAGCGTGCGGGGCCGCCGGACGGAGGGACTGGCCTATGGCTCGCCCCCTCGCCCTGGCCCTGGGGGCGATCCTCCTGGAGCTTGGGGAAGCCTCCGAGGCCTGTGGGCTTTACGCCCGCGCGGCCGAGACCGGAAAGACCTATCCCGGGCAGTTCCACCCGGACACCCTGGCAGCCTCCGCAGGCCATGCCGCCGCCCTCGCCGAACTGGGGGATCTCGCAGGGGCGCGGGAGCTCTTCGGGAGGATCGAGAAGGACTGGGCCGAACGTCGCCGGCGGCTCCTCTGGCTCGCGAACACGCTGGAGGTAGATCAGGAGGGGGCGGCCGCCCCTCCGGGCCCGGAGGTAAAAAGGCTTCTGGAGTCATTGAAAAGCCAGGGATCAGACGGCTCAAACCCGGGCGATTTCCCCGGGGACGCCCAGGGCAACGTTCCGGGCGCCGAGGTTTATTTCAGGCGGCTCGCCTCCTCGACGGAGAGGATCCTCGGACCGGAACACCCGGACACCCTCGCGGCCCGGTTCGGTCTGGCCGAGTGGCTTCGCCGCGCCGGGTACCCGGCGAATGCCCATAGGCTACACCGCTCGATTTCGGACGACCGCAGACGGATCCTGGGAGCCGCTCACCCCGATACCGTCCGCTCCCTGCTGGCCCTGGCTTGCGCCCTGGAGACTGACGGCAAGGCCCAAGAAGCCGCGCTGACGCTCCGCGATGCGCTGGAGGCAATCGACGGGACCATGGGGTCCGATCACGAGGACGCGCTGGCAACGCTGGACCGGCTGGCGCGGATCCTCATCGCCCTCGGGGAACTCGAAGAGGCGCGGGAAACCCTCGCGAGGGCCCTGGAGACCCGGGCGCGGCTCCGCGGGCATCTTCATCCCGACACGGCCAGGACACTGCGCGACATGGCCAACGTGATGAGCGAGCTGGGGAAGCCGCCGGATCGGGCCTAGCCCCACAGGCCGTAAAGTTGGACGGTTGCGAGAGGCGGGGGGAAATCAAATGGAATTTCGACCGCTACGGCACATCCCCAGTAATTTTGATTCCACTGCAAAAAAACTTCTCACTCACATTCTGGCAGTCATTTAAGGGGTCTGTGAAAAAAGTCCTTTCGTGCCTGAAGAGAGGGGCAAAGGCACCTGCCAATCTTTCAAGCCGAACTTAAAGACTGGATTAGCCAAAATATCGGCTCTGTGGCCAATACGGATGCATAGGGGCATTGCTTGAAAGAAGAAGAGCGCTGTCTCCGTGAAGTTCAATTCACACTTTTTTACACATACCTCATTTAAGGACTTAAGGACTGAGTGTCAGGGTAAAGGGTTCGTAGATGGGCGGTGGTTTAAGGCTTTAACGCAAGAGTGCCAATGCGGTGGCCGCATAGCGTTCCGCTTCTCTTTCGAGGGAGATGGTTTTTGCAGTGGAATTAATTTTGTGTTTTCGGTCGACCGGGTGCCCTGTCCATCGGCAACCGATCTCTCGGCCATTGCCGACCCACTGAGGCCGTAGCCAATGAGCGCACCCGAGAGATCCACCCCGGCAAAGGCCGCCACGAACACGGCCCAAGGTATTGTCCTTACCGCACCAATAGCCGAACCCGCCTGCCGATTCGCGACCGGCCTACGGGGGCGGGCCGTAACTGTCCGAAACCTCCCCCCCGTGAACGGATACACATTGTTTTAATTTAAAAGTGATCTATCTCCGTGAAGTCCAAATTCAAACTTTTGACACATACCTCATCTGAAATTTTGATTCCGATGGAAATAAAACCTCTCCATCGAAATTGAAGCGGAAAGCTCTGCGGCCATCGCATTGGCACCCTAGCTCTTAAGCCTTAAGCCTTAAGCCTTAAGCCTTAAGCCTTAAGCCGCCGCCCATCTGCGCATCCACTACCCAGACACTCTGCCCTCTAATGACTGCCAGGAGATGAGGTGAGGTTTTTTATGTGTAATGAATATAATAATTTCAGTATTATATGAATGTCAGTTTATAATAAAAGCCTGGCTTTACATACACACGTCATTCTTTCCTCCGTTATTGTTGTTGCTGGTCATGATGTGAAAACGCAACTCCTAGATAAGCATCTGAAGTGGCCATCTGAATCCGCTACGGACCGGTTCAACCTCAAGACGAAGGCGGACGACAAAACAAACCTGATCGCAAAGCTATCATTGCCAACCATATTCGGACAAATGCGGTAACGGTCTCACTGAACCACTGATTCTCTGACTCTGCCGCTATTTCAGTATCTTGTTGATGCGTTTGATAAGACTCGCGCAGGAAACCCGCTCGGTGTTGGTCAAGTACTTGATTGATTTTCCTTCCGACCATCTTGCGAAAGCATCAGCCAACTTCATCTTTTGAAAGCTAGCTTTATGCTGGTCCTTGAAAATATGCACGATTGGCATTTGTATGCACCTTGCCGCCATCAAAACCACATCTAAATTCAACATCCTTAAGGCCACCTTGACCAGGGTTTCCCGCAACATCTCCTCTAACTCCGCCAACTTGATGGGGCCATGATAGAAATCCCGGATGCGTAGAAGCTTTCCGTGTGCAAGCAGACTCATAAGCTGTGGTTTCTTGCATGCTTCGTTGCCAGCAGTGTCAGAATCAACAAGGGCGGCAACTTTTAGATGGTTCCCGACAATGAAATCGATAAAAGAGGAAACTTTTCCTGCTGAGTTGGCGGCAATAATCTCAATATCGTTATCTAGACCAGACTCTCCATCCGCAGACATAAGCCTGGATATGGTTTTCAAGTACATGACATCGGTAATTCCCTCGACAACCAGATTCTTCTGCCTCACGATCAGGTTGTTGAGCACGTTCTCCGCGAGATCGTAGCCAGCAAAATTTAACGACAGCGCTGGAATTCCTGGCCCCCGTAGTGACGGGCTTGCGGAAGGAGGCATAGCGGCAACGGCAGTTACCGCACCCTGATTCGTAATTTGCTGAACCGTAGTCGTTGGATTTTTCTCGATAGAACTTTCGAACGGAAGAATCTCACCTACAAAATTTGCCGGTGCGGGGCTCGCGGACACCGGATTTGCTACACCAAGCTTTGCGGACTCGATCTTCGAGGCGGCAAGAGTCGTCAAATCAGGTTCTGCGGACGCCAGACTTGCAGTACCGGGCTTGGCGTTCCCGGATTCGGCGTTCCTATGTTGCACGATTTTTTCCGAAGCCGACAATTCGGGCACGGGGTAAGGGGAACCTAGCTTCGTAGCCTTGGGGAAGGCAACGACCCGAGTGCCTTCCAGGTGGGAGTCCAAGGTAACCCGGAAGGACAATTTCGCATCGAACGGCCCTGCCAGCCCTGCGGAACGCGTGGCGAGGAGTATCTGGGCTGTTCTGCACAGACCAGACAGCGTCATGCCGAACCGATGTAGCTTGTCGCCTTCGAGGCAGGAGCCAGGATCATCCAAGAGCAGGACAACGTTACCGTCCCGTGAGCTGATCTCGGAACGGCAGATCGCGATAAAAACGACCAATCGTTGTAAACCTTCCGAACGTTGAAAAAGCTCGATGTCGGTACCATCCCCGTCCGAGACCATGATTTTCAGGCGACTGCCGTACGTTATCAGCCGGAACCTTGCCGACTGGCCCCCCGGGCAGCCCGGTCCCCAAATCTCCGCCATGTCTCTCGTCAGGATCGCCGAAGCGTGGCCCAAGCGCAACTGGCGCTCATTGAAGGCATTCCAGCTCCTTTCGCTCGCCTCGCCATGCGTAGCATCCCCCGGATGGTCATGAGTGGGACTGGAGTCCAGAAGTTCCCCGGCGGAAAGACCCAGGCTACGCATGAGCGAGACGTCCGCATAGAATTCCTGCCCAACTGCAGTAGCGGGTAGGCCGTCCAGAGTGGAAAGGCGCTCCAGATCCATCTCCGCGTGGAGGCGAAAACCGTCCCGGACCTTAAGGAATTGTGGCACCAGGCGGCGGCATGTCTCAAGGACCCGCTCTCGCGTCAAGGTGACCGACAGGGCCTCAACAAGAGCCAAGCACCGCTTGCGGTATGCATCGCTCTCATCGAGAAGCCTCATGACTCCATCGAGGACGTGGATGAGCTCCTCGGCAATGGCAATATCAGACAATGAATCGAACGCGCCGGGGGTCGCCAAGACTTCTGCCGCCATGACGGCTTCCGGCGCATCCAGCACACCGAGGTTTGCAAGTACTTCTTCCGCCATGACGGCCTCCGGCGCATCGAACGCGCCGGGCCACTCCAAAACTTCTGCCGCCACCGGGGCCTCCAACGCATCGAGCGCATCGTGCCCCGCCAGAACTTTTTCCACCATGGAGGCCTCCGGCACATCGAAGGCATCGAACCTCACCTGGCCATCTGGAACAACGGTCAGCTCCGGCGCGTCTATCAAGGCAGGCAACTTAATGCCATCAGATGCCATGGCAGCCTCCGGTGTGGCTGCCACGTACTTGGCATCGCCTTTGATCTGCTTCAGAAAGAGCATTGCCTCCTGTTTGACCCCTCCGAATGCAGGGAATTTGGGTACCTGCTCGAGCTTCTCCCATCGGGTGCCGTTCATACGCACCCCCAGGACATACACGAGACCCCCGAAGCTATCAGGCACGGTCTCCCTCTCCCTGTCATCCAGCACGAAATGCCCCTCCACCAGGGTGAAGGCGCCCGGTTCAACCCTGCCGCCGACTATGTCGTCCATGTACCTCCCGCGCGGGTAGTCGCGCAGGGCGCTGTATGGGAAACCGCCTTCATGCCGGTTCAGGAGGATAAGCGCGTCCAGGAGAACGGACTTTCCCGTCTCGTTTTCGCCCACGAGCGCGGTCTTATGCAAGTCGACCTCGAACAGGCCGGAATCTACGATGCTCCTGTACCCTCTGATCCTGGCACGTACAAGTCTCATGGCAACCATCCGTTTAAAATTTGGTGATCGCGGCCCAAAGTCTAGATACGTTCACCTAACCATCATTTCATCCGTTGCAGATGTATAATCGAATTATACCACAGATGAGACGCGTATAACTTGCAACCAGGATCCCGCTTACAGGCAGACGAACGCTCTGAGAAACAGACTAAAAGCAGGCTGACTGACGAAGCAGGGGGTTGGCTGGCGTGGAGGAGGGCTGATGGAGAAGAGGACTGGCGGAGAGGAGGGGTGGCTGGCGGAAGGAGAGAATGGTTCGCTAACGGCATGGAGATCGGGA
>JAISFS010000038.1 GCA_031263485.1 Deltaproteobacteria bacterium | reverse complement strand
CGCTACAGACTAGACCGAAGGCCCGATGCCGGCCGAACGCGCATTTGTACGCATCTCTTTCGCATCGAAATGTCATCGACTTACAACGGAACTACTTGGCTTAGCCAAGAAAAGACTTATGGTACAAGCGAATTATCAAAGAGCAGTATCGTCAGGTTGCTGGTATTTTTTCCGCATCCGGCGTCATCCCGGAGCATGATGCCGCTCAAGGCGAAAACCCTCGCCCGAAAGACCCCCTGTCAGGGAGCAGAGGAGAAATCTATCACGTCACGGCACTCATTCCCTGCCACGCCGGGCTGAAATCGCGGAAAGGCGCGGGTTGCGGACCGGGGACCGGAGAGAGGCTCCGAAATGGTGGGCATGCTACACGCGGCGCACGTTGCCCCGTTTCCGGAGGACGAAATCGGGAACGAACCTTTGCTCGCGTGAACGCGTCAACTGTAAGGCGAAAACAATCCGGTCGCCTTTCACCGAAGTCGACCTCACTCTCCGTCATAGCCCTGGCCGTTTCCCGCCAAGTTCGGAGGTCCCGCCCCGCCTACCGCAAGGCCTTGCTCGGTCACCTCCGTATGCACAAGGCAAGAGGCCGCGCGAAATTCCAGCCGGGCCAGCCGTTTTTTGAGAGCCGGAGGCGTTTCCCTCTTGCAAAACAGAATCAGATCCGTATAATTCGATTCAGGACCCGCGCCGCGACCGACGCGCCTGTTGAGGAAGGCGCTAAAAGGCTCGGTGATCCGAAAGGGCCGATCAATTCACCCGACCCCGAAAGGGGCGGGCCGTTTCAGAGGGGGGGGCTTCAGACCCCCGGCTTCAGTCTTTTAGGTTTATGACGAGCAAGAAATCCATCCAGCCTTTCCTTCCCGCCGAACATTTTCCCGACGCCAACTTCCCGGTCAACGACATCCTTAACAGCCTCCCCTTAGGCATCCTTGTCCTGGACAAGGAAGGCACGGTCGCGAACTGCAACCAGGAGGCCGCAAACCTCCTAGGGCCATCGCCGCACAGGCTCGTCGGACTGGAGCTCGCCAAGCTCTGGCCCAAGTCCGCCCAGGAGATAGCTTCCGCCATGGACGGCGGCCGCCAGGCGATAGGCCTCGTCCCGCCCGAGCTGGACAACTGCTACATCCAGGTGAAGCCCCTCCCCGGCGGCATGGGGGCCGCCGTCGCCATCTTCGACCAGAGGATCTGGCAGCCCTACCTGCAGACCAGCCAACCCCTGGACCCGCTCACACCCTATTACAAGGAGATCTTCGAGAGCTCGGCCGACGGCATCGCCGTCTCCGACGCCAAGGGAAGGCTCATCCTCGTGAACGAGGCCGCCGCGAGGCAGCTGGGCGTCAGCCGGGATGAGATCCAGGGCCGCCAGGTCTCCCACATCATAGAGGAGCGCCTCGCCTCGGACGTCATCTCCCCGGACGTCCTGGCGACCGGGCGCCCCGTCTCCCGCATGGTCCAGCACCTGAAGACCGGCAGGCACGTGCTCCTGACCGGCACCCCCATCTTCACCGCCGACGGCGAGGTCCGCCTGGTGGTCCTGAACAAGAAGGACCTGACCGACCACCTGGAGCTCCAGACCTCCATCCAGCAGCACAAGATCGCCATCAGCCGCTACAAGGGCGAGCTGGCCGAGCTCCAGATGGCGGAGCTCGCTGCCCGGGAGGTGGTGGCCAGGGGCCCGGCCATGGAAAGGTGCCTGGAGACCGCGACAAAGCTCGCCCGCTACGACGCGCCCCAGATCCTGGTGACCGGGGAGCCCGGGACCGGCAAGGGTCTGTTCGCGAAGTTCATCCACTCCAAGTCCCGCCGTTCCGCCGAACCCCTGATAGACATCAACTGCTCCGCCTTCTCGGCGCAGCTCCTGGAAGCCGAGCTGTTCGGCTATGAGAAGGGCGCCTTCCGCGGCGCCTGCCCCGAGGGCCGCGCCGGTCTCTTCGAGGCTGCGGGCCGGGGCACTGTGTTCCTTGACGGGATAAGCGATATGCCGCTCCCGCTTCAGTCGAAGCTCCTCACTTTCCTGGAGACCCGCTCCTTCAGGCGCATCGCGGGCAGCCGCATCATCAAGGGCGAGTGCGCGATAATCGCCGCGAGCAGCCGGAACCTGAGGGAGCTCTCCGACATGAAGCTCTTCAGGAGCGACCTCCACCTCCGGCTGGGGATCTTCTCCCTGGCGCTCCCTCCGCTCCGCGAGCGCAGGGAGGACGCTGTGGAGCTCGCCCGCCTGGAGCTGGACAGGCTGAACGCGCAGTACGGCATCAGGAAGACGCTGGACCCCGACGCGCTTAACGCCATCATGGTCCACGACTTCCCCGGCAACGTGCGGGAGCTTCTGGACTGCCTCCACCAGGCGGTCCTCCTGAGCGAGGGCCCAAGGATAGGGGGATGCCTGGCGAGCCTCCTGGAGTCGTCCAGGAACAAGCCGGAGACGCTGGACCTGCTGCTCGCCGGCCACGGGGACGTCAAGCTCTCCGAAAACCTCCAGGAGAGCGAGAAGCTCAGCCTCCTGAAGGCCATCGCCACCTGCCGCAACACCCGGGAGATGGCGATTCGCCTGGGCATCAGCCAGGCCGGGGTGTCCAGGAAACTGAAAAAGCACGGTCTCCCGCTTCCCAAGAACCGCTCGGAACTCCTGAGGGACCAGGCCGAGGCGTCCGGGGCCGGCTCCCTGGCCCTGGCGCAGGAGGCGGAAGTCTTCGCGGCATCCGGAAAGGACTGAGCCGACGCGCGCCCCCGAACCCCCCTTCCGCCACCCGCGAACCGGCAGGGCCGCCGGAGCCGCAACCGGTTCCGGACAAGGCCAGGCGCGAAATCATGGCGGACGCGCGCCCGCAAGGGCGCGTGTCGCTCCGCGGCGCCTGTGCGCCATAAGGACCGACTCGGCTCAGGGCTGTTCCGCCTAGAAAGGGCGGCAGTCCAGGCATCCGCCTGAGGCCGCGCCGGGAAAGGCTATGACGCCTTGTCCTCCAGCGGTATCAGTCGACCGCGCCGAGACGGCGATGACCGACAGGGACCGGCCATAGAATTGCCTCGCTCGGATGCGATGGCTGTTTTGCGGAATTAACGACATGGCGAGCGGTCCGCAAGGTGGCGCATTTAACCCGCGAAGGCGCCGGAGCGAAGGTGCCGGAGACGTCTCAGGATATCGGCGGGCCGCCCGTCTCTCCGGGTTCAACGAAGCGCGCCGCCACCTGAGTGCGCCCGCGAATCGCCAGGGCCAGGCATATTACGTCGTTGCTGATGGCCATGAGGGACTCGCCGTATTTACACCGCCTCAGCTGTTTCTCGGCGTCGTCCAGATCGGCGTAGAGGTCCTTCGCCGCGAAGTCCATAGCCGCCGGGACGCTGTCGTCCTCCGCCGGATCGGCATGGCAATATTTAAACTCGATCGCCACTCT
>JAISFS010000268.1 GCA_031263485.1 Deltaproteobacteria bacterium | reverse complement strand
GACTGACGAAGCAGGGGGTTGGCTGGCGTGGAGGAGGGCTGATGGAGAAGAGGACTGGCGGAGAGGAGGGGTGGCTGGCGGAAGGAGAGAATGGTTCGCTAACGGCATGGAGATCGGGACGGAGGAGAGGCGCCGGCAACCCCACTTAAAATCGGCACAAGCCCCGGAAGCCGCGAAGAGCCTCCAGGGGCCGGATCACGCTTAAGTCCACGCCACGCCCCCGAGGCAAGGCGGGGACGGTCAGGCAGATGCCCCGCGCGGCACCGGGCTTCGGTGCTCGGGGCTACTCCACCCCCCGGGCGGCCCTGAGCTCGTTGTAGGCGGCGAAGAACTTGTTCACGTGCTCGATGGCGCTGATGAGGAGCCTCTCCACGTCCTCGATGTCGCGGACGTTAATCACGGTGTCCAGAGACAGGCTGAAGGCCAGGAGGTCGTCAAGGGACGTGAAGCTGGGGCCGATCATGCCGATGAACATCTTGTGGCGGGTGCGGACCTCCATGCCCTGGATGGCCTTCAGGAGCTGGTTGTTCTTGAGGTTGGCTCCGTAATAGTTCTCCTGTATGAGCACCACCTGGAAGGACGCGAACTTGAGCTGCTTGGCTGCGTCCCTGAGGTTCAGGGCGACGGAGACCTTGTAGCCCATGTTCGTGAGCTTCTCCTGCAGGAGGTTCTGGATCCCCTCGTCGTCGTAGGCCACGAGCGCGCTCTTGAGGCCCTCGTGGCTGTCCGCCAGCTCCATGATGCTCTGGGCCTCGGAGAGATTGAAGCCCCCCGTGCCGTGACTCGCCCCCGGGCCGGGGGACGGGGCCGGCGGCTGGCCCGTGGGTCCCATGCCGGGCACGGGACCCATGACTTGAGCCGGGCCTGCCACCTGCTTCGGACCGGCGTCCAGCATGGTCATGTCCGGCCCGCCGGACTGGAAGCCCGGCGGCGGCCCGGGCGGCGGCGGAGGCCCGGGCAGAGGAGGAGGTCCGGGAGCCGGCGCGGCCTGCTCCGGGGGAGGCAGGGTCACCGTGTTCTTGTTGCCGCAGGAAGGGCAGGAGAAGGTGAAAGGCCTCCCCACCGGCAGCTTGGCGCTGGACGGGATGTTGAGCTTCTTCTGGCAGAAGGCGCATTCGATTAGCAACTGGACCTCCTGGCGGGGACGCGCCGCAGGACGGATCGCCGGATCGGGCCGTCGGCCCGCGACGGCGGGATCACCGGCTGGAGTGGATCTTCACGCCGCCCGCCTGCTGGGCGCCGGGCGGATACTGGCCCGGCTGCGGGGGGTGCTGCCCGGTCTGGGACGGATGCTGGCCCGGCTGGGGCGGGTGCTGGCCCGGCTGACCGGCCTGCATGGCCGCCTGCTGGACCGCCAGCTGCGGATCGACCGCGCCCGAATCCGGGGACTCGTCCTCCTCCTCGACCTCCTCCAGGGCCAGGTCCTTCACGAGGTAGATGGATTCGCCGGTCTCGGCCTTTATGGTGTCGATGCCCCTCGACATGACGGTCTTCTTGGAGCTGTAGGTGAGCGCCACGTCCTCGTGGACGACCTTCTGGCGGTAGAGATCCAGGATATGCTGGTCGAAGGTCTGCCAGCCCATGGAGGAGAACCCGCCTATGGAGTTGTAGAAGGTCTTCTCCGCGTCCTCGCCGTTGGTGATGATGTCCTTGATGAGCAGGTTCGAGCCCATGATCTCCAGGGCGGCCACGCGGCCCCCGCCTATCTTGGGAAGGAGCCGCTGGCTCACGACCCACCTGAGGGAGTCGGCCAGGCGCACCCGGATGAGCTTCTCCTCATCGGAGTCGAAGAGGCCGATGATGCGGTTCACGGTGGTGCCCGCGTCCACGGTGTGCAGCGTGGAGAAGACAAGGTGCCCCGTCTCCGCCGCGGAAAGGGCCATCTCCACGGTCTCCCGGTCGCGCATCTCCCCCACCAGGATGACCTTGGGGGCCTGGCGGAGGGCGGAGCGGAGCCCCTCGGAGAATGTCCGGAAATCCAGCCCCAGCTCGCGCTGGTTGAAGGTGGACATCTTGGCGGGGTGGATGAACTCCACCGGGTCCTCCAGGGTCACCACGTGCACGGCCATGGAACGGTTGATCTCGTCCAGGATGGCGGCCAGAGTCGTGGTCTTCCCGGTGCCCGTGGCCCCGGTCACCAGGATGATGCCGTTCTTCTCCTTGGATAGGCGGGTGACGGTCTCCGGGAGACCCAGCTCCTCAATCGACTTGATGTAGCTCTCGATCTTGCGCATGACGATGCTGTAGCGGCCCTGCTGGGAGAAGATGTTCACCCTGAAGCGGCCCCTGTTCTCCATGTTGAAGGACAGATCGCACGCGCCGGTGTCCAGGAGCGTCCCGATGAGCTGGCGGTTGCCGCGCAGGAGGCTCAGGGCGAGGGTCTCGGTCTGGTAGGCGGTGAGGGCCCGGATCTCTGGCTCGATGTACACCGGTATGAGCTCCCCCCCGCTTTCCACCTGGATGGGGTGCCCGACGGTCATGTTGATGTCGGAGACCTCGGAGGCCGAGTTCATGAGCTTGTCCAGGATGAATTCAAGGTGGAACAGGTGCAGCATTCTAGACGTCCGTGAAGTCTTCGGGGGGGGATGTCAGGTATTGGCGGAACTTCGCCTTGTCGAGGCAGTGGTTGTAGGCGTCGTTGGGTGAGATGCGGCCGGCCAGGAGGTGGTCCAGGATGGCGTCGTCCATGCTCTGCATCCCGAACTTGCGCCCGGTCTGGATGGTGGTCGCTATCTGGTGGATCTTGCCCTCGCGGATGAGGTTCCTGACGGCCGGGGTGGCCAGGAGGATCTCGAGCGCCGCCACGCGCCCGGACTGGTCCACCCTCCGGAAGAGCGACTGCGCCACCACCGCCCTGAGCGCGTCGGCCAGGGACGCCCTGATCTGGGGCTGCTCGTTGGCCGGGTAGATGTCGATGATGCGGTCGATGGTGGACGCGGCCGAGGTCGTGTGGAGCGTCCCCATCACGAGGTGGCCGGTGTTGGCGGCCTCCAGGGCCAGCGAGATGGTCTCGAGGTCCCGCATCTCGCCCACCATGATTATGTCCGGGTCCTCGCGGAGCGCCCCTCGCAGCGCGGTCGTGAAGCTCCGGGTGTGGGTGTAGACCTCGCGGTGGTTCACGATGCAGCGGATGCTGTGATGCACGAACTCGATGGGGTCCTCGATCGTGAGGATGTGGTCGGAGCGGGTGCGGTTCGCGTGGTCGATGATGGTCGCCAGGGTGGTGGACTTGCCGCTGCCCGTGGGCCCTGTCACGAGCACCAGCCCCTTGGGGAGCGAGGCCAGCCGACCGATGACCACCGGAAGCCCCAGCTGCTCCACCGTGGGTATCTTGGTGGGGATCTCCCTGAAGACCGCCGCGACCCCCCACTTCTGGTTGAAGAAGTTCGCGCGGTACCGGGCTATGTTGGGGATCTCGTAACCGAAGTCCACGTCACCGGTCTCCTCGAAGATCTTGACCTTCTCCTCGGGGGCTATCTCGTAGAGCATCTTCTTGAGCTCGGCGCTCTCTAGGACCTTGTACTTGATCTTCTCGATCCTGCCCTTCAGGCGCAGAAGCGGCTGGTTCCCGGAGCAGAGGTGCAGATCCGAGGCGCCTACGTCGTGCATGAACTTGAAAAACGCGTCTAGAAAAGCCAAGTTGCCGTCCCTCCGGGGAGCCTCCGGGCGCTCAAGGGCATATCCGCGGACCGCCGCGACCGGCAGGGTCGCGGCAGAGAGTGCCGGAACCAGAGGTTCCGGGGCGATGCCTCCCGTGGCCGGGGGAGGCTCAGGCGAACGGGCGGCGTGGCCGCCGGTCGGCCGGGCCGGCGCGAGAGGCACGCCGCAAGAGCCGACGCGAGAAGGCCGGCCGCAAGGGCCGATGAGGGAAGGCCGGCCTCAAGGGTCGCCGAGGGAAGACCGGCCGCAAGGGCCGACGCGAGATAAGGCACGCCGCAAGGGCTAGCGCGGCCTGCGGCCCCCGGCCCCCTTCCAGCCGTCCTTCAGGGCCACGATGCGGTTGAACACCTTGGGGCCGCCCGGTTCCCCCGCCTTGGGGTCGACCATGAAGTAGCCCAGCCTCTCGAACTGGAAGCGGTCCCAGGGAGCCGCCGAGGCCAGGGAAGGTTCCAGGCGGGCCCCGTCCCGCACCACCAGCGAATCGGGATTGAGCTCCCCCGCCAGGTCCTCGCCCGTGGGGCGCGGCACCTTGAAGAGCCTGTCGTAGACGCGGGCCACGGCAGGCACAGAAAGTTCCGCCGGCACCCAGTGGATGATGTTGGGCCGCGCGGGCTTGCCCTTCGCGTCCACGGTGACGGGCTGCTCGTTCAGCTCGCAGCGCACCAGCGTGACCCTGCCGTCCGCGTCCGTCTCGTGGCCGGTGCACCTCACGAACGCCGCCCACCTGAGTCTTGCCTCCCTGCCGGGGGACAGGCGCAGGAAACCCGGGGCCGGCTCGACCATGAAGTCATCGCGCTCGATCAGGATCTCCTTGGTGAGCGTGAGTTCCCTGGTCCCCATGCGGTCGGGTTCGTCCGGGAAGAAAGGGGCTTCTATCTTTCGCTCGAATCCGTCCGGGACATTGTCGATGACGAGCCTCACCGGGTCCAGGACCGCCATGACGCGCTTCACCGCCGGGTTCAGGTCGTCCCGGGCGGCTTTCTCCAGCCACTCCAGCTCGATCCACGAGTCCTTCTTGGCGACGCCTATCCTCTCGCAGAACAGCCGGACGGAGGAGGGCGTGAAGCCCCGGCGGCGGATGGCGGCCATGGTGGGGAGCCGAGGATCGTCCCAGCCGTCGACGAGACCGCCCTTGACCAGCTGGAGGAGCCGCCGCTTGCTCATGAGCGTGTATTCCAGGTTCAGCCTCGCGAACTCGATCTGCCTGGGCCGGGGCTGCGGCCAGTCAAGCTTCTCCAGAAACCAGTCGTAGAGGGGGCGGTGGTCCTCGAACTCAAGGGTGCAGATGGAGTGCGTGATGCCCTCGATGGCGTCCGAGACGCAGTGGGCGTAGTCGTACATGGGGTAGATGACCCAGCTGTCCCCCGTCCGGTGGTGCTCGGCCTTCTTGATGCGGTAGATGGCGGGATCCCGCATGTTGATGTTGGGTGAGGCCATGTCTATCTTCGCGCGCAGGCTCCTGTCGCCCTCCGCGAACTCGCCGGCCCGCATGCGCCGGAACAGTTCGAGGCTCTCCTCGGGGGAACGGCCACGGTTGGGGCTGTCGCGGCCCGGCTCCGTGAGCGTCCCGCGGTACTCGCGGAGCTGCTCGGGCGAGAGGTCGCAGATGTAGGCCCAGCCCGTCTCGATGAGCCTCTCCGCGCACTCGTAGAGCCTCCCGAAGTAGTCGGAGGCGTAGTAGAGCCTGTCGTCCCATCCGAAGCCCAGCCAGCGCACGTCCTCCTGGATGGAGTCCACGTACTCCGTCTCCTCCTTTGCCGGGTTGGTGTCGTCGAAGCGGAGGTTCGTGTGCCCCTCGTAGTCCCTGGCCAGCCCGAAGTTGAGGCAGATGCTCTTGGCGTGGCCAATATGAAGGTAGCCGTTGGGCTCCGGGGGGAAGCGGGTGGCTACGCCCGCGTACCTGCCGGAGGCCAGGTCCTCGTCGATGAAGGTCCTTATGAAGTTCTTGGGCCGCACTTCCGATTCCATATTTCCGAATGACCGCGCTTTCAGGCTTCGTGGGTTGGGTAGCGCCAACAGGCCCCGGGGGGGCCGGGCAAAGGCGCCCGGCCGGGGGACGCCAGGCCGGGACGCCGCATGGCCCGGAAGACCTGTGCGTCGGGTGCCGGGCATGCCCGGCGATTCAGCATAACCCGACTATTTTACGCGTTGGCACGGCTCCTTGCAATACTGGCGGGGTTTGGGGTTTGTGGGATCGGTGCCCGGGTTCGGGGGGACACGGGTTTCGTGGGGTCGCGGGTTCAGCGGGACCGCGGCCCTCCCGAAGGGCCGCCCGAGCCGAGGCGGGGAACTCAAGCGGGCCGGAAGCCGGAAGCGCGAGCCGGAAGTCGGCCATGCCTGCCGGAACCCGGTCGCGCGAGCCGGAAGCGCTGGCGCGGACCGAAAGGCCGACCCCTGACGGGACAACCGGCCGGAAACCCGGGACCGGGAGGATCCGGAAGGACTCATCACGATGGAGGCTCAGTCCGGACGGCTTCGGGCAGGTCGCCCGTAAGGGTCCCGGCGCACGGGCCCGCAAACTCGGCCCTGAAATCGGTATCAGGACCGGGATCCTTAAGAGTAAGGCGCGAAACAAAGGCAGGAATCGCCAAAACAGGCACCGAAGGCCTTGGTTGGGCCCCGGCAGGGGCGGCTGTCGCGCGGGCATCGTTACCGGACGCGCGACGCCTGAACGGAAATCCTTGACCGTCGCAGACAACGCCATGAAAGCCGCAACGGACCCTGTGCCCTTCATGAAGGCACCTGGCCGAAGCAATTCGGGCGAAGGCAGAGCGGCAAAGTACCGGGGCGCGTTGGGTTGACCGGCGAGGTCCAGGATCGGCAGTACGGCGATCCATCAAGGCGGGAGGCCGCCGGGGCAGGCGGTCATCGAATCCTGCGTCCCGTCTTGGGGACTGGCAGGGCATCGCCGTCAACGCGCCGAAGGCATGCGGTTCCAGGCACCGTCAGGGAGCGGAAGGTACGTTGGACATCTGTTGACGGCATCCGGCGCGGCCACGGGTTGCCCGGTGGCCCCCATTGAGACCCCGCGCCGAATGGGTGACCCCGCTGAGGTTCCGGGCCGTCTGGTGGCCCCCGCTGAGGTCCCGGGCCGTCTGTAACGCCCCGATTATTATTTCAGAAAAGAGTGATCAGCGCCATATCTTGCAACTGAACTGAACGGACGGACTGCGAAAAACCATCTCCCCATGCCGTTTCCCGAAAGCTTTGCGGTCCCCCTGGCTGACCGCGGACGGGCGCAGCCAGACGTAGCGGATCCCGCAAATCCGTGCGGGATCCGGGACGGGCCAATCGACCGCGAGTCGACCATCCCATTCTGACGGCCCGACCCCCTCCCCTCTGATTGCCTGACTCCCGCCCCCTTAAAGGCTTTGTTCGCAAAGGGCTTTACTCACCGCCCCCTGAAGGCATGACTCACCCTCTGAAGTCTGGACATCCGCGCTGGGAGGCGGCATCTGCACCTGAAGGCTTACGCTCCCCTATGGCTACCTCTCGGCAAGATGGATCCTCCCCGGAAACCCCGACCGCCCGTCATTGACGCGGAGGCATTTCCCTGCCGTCTGGGGCTCCTTGCCTGCGACCGCCCTTCCGCGCATGGAGAACACCGCCAGGGCGATTCCGCGGAAGGCCCTCCGGATACGGCATTCGCGGCAACCGGCTGCCCCGGCGCTCCGGAGGTGTATCGAAAAAAAAAATGTTATCGGCAAGGGTTTCAGGTGATTGTCGGCCAATTCCTTGAAAAGACAGAACTTTTCCCGCTCCCCCCCCCGGCCTTCCGCACCGGGGATGAAAAGCAGGCCAGCGAGGCTCAGGGAGGCTTTTCCGAACGCCGTTCTGGGTCCCGGGACGGCCAAATCTCGAAATTTGCTATTGCAAGCCCTCCGATTTTCAAATAAAATTTTGGATGCCCGCGCGGGAACCGCCGACCACCACTCAACCTTCCCGAAAGCCTATCCTTCAGGCCCGTTTCTCGAGGTGTCCCGAAGCCGATCCGGGCAACGGCCCGCCGCGAGCCCGTTTCACGCCCTTCCGCGCGGCTTCGCCGCGCCGAGTCCGCACAGCCGCCAGACGCCGCGGCCCGCCCCGAGGGGGAGTCCATGCCGAAAAGACTGAAGGTTTTAATCGCCGCTTCCGAAGTCACGCCCCTGGCCCAGACGGGCGGCCTGGCCGAGGTCGCGGGCAGCCTCCCCCTGGCCTTCGCGGATCTGGGGGTCGAGGCCGCGGTCATCATGCCCGGGTACTCCAGCGCCCTCGCCCGCCCCGACGTCGAAGACGTCGGGGTGGACATAACGGTGGGGGACGGCCCCGATGCCGTTACCGGCAGCCTGTACCGCGGCAGGCTCTCGGAGGACGTGCCCGTGTGGCTCGTCCGTTGCGACCGGTACTTCGCGCGGGACGGCCTCTACGAGGCCGGGGGCGAGGCCTACCCCGACAACCCGGAGCGCTTCGCGTTCTTCTCGCGGGCCGCGGTCCAGGCGTTGGACCATCTAGGCGGGCCGCCACCCGACATCGTGCTCGCGAACGACTGGCAGACCGGGCTCATGATGCCCCACCTGCTCCTGATGGGCCCAGATGCCCCCAAGGGCGTCTTCGTCATCCACAACCAGGGATTCCTGGGCCTGGCGCCCCAGGAGACCAGGGACGCCATCGGCCTGCCGGACTCCTTCTACGGCGTGGACGGGATCGAGTACTTCGGGCTCCTGAGCTTCCTCAAGGCCGGCATCGTCTACAGCCGCACCCTGGTCACGGTCTCGCCCACCTACGCCAAGGAGATCCAGACCCCGGAGTTCGGGCACGGCCTGGACGGGCTGTTGCGCGAGCACTCCTTCAAGCTCCACGGGATCCTGAACGGCGTGGACTACAACGTCTGGAACCCCGCCGACGACCCCCACATCCCCTTCGGCTACACCTCCGAGAACCTGGAGGGCAAGAGGCGCTGCCGGGAGGCCTTCATGACCTCCGCCGGCCTTGATGATTCCCCGGAAAGCCCGCTGTTCGCGATGGTGAGCCGCCTCACCGCCCAGAAGGGCATCTCCGTGCTGGTCGAGGCCGCCCAGGACATGATCGACAACCTGGGCGCCCGGATAGCGATCCTGGGCACGGGAGACGCCTGGTTCCAGGCGCAGCTCAAGGAACTCGCCGACGCCAACCCCGGCCGCATGTGGCTCAAGCTGGACTACAGCACCAGCCTGTCGCACCTCATGATGGCCGCCGCGGACTTCGTCATGGTGCCGTCCACCTACGAGCCCTGCGGGCTCGCCCAGCTCTACGCCCTGCGCTACGGCGCGGTGCCCGTGGTCCGCTCCATCGGGGGCCTGAACGATACCGTGCGGGACTTCGCCGGCAGGAGCCCTGACGGCAGGTGGGACACCGGCTTCAAGTTCGTGGCCTTCAACCGCAACGCCTTCTTCCGCGCCGTCCGCAGGGCCACCGAGCTGTACCGCCAGGACGGGGGGAAGGTGTTCGCGCAGATGTGCGCGAACAACATGCTCGAGAACTTCTCCTGGAAGACCTCTGCGCTCTCCTACTACTCGCTGTTCCTGAACATCGTCAAAAGCGCCTGAGCCCCTCACGGGAACCCGGACTCCGACACGGACAGGGCCCTCTGGACACGGAGCATGATGGCCCCTAACGCCGCATGCCACAGGAGGCAGCAACGCCAGAGTCAATGCAGGCCGCAGATCCCTTTAGCCCGCGGGATATGGCGGCGCCTGAGGCCACGCAAGCCGCAGGTCGCGGCAGGACGCGGGAGACGGCGGCGCCTGAGGCCACGCAAGCCGTCGGTCGCGGCAGATCACGGCAGGCCGAGGGAGACGGCGGGGCCGGAGGCCACGCGAGACGCAGGTCTCGGCAGACCACACGATACAATGGCGCCAAAGGCCGCTCCTGCCGAAAATCACGGCAGGTCACAGGACCCTTTGGCGCCAGCGGCCACGCAAGCCGCAAGCCGCGGCAAGCCGCCGGAGACGGCTACACCGGAAACCACGCTAGCCGCAGGTCAAGGCAGGACGCGGGAGACGGTGACCGCAGAGTGCGTCTTGGCTGCTTTGTCGCGAAATTCAGGTCCTGGCTGCGCATCTCAAGCCCATGGCCGCGAGCTACGGCGGCCCGGGAACGCCCGGCAGACACGATGACCCTGTGCTGCACGGGGGGCCGGGAAGGGCTCGATGTCCGTCTGTCCGCGAGCGGCAGGGTCCGCGAGGGCCAGACGGCCGCAAGGCATCAAACCCGAAACCGAAGGGGTCCGCCGCAACGACATAAACCGCAAGGCCGCGAGCCGCAGGGGCCGACGACGCCCCGAAAGCCGCAGGGGACATGAGGGCCCGAAGGGCCCGCAGCCGGAACACGGACGGAGGCGAGCGCCCCCGCCGCTTCCAGAGGACACAGACTTGGCACCCGAACGGCATCTCGTAATCCACGGGCACTTCTACCAGCCGCCCCGCGACAACCCCTGGACAGGCATGGTGCCGGACCAGAGCTCGGCCGCGCCCTTCCCAAACTGGAACGCGCGCATCAACCGGGAGTGCTACTCCCCCAACACGCTCGCCCGGGTGCTCGACGGGAAGGGTCTGATCGACAAGGTCATCAACAACTACCGGCACATGTCCTTCAACACGGGGCCGACCCTGATGTCGTGGATGGAGGCCCACGCGCCGGAGACCTTCGCGCTCATAGCCGAGGCCGATCGCCTGGGCGCGGCCGACCACGGCGGCCACGGCCCGGCCGTGGCCCAGGTCTTCAACCACGTGATCATGCCTCTCGCCAACCGCCGGGACAAGGAGACGCAGATAGTCTGGGGAAAGAAGTATTTCAGGCGCGTCTACGGCCGCGACCCGGAGGGCATGTGGCTGGCCGAGACCGCCGCCGACTCGGAGTCGCTGGGGCTCCTGCGGAAAAACGGCCTCCGCTTCACGATCCTGGCCCAGAACCAGGTGGACGCGGTGCGGCCGCTGTCGCCCGGCGGGACCCGCGGCGCCGTCCCGTGGGCCCCTTGCCTGACCCCCCCGGATCCGCGGGAGCCCTACCGGATCTTCTGGGGGCCCGGTCCGGACGACTGGCTGGACGTCTTCGTCTACGACGGCCCTGTGAGCCGCGCCGTGGCTTTCGAGAATCTCCTGCGCGACGGCAAGGCGTTCCTGGACCGCGTGAAGTCCGCCTTCGGGACCCCGGAAGGCGACAGGCCGCTCCTGGTGAACCTCGCGACCGACGGGGAGAGCTACGGCCACCACTTCCATTTCGGGGAGATGGCCCTGGGGTGGCTTTTCAACGCCATCCAGGAATACGACGGCCCCGAGGACGGGAGGATCAGGCTCACCAACTACGGCGAGTATCTGGCGAAGTTCCCCCCGCGCCTGGAGGCGAGGCTGGTCGAGCGGAGCAGCTGGAGCTGCGCCCACGGGGTGGAGCGCTGGAGATCCGACTGCGGCTGCCACACGGGGGGCGATCCCCTGTGGAACCAGAGGTGGCGCAAGCCGCTGAGGGACGGCCTGGACTGGCTCCGCGACCGCATGATAGAGGTCTTCGAGCGGGTGGCCCCGCGGCTCCTCCCGGACCCCTGGGCAGCGAGGGACGCCTACGGGGACGTCGTGTGCTCCGACTACGACCCCGAAGTCCGCAATGCGTTCCTGGAAAGGCACGCCGCGGGGGCGGGGAAATCCCCCGAGGGCGCCCAGGCGGCGCTGGAGCTCATGGAGGCGCAGCTCATGAGCATGTACATGTTCACGTCCTGCGGCTGGTTCTTCGACGACATCGCGGGCCTGGAGCCCGTCCAGAACCTGCGCTACGCGGCCCGCGCCATCGAGCTCTCCCAGCCGCACACGCCGCTGGACCTGACCGGCGGGCTCATGGAATACCTCCGGCAGGCCGTGCCCAACGATACCGCATACGTTGACGGGGAGGACCTCTGGAACCGCGAGATCTCCGGGAACTACCTCTCGGCCGCCGCCGCCTGCGCCCAGTGGTCCGCGGCGGCTGCCATGAACGAGCCGTCCGCGTTCCGCGGCCAGCGCTGGGTGGAGGTCTCTGCCCTGGAGTCGCGGACCTTCCGGCGCGACCCCTCCGACAGCCTGCCGCTCCTGTACCTCGCCAAGGCCGCCATGCGCGAGACGCGGCTGGACGCCCGGGCGGAACGGCTGGCCATGGTGCTCGCTGACGACGGTCCCAGACTGGACATCTTCATCTTCGAGACCGGGCCGGGCCAGGCCCCGGACTTCGAAAGCGCCAGCTCAGTCTTCCTGGAGAAGGGGCCCGAGTATCTCAGATCCTCCTTCGAGGCCCCCTTCCCCGGCGAGGCGCAGTTCTCCCTGGAGAGCCTGTGGCCGTCGGTGCGCGAGGGGATACTCACGGGGCAGCTTCAGGAGCTCTTCGCGGAAATCAGGGCCAACACCGTCCGGGCCTTCCGCAACTACCGGGACGCCCTCCACCAGTACAGCAAGAAGGGTAGCGCCTGGGACTGGATGGACAAGTTCGTCTTCCGCGTGATGGCGGAGGTGGATCTGGAGAACGTGCTGAAGCCCATGCGCGACGGCCGACCCGTCGACCTGGATCGGCTGAAGGAGCTCATCGCCAGGGGTTCCGGCGGTTCCTCCCGCAACATCCCGGTGCTCCAGGAGTCCGCGGGCATGTACGTGAAGAGCCTCTTCGACCAGCTGGAGAGCGGCCCCCGGAGGCCCACCCTGCCGGAGGAGCTCCTGGGATTCCTGAACTTCGCGAAGGCCTCCCTCCCCGAACTTGACTTCTGGGAATTCCAGAACCACTACATCCGCCTCATCTCTCACGAGTCGGGGCTGTTCCGGTCACTCGCCGACGAGGCAGAGATTTCCGTTCTGGCCGAGATAGGCCGCATCCTGGGCTTCAGCGAGCGTATGACCGGGCAACGGGCATGAGGGACCCGATCCGATCCGGCCACGCCTGACGGACCGGCCGGCCTGATGGCGATGGCATGCCTGATTGACCGGGCTCGCTTTCGCCATCGATCGCCGTGTCGCCACTCTGAATTCAAGTCGGGACCGGCCCGCACCGCCACCGCAACCAGGTTTCGGCGCCGCGTCCGATGCGCCAGGAGGGCCGATCTCCTCCATGGCCACTCTTGCCATCGCCAACCCTATTTCCGTTGCACCCTACAGATAAAGCCCGCGAGCTGGCGGATAAGGGCACTGCGGACGCGGAGAGGCTCTGCCTGGTCGCCATGGACGATCGTGTATCGCGGGGCTCTGGCCCGAAGAGCTGAAGGGGACGATGCGGGTCATCGTCCCCTGCGAGCCGGTGTGAGTGTACGAACCCTTCGACTTCTGCTCCCCCGCCTCCGGCATGGCCGCCTGCGTCAACATAGATTCCACTGCAAAAAAAAACCCTCACCCTCGACAGAGAAACGGAATGCTATGCGGCCATTGTATTGGAACCCTTCCGCTTAAGCCTTAAACCACCGCCAATCTGCGCACCTTTGACCCAGATGCTCTGCCCTCAAATGACTGCCATGAGGGGATGGCGTGGTTTTTGCAATGAAATCAACATAGCCATCAGGGCATGATCCCGTCACGTCTGGCAGGAGGGCCGCCTCTGCCTGCGGCACGACTTGTTTAATTCGGTCGCCCCGAAACAGACCGAGGCCGCAGGATCCGGCCCGCCGCTTCTCGCAGGACACATCTCGTGATCATGGTTACGGTTCCCCACGAGCAGTGACTTCCTGGAGGATTCCGAAAGCGGCTGACGTTGTTCCGAAGAGAATAATCTGAAATTTTCACCGTGCGGCAACGACATCAGCGCGGTGCCGCCTATTCGGCTCGAGGCCATCACGAGCAATGGCCATTCTGAAGGGTTATGGCCTTTGACCGGTAACCCATTGGGACGACAGGGATTAGCGTCAATCTTTCCCCGATGATGCCAGTCATCCGTGCTTCATCCATGGGCGATTCGGGCTGGCTGTGAAAGGACGGAAGCGATCGGGATCGCTTCAGCCATCAAAATCGTTTCGTTGGCAACCGTGCCTGCAGACCGGATCGTGTATCGTAGATGGAACCTTTGCATTCCTTTTCGACCGTTTTCGGAAAAGACTTCACCGAGAGCAAATTTTTTACCCACGATGTGGCGAAATGCGGACGCAAAATGGTATCAGAAAGATAAATCGATAAATCGAAAATCGATAAATCGCAAACAATCCGGCCTGAACGCGACCAGCCTAAACCGGAGGCCACATTACCCTGGATCTGATTCGACACACAAAAGCCATGTGTGCAGGCTCATTAAACTGGTTGTCACCATGCCGATCGTCATTGCCAATAGAAACATAACAGTACCGCCATGCAACAAGAGCCAAGCGGCTCCGGTCATGCAACATCGATAGATCCGGAGTTCATCGTGATGCGTCTCCAACGAACAATCAACTTGTCTTTTCGCCTGTCACGCATTTCGTCGCATTCGCGGATGCTGGAATCGATAAATCCATCGCATGGCGGGCATTCCCGATTTCGGTCACATCTTCCGAGTTGTCAGGACCGTGCTGGTCACACCCGATTCATGCCATCAGGGTGACGGCTGCCTGCGGGCAGGTATCGCGATCACGCTATGTAACGCTCAAAATTACGTCAGGAAATACAGCATTTCAACGGAAGCACCGAAAAAGCCTAGCGAATGCCCGAAAATACGTTCAATGGATCTTCTATGCTTAAGGCTAAAACCATGAGCCATCAGCCGAAAAATGCGCTCTGACAGAAAATCGAATCTCCCGAAAAGCTCTTCGTCCAGAAAACGGCAAACGAGGACCCCGGCCGTTACGGGAGCCGGTTTCCGGAAACCGTTGAAGATTCGCGCGATTAATCGCTAGAACTTATGCAGCACATAGGTGACGACCCCCCACACGACGGCGTCCTCGCTGTCGGTGACATCGAACTCCGGGTAATCGGGGTTGTCGGGGGCGAGGTAGACGCGCCTGCCCTTCACCCTGAGACGCTTCACGATAAGCTCGCCCTCCCAGGCGGCCACTACGATCTTGCCGGATGACGGGCTTTGCGAACGGTCGACCACCAGAAGGTCACCGTCGTGGATGCCCGCTCCCATCATGGAATCGCCTTTCACCCGAAGGAAGAAGGTGGCGGGGGGGTTCTTCACGACCAGCCTGTGGAGATCCAGTTGCTCTTGGACGTAATCCTCAGCGGGCGACGGGAAGCCGGCCGAAATCGGCACGAAGAACAGCGGCTGGCCTTCTCTAACCGGGTCCGGCTCCTCCGGCACGAATACCGTGAACCTGAGCTGGGACGGATCGAGCCCTTCAAATGGGCCCGCTTCAAATGCCATGTTCCCTCCCGCATTGGGTCCTGCCTTGCCGCAGTCCTTCAGACCGCCCGCAACTTCGCCGGAACCCGTTGCCATAGCCGAACCATCGGTGCCCGCAGCGCCTCCGTCGGCTTTCTTCGTAGATGCCATCCTCCAGCCTCCCCCGCAGGCATAAAGCGCAGATGCAAACCCCGCGCCATGTGACTGGACGCATCGGCACCTGTAGTCCGCGTCTTCTTATGATTCCGGGACCGAGTCTCTTGTCCTGTCGCGTCCGAGTTCACGCGCTAAGCCTGAAGCTTACCCTGACGTTCCCGGCGAACCCGGACGTCAGGCAAGCGCCATGGGGGCTCCTTGCCCCCTACTCCCAGAGTATATCCCAAGCCACGAAGGGCCTCAAGACCACGAGATGGTACCCAGGGTATTGGTGCCTAGCTGATGAACCTATTTTCCCCTTTGTCACGGGGCCACAAGGCACCTTAACCGCTTGAGCTAGAGGATTAAGGAACTATTGACACCTGACCGATGACCCAGGCAGAGAGCCCGCAAGAGAATGACGGTTCAGGGCTTTTTCTTGTCATCCAGCACCTGACCAAACCTCCCTTCCCCAAACGGTCCCCGTGGCTCTCGGAAGCATCCACGCGGACCTGGGCATTTCGCCCGCCAACAAAGACCCCTCTGGGTTTCCGGTCGCTGTCCTATCAGGCGTGAGCCCACGAAAGCCACTAGTTGAGCTTTACCGCCTAGGGGGGGCCTGCCTGACGTCCAAGGAGGGCCTGTCTGACGTCCAGGGAGGACAGTTAGGTTCCCACAACGTTCACCCAGACGGTGCTGAAGCCCCGTATCCCGTAGATGAAGGGTCTGAAGAGGTCATCGTTGTCCACGCCAACGATCTTCTCTTGCTCCACAAGCCCCGAGGTGTCCATGAGATCGGAGACCAGAATAACTCTCCCCATGTAGTTCTGGCCGGAGGCGGCGACCGTGGAACGGCCTTTCTTGGCCTTAAGGAACTTGTCATCATCACCGTGATCCCCGGCCCCGAACCCGGTCTTACACAGTGTTTTTTCGCCGCTCCAGCAGGATCGAAGACCGTGTTGTCGATGAGCCAAGCCTTCCCGAGTCTGGCCGCGCCAGGAGGTACTCGGCTTCACCTCCCCCTTCAGGCTACAGATCGGCGGTCGAGGCGTCCTCGGCTAAGTTGATGGCATAGCACAACTCCGGGGAAAGCGGCTCCATCACGGTGGTACAGTCCTTGGGGGTGACAACCCAGCCGATTGCCAAATTCCTTGTCCACCGCACTACCGGCCTCAGCATCCAACGGTTAGCCCTAATCCTCTGCCGCCGCACAACAGCAAAAGCGAAAATGACAAGAACGGGTAATATATTTTACTCCGAGCCAGCAGATCCGCCCGACATCTCGCATCAGGAGGCAGACTGGCTTTCCTCCATATCTGGATCAATGAAGCGAGCCGCCACCTTATTCCTCCCTCGGACCGCCAGGGCCAGGCATATCACCTCCTTGGCGAACAGCCTGAAAGGACCGTCGTATTCTTTCTCCCTGATCGCCGTCTCGGCCTCGTCCAGAGCGGATGACAAATCCTTGGTCGCGCGGCCAGGGTCTTTCTCGTCGGCATCCGTGTCCTCATGACGGTATTTCAGCTCAATAACCACGCGGATCTTGTCATTTAGGAACAATGCCATGTCGGCTTGGCCAATCGAGCCGGCCGTCTCGCCAAGAACCTCTATCCCGGCAGCGGCAAACGCACCTTGTAATATGGCATGGTAACGACTTTCTTCGGGTCTGTGCTGCCTGTGAGTGATCAGTGAAAGAAGGTCATGCAGGGTTCCGGCCGTTTGCACTGGGTCTCTTTTGAGCAGGGCGCTCGTCAGATTTGTCGCAAATTTGCCGAAAAACGATTTCGTCAGGCCGAAAGCATGCGCGAAGAATGATGCCCGGAAATTCAGCTTGACCTCCAGGTTGGGTGTCCTAAGAGTGTACTCGGTTACTTCAATGGTTTCGCCATCGATGACCACGTCCTTGACGGTTTGGTTGTCGATTGTTAGGTATCCGCTGTGATACAGGACTGGCACGGCCGAAAGGTTACCGAGGTCGACTGTCCCAATATCCTGGGAAGTATATCCGTCCAATTTCGCTTGGATGAATTCCAACGGATTTTTCCTCACAAGCGCGGACAGGTGGGATGGCTGTCCTAAAGACGTCCAATACGAGTCGAAAACTTTCCTGCGAAAATAGGAAAGTATCGAGTAGGGATTCAGGACCGGCTCGGGTCCGAGCCAGTTGTAGCCATCGTACCATTTCAGGATCTTCGCTTTCAGAGCTGTCTTCTCGATATCAAATGCGATACGGTCGCTATCTTTCCGGATACCAATAATCTCGATGAGCCTGTCTTCGAAAAGGGTCTCGAACTCGGAGAGAGTGAATCCGCAGATTCCAGCGAATTCAGGCAATAACGAGATGTCTTCGAAATTGTTAGGTCCTGAATCCAAGCCAGTCATAGCAAATCTGGTGATGCCCGCGACAAGGGCAAAGCGGATGTAATCGATGTTCCTTTTCAGAGATGTATAAAAACCATGAAGGACATCACGATTTGCCGAGGCGAATTCCAGGTTGCCAATATGGTTGGACACGGGATAATCATACTCATCGATCAGTATGACCGCACCGGTTCCATGCTTCCGGGAAAGGCCTTCCAGCAATTCCTCCAGCATATCATCGTATGAATCAGAGACGATTTTGATGCTTTCTCTTTCTGCAATGCGTCCTAAATCTCTCTCGATCTTGAATTCAAGATCTTCTTTGGATGATATTTTTGTGTAGGCCATGTTGAATCTCAAGACCGGATGCCTTTCGAAGGCGTAGTCGGTATCCTTATCGATCAGCAAGCCCTTGAATAGCTCTCGGTTGCCCAGGAACAGTTCCTCAACGGTTTTAATCAGGAGCGTCTTCCCGAATCGCCTCGGCCTTGTAAGGAAACAGCATTTGTGGCTTTTAATCAGCCTATAGATATATCCTGTCTTGTCGGCGTAAAGAAGATTGCCCTGAATTATTTCCCGAAAGGGCGGATCGCCCAGCGGCAGTTCTTTGGGTCCCATACTCCCTCCGTTACGCTCATTTCTCAGCCGTAGGCAAACGCCAATGTCCCTAATGCCGTAACACGTGACTGGACTGACAAGATCATTCCAGGCCCAACGATCAAGAGACTATACCATAGAATGAGCAAGAGTGACAAGATTCCATGGCATAAAGGTTTAGATTTTGTTGCTGACGGGTTGTTATGTCCGGAAAGTGACGGAAATCTTTGTCTCTGATTTTCAGATAGCTTATCAAAATGATAGGTTCAATTGCATACAGAGGTAGCGGGGAGGGGGCAGGTCGCCAGAGTCTTCGGTGAATATTTCCCGGGCACCAAGGCTGCGAATGCATCATGATCTATATGGCATAAATCCTCAAAACATCATGGCGTCCGGGACGATGACCGCGCCAGAGAGCCCGCAAGCCCTGGCCCTCAGAGCCTTTCCTTTCCTTCAGATGCCTGACTCAGACTCCTGTCCTCGAAACGGTCCCCGTGGCTCTCGGAAGTGTCCACGCGGACCGGTGTGTTGTTGCCGTCCACGAAGACCACCTTCGGCTTCCAGCCGCGGGCCTCTTCGGGCGAGAGCCCGCAGAACGCCATCACGATGAGCCTGTCTCCCTGGGTGGCCAGCCTGGCGGCGGCGCCGTTCACGCAGACGGTACCGGAGCCCCTGGGCCCGGCGATGCAGTAGGACTCGAAGCGGGCGCCGTTGTTCACGTCCACGGCCAGGATCTTCTCGTACTCCACGAGCCCCGCGGCGTCCATGAGATCTGCGTCAATGGTGACGCTCCCAACGTAGTCCAGCTCGGTGGCGGTGACCGTAGCCCGGTGGATCTTGGCTTTCAGGAGCTGGATCAGCATCGCCGTTGCCCCCGGTCCTGGCCTCGGTCTTGGCTCCGATCTTGTCCTCGCGCTTTCTTGGATGTTCCGGCAGGATCGAAGACCACGTTGTCGATGAGCCTGGCCTTCCCGAGCCTGGCCGCCGCCGCCAGGAGGATCTCGGCTTCCACCGCCCCAACGGGCTGCAGTTCGGCGGTCGAGACGGCCTCGGCATAGTCGAGCGCGAAGCGCGGCTCCGGGGCGAGCGTCTCCCTGACGATGGCGCAGGCCTTGACGGCATCCCTGCCCCCCCCCTTGAGGTAGTCCTCCGCCGCGAGGAGTGCCGTGCGGAGAAGCGGCGCCGCGGCCCTCTCCTCCGGGGTCAAGTACGAGTTGCGGGAGCTCATAGCCAGACCGTCCTCCTCTCTGACCGTCTCGCAGGGGACCAGTGACGCGTCCATGTCGAAGTCCCGTGCCATGCGCCTCAAGACGAAGAACTGCTGCGCGTCCTTCATGCCGAAGTAGGCGCGGTCGGGGGAGGAGATGTGGAGGAGCTTCAGCACTACCGTGCAGACCCCCCGGAAATGACCGGGCCGCGAGGCCCCGCACAGGCCCCCGGACAGCGCCGGGACCTCGGCGACGGCCGCGAAGCCAGGCGGGTACATCTCGGAGGGCTCAGGCATGAACAGGAGATTCGCGCCCAGGGACTTCAGGTACGCGGAGTCCCGGGCCGGATCCCGTGGGTAGGCCTCCAGATCCTCCCCCGGCCCGAACTGGGTCGGGTTCACGAAGATCGACACGGCGGTGCGGGCGTTCTCGCGGACGCTCCTCTCCACCAGGCTCCCGTGGCCACGGTGCAGAAAGCCCATGGTGGGCACTAGCCCCACCGAGAGGCCCTGCCTTCGCCAGGCGCGGCACCGTGCCTTCATCTCCCGGATGGAGCTTACCGACTCCATCTCGTCTCCTGCGGAACGCCCCGCACGGGGAAGGCCCGGACCCCCGGGTCCCGATTTCTTGCGCTGGATCTCAAACGCGGCTCTCTTTCGCCCCTGCCCGATGCCTGGAGTCGAGGCAAATCGGGAATGGACGGAACGGATTTGAGTGATCTGGACCGGACAGGAATGGATTGCACAGGCCTGATCTGAGCAGGACTTGTTGAGACTGGACAGGCCAGACCGGGTCTGTAAGGGCAGTACTTGCACGGTTCGAAGGAACTGTGAGGGAGCTCCGGCAGGACCGAACGAGACAAACCTGCCAGCGCTCCCAATGGTCGTCTGGACCTTTCCTGCCCGGGACCTCGCCCAAAGCCAAGGACCATGAACCTGGAGCTACGGTCCGAGCTTTGGGTTAAGAGCTAGGGCCCCGAGCCCTCTCCAGAGTCTTGGCCCTGAGCCTTCTCCAGAATCTCGGCCCTGAGCCTTCTCCAGAATCTTGGCCCTGAGCCTTCTCCAGAATCTTGGCCTCTTGGCCTCTTGGCCTCTTGGCCGTCTCCGGAGCGTTGGCCATTACTGGCTCTTCTCCAGAGTCTTAGCCACTGAGCCGTCTCCAGGAGTATTGGGCGCAAGGCATAGGACCCTTGGCCAAGAGACTATGCACGGCTCACGGCCATGCGTCAAGGGCAAGGGCTTAGACGGCCTGGCTGGCCATGATGGGGCAGACCGAAGCGGCACGCTGGCGGTCGTGTTACCGAAGGCTGGCTAGAGCGGCAAGGCGACCTACCCCTGAAACCCCCGGCGCCGGGACCTGTCTAATAGAGCTTGTCCAGCTTCTGGGGGGAGGAGAAGCAGTGCTCTGGACCTGGGAAGGCTCCGGACTTCACCTCGGAGACGAAGTTACCGAAGGCCTTGCTGATCACCTCGCCAACGTTAGCGTACCTCTTCACGAACTTCGGCTGGAAGCCCCCGAAGAGGCCCAGGAGGTCGTGGTAGACCAGGACCTGGCCGTCGCAGTCCGGCCCCGCACCGATACCAATTGTCGGGATCGCGAGCGCCTTGGTGAGCGCGTCCCCCGTCTCGGGGGGCACGCACTCGATGACCACCGCGAAGGCCCCCGCGTCCTGGACGGCCAGCGCGTCACGCATGAGCCTCTCGGCGTCCTCGCCCTTCCCCTGGACCTTGAAGCCCCCCATGGCGTTGATCGACTGGGGCGTCAGGCCGATGTGGCCCATCACGGGCACGGAAGCGTCCACGATGGCCCTGATCTGCGACTCCACCGCCACGCCGCCCTCGAGCTTGACCGCCTGGGCCCTCCCCTCCTTCATGAGCCTGCCGGCGTTCAGGACGGCGTCCTGGACCGAGACCTGGTATGACAGGAAAGGCATGTCGCCCACGACCAGGGCGCTCTCGGCCCCTGCCGCCACCGCGCGGGTGTGGTGGATCATCTGCTCCATGGTGACCGAGATGGTGTCCGGCTGGCCCAGGATCACGTTCCCGAGCGAGTCGCCCACCAGTATCGCGTCCACCCCGCTCGCGTCCACCAGCCTCGCGAAGGAGTAGTCGTAGGCCGTGAGCATCGTGAGCTTGTCGCCGGTCTTCTTTGCCTGGGCGAAGGTCGAAACGGTCTTCCTTGTCGCCATCCTACCCCCCTTTTCGAAAGCGACCCCGGATCCTATGCGCCGGTGTCGTAGTTGAAGCTGCCGCATGCGCTGAACCGCGCATCTTGCTGATCCTCGCTTAATATGAAGCCTAAGGCGCCTCGACCCGGTCTTACACACCAGTTAACGGGCTTGCGGCACCTGCGCCGACCGCCCATCCGTGCCGTTGAAACGGCCTTGAGGCTCGGTCAATGCGTCTTGTGCGCCTCGCGCGTGAAACCATGACCGTGAGTGTTGCCCGTGAATAGCGGGGAAAATTTCAACGCTCCGCCATGGAAACGGAGCCTCAGGCTGACAACCCGTCATCTCCGGGCTTGTCGAGCCCCGCATACGCCCCCATGCCATGATGTGCGGACACGTACGGGCCCGGACCTACTGCGACGGCTCATGGGCTACGGGTCGCGGGACCGGTTGCCCCTCCCGGCTCAGGCCTGAAGGACTCCAGGACCGCCAGAAGCGGCCCGTAGTCCCTCCCGGGGTGTTTCACCCGCGAGAGCTCAACAAGCTTCTGGCACAGCCTGCGGTACAGCTCCCGGTCGTCTCCGGAAAGAGCCGACAAATGTGCCCGCACCGTGCCTGAGTCCGCACGCTCCACCGGTCCCGTCAAGGCGGCGGCGGGACCCCTGGCGGCTACAGATGCCGTGTTCCGGACCATGAGCCCCCAGAGCCCCGGCACGGAGTCCGCGAGGCCCAGGGCGGCGAAGGCGCTCTCGCCCATGTAGGCTAGCGCAACGGCGCAGTTGCTGACCATGGAGGCGGCGCAATGGTACAGCGCCTTGCCCTCCTTGGCCACCACCCCGTACCTGACCCCCAGGGCATCGCAGATGGCGCCAACCTTCAACAGCGCATCCGGGTCGCCTTCGGCGGCGTACAGGGCGTCCGCCAGAAGAGTCCATGACTCCAGACGGTCAGGCACGGCCATGAGGGGGTGGAGGGAGGCCGCAGAGGCGCCCAGCTCCCGGGCGCCCTCGAAGACGTCCGAGGCGAGAAGCCCGCTCGTGTGACAGAAGAGCTTGCCCGAAAGCCCCCCCCCAGCCGAGACCTCTAGCCAGACCGCACGGATGGCATCGTCCGGGACCGTCACGAAGACCACGTCAGAAGCCGCGACAAGCGCGTCCCGCCCCTGGTACGCCCTGGAGCCGGTATATCCCGCTGCCTCCTCGGCGGAGGCGTAGCTACACGACGCGTAGCCCGAAAGCTCCATCCCCCTGGCGAACATGAGCCTGCCTAGGGAGAATCCCACCTTGCCGGCGCCTATGAAGCCTATCCTGGTCAACAGAAAGCCTCCCGGGCCCGCTCGGAGCGGACCTCCCCGGACGGAGGGTGCGGGGTTAGAATGGCCACAATGATACCCCTGCGGCCCACCTTTAGCAAGGGAGGCGCGGTGCAACCGGCGGCCGGATGGGTCCAAAAGCTTTCAGCCTGTGACGCGTCACTTGCTGCCTCCGTCCTTGAATCCGGCGTGGGGAAGGTGGACGGGAGGCGGACATGGAAGGGTCGATTTCCGGGCTCCAAAGGACATCGTCCTGTCCGGGTACGCCGGGATTTCAAGCGAGAGCCTGTCACTATACTTACCGGCTTTGACGATCTCAAGCGCCAGTCATACAGCGAAAAGACACGCAAGTGTCCGGAATACACTCCCCCTGTCAGTGACCTGCCCCTTCACGGGGCAACTGATGAACGAAGTCTATCAGCGAAAAATCATGAAAGAATGGATCCGGGATGTCATCCTTGAAAACAAGATGGTTTACTCGCGGCCAAAAGTCGAGGAGATCCAACGATTCAACGTTCATGAAAATCAAATAATTCTCAACGGCTGATTTTGGGCTCACAGGAATGGATATTTCGGAGATGTCAAAAAAATATACGCCTCAGATAATCAGGAATTATTTTATTGTAACCGGAAACTTCCGAGACGACATAAATTTTTAGGCAAGGTGACGTTAGCATGAGCGCGTAATCTCACAATTGAAATTTGAGAATATTTGGGCACCTGATATAATCCTTTCAAAATCCAGTATCGATATCTTCGTAATGATTTTCACTGAACGGATCTTAAATATTGAAAATTGAAAAAACAATAGAGAAATAAATACGAGATCTCGATGATGACTGGACATGAGGGAAAAAAATCAATTACACCCTCTGATCCCAGGCATGAATGTTGACACAGCTCAAAGAGCGGTGTATAGGGCATTAGGAAACAGGTACAGGCTCGCCGACATAGTCGTCTATCCTTTCCCCGACAGATGCCGCATGGAGGCAAAACGGCTGGGAGCACTTCCCGGCGCGATCTGCAACTACGATGACACATGGGCAAGCGCCCCTCGCTTGTCCGGTCGTACTACATGCCTATCATTCCTTTTAAATTCGTTAAGAACTACAATGGCCGCGAAAGGGATGTCGAGATAATCTCCCGCAGGGCGGTAGGCGCAGGCTCCCTCACCCGTTTCCTGCATTCGCTGGAACGCGATTCCCTAAACATCCCACAGAAGGACCTTCCAGCGGACTGCCACTCGAACCACCCTTTCGCCCCCCAGGGCGCTCTGACTATGAGTTCCATCCATTCCGCCAAGGGTATGGAATTGAAGCACGTCTTCATCTTTTCGGCGTGGAAGGGAGAATTCCCTTTTACAGGAACGTCACAGGAGAGCTGCTCATGGAAGAGAGAAGGCTCTTCTACATCGCGATCATCCGCGCCAGGGACAGCCTGTCAATCATGCGCCCCGGGGAGGTCTTGACACCATGGGGTTCCCGGAAAGTCGCAAGAGCGTCTCAGTTTCTCAACACCATCCTGAAAAACCCTGCTCCATGGCGAACGAATCGCATGGACGCACGAAAGAGATGAACGGCAGGCTTGCTTTATGCTGGATGCGGACATGTCGGAGTGCGACCGCCGATAAATGATCCGCCTTCCTCCTGCGTTCTAAAACAATTGACTGCCAGGTCCATGCCGTTCTCGATGGGGTGAACCTGCCTCGCGGGATACATACGGGTAATATCAGGATGGGCAATGACCATTAAAAACCTATATCGACATTTCCAAATTTGATATTCACGGGTTGTTTAGCATATTCTATTATTATTTTTCGTGCGAGTTATCTTCGGAAAAGTAATAAATTTTCCGAGGAGTCAGGCTATTCCCCCCTAAGACTTTAGCAAGCCCCTGACGGTCCGAAGACCAGTCCCCCATGTCCAGCCACGACTACCCCTCATGTTGAAACAGGCACCATGAGTGAATACTATAATTATAATATCGTTAAAGATTTTCACTTATCAATCACGGTCGTTGTCATCAATTCCAGGAAAGACAAGGAATATCAGCTGAAGTGACATGAAAGACAGGCAGGTTGCTCAACAAAGGGGCAACTTGCATCATAGCGCAATATTGATAAAAATTCGAAATGTGCAAAATTGAATTTTAGAAACAAGAGCTGTTTGGTCAGGCAAGTCGAAAAGTATTGACAGTCGATTAGATTCGTGCTTAACTTTCACCATTAGAAATGCAATTAGCAACTCAGCATGTGCCGAACACCGCCTAAACCTGATCTTTTGAATTTCCAAGCCGGGAATTCATTTGTTGAATCCGACACCAACCGACACCCTTTTGGGGCAAGCTGCTGGAAGCCAGACCAAGGCAACATGCTCAATCTTCTCAGCCTAACCTTAGCTTTCCGCTTGTTTTCGTCGACCAGATTCTGATCACTCCCTCCCTTAACTCCACACTCACTCCCTGAACTCCCCACTCCATACGACAAGAACCAACCTATTTTGGAATGTGAGCGATATCGCAACGTCATCGGTCGCCTGCACCAAGTCCCCCCCATGTCTCTCCCTCTCCTTTGCAGATTTGGGAATAGACGGAATAATTGACTGGTGCTTATTGTGCAAGCTCTTCAGCACTTTGGCTTACTGGAAGGCGATTTCTGCTTCACGATTATTTTGCATAATGTTGCCGTAAGAGTTCTGTTTCTGACATTGTCTTCCAATTACCTGCAAGTCTTCAGTCGATGTTACGAATATCGTCTTGGATGCATGCGCGGTTACGACTGTTCAAATGCAGGCCTAACATTGTCAGTGATAAGAACCTATCCGAGTGACAGGCAGTGACATTGTGCTTGACCGTAGCAGACATCCGGACAGGTTTTGTCTTTGGGCCGGTACGTCAAGACCTTAAAAAATGGGGGTTCCGCCGATGCTTGATCGCTTGAACATCCTGTAGAGGAAGACTTTTTCGCGAAAAGGCGTGAAACGGTTTTGTCTCGTCCGGAGTTCATTTTGTATTCGCAATACGAGAAACATGGAGAGATACTATGCGACGGATCATCGTCAGCCTTGCACTGGTTATCATTTTCTGGTCTGTTCCATCATATTCCCAGCCACAATCCGGAGGATACCTCGATATCGTAGTCGTTACGGCGGGAAAAACCCTCGAGACGTTGCGTGAAGTGACGAGCAACATTACCGTGATCGACTCGGAGGAGATCGATAGGACGGCAGGACATAATCTCCTGTCAGTCCTTGCTGAACAGGGTATCCAGACTTACATGTTTGGAGCCACGAACTACGGTACCGGAGCTAACAGTACCGTCTACATGCGCGGTTACGGCCAGGGGTCGATGAGCTTTTCAGAAGTCAACGCCTTCACGCTCATCCTTCTGAACGGACACCGCATCAACAACGGCTACGCGAATATGATCAACATGGACAACGTCGAGAGGGTGGAAATCATACGCGGACCTACGGCGGTCCAATACGGACCGTCGTCTTTGGGGGGTGTCATCAACATAATCACAAAACTAGGGGAAGGTCCATTGACGGCTCACGTGAGCGTCGGGGCGGGGAGTTTCGACAAGGACGAGGAGAAGATCTCCCTGTCGGCTTCGCACCAGGGATTCGATTTTTCGGTCGGGGCCTCACGCACCAGTTTCGGAGATTTCACCACAGCGAACGGCAACGTGTGGAAGCACTCAAGAGTTGACGAATCCTCCGGCATCGATGCTGATGTCGGCTATTCGTTTTTGGACACGCATCGGATTGGACTCCACTTCAATCACATGAAGATCAAGGGTGAGGTTCCCGGCTGGACGGAATCCCTTCAGTTGCTGTATCCGGATACCTTCTCGACGGTCGACAACTACGTCTGGAACTCCACGCTCAGTTATACCGGATCGACATCCGACGAACGTCTGAGCTGGTTCGCGAATTATACTACTTCCAAGAGCAATTTCGATTCCGATGGCTTTTATGATCCTAATCCGAATGAACCCTTTGCAGGTGGTTCTCGCTACCCCGTGCCAGCCTGGTATGACGGAAGCAATTTCGACATGAACCAGATTCAGGCGCAACTGACTTACGATCATCCGATATTCTCCCTTTCTCCCGGATTCGAGCACGTGAAATACAAAGGCAATGCCTTATACACCTCTGGATCATACGCCAGTTTAACTAAATCTGAGTTCAAGGATACGGCAGGATATCTTCTTGCGAAGCTGAAGTTGCTGGATGAGAAGCTCATTATCTCTGCAGGCGGTAGATACGACAGCTTCGAATTGTCAAATTATACCCGTGCATACAGAACCACGAAATTTACCCCTTCCTTCGGAATCGCCTATTCTCCCATCCCTTATCTAAAATTGCGGGCGAATTACGCATCGGGATTCTCGGTTCCTAACGCGAGCCAGGCATTCGGCGGGGGCACTACCCTCCCGAACCCAGATCTGAAACCTCAGGAAAACACGACTATCGAGTTCGGAGCGGATGTATCGGTCAATCATTTCAGCGGTAGCGTCACTTATTTCATCTCGGATTTCAAAAACAAGTTTATTAGCGTCATGGTCGCGCCGCCAAACGTAATGCAATTCAGAAACCTCAAGGGAGCTGATCTGGCCGGACTTGAGCTTTCGCTGAACTACGATATCGCAGGAGCTCTCGGACAGGATTATTCGATCAGGCCATTCTTTAATCTCACATGGATGTCCAAATACGAGAACAAGGATCCCAACGTCGTCGTGTCCATCGCTCCAGACAAGATGCCTTATACGGTCGATATGCTCTTGAGTTATGGCCTCAACTTCGATCACCCGGGATTAAACCTGTCAGCCAGGCTGATCGCGAATTATTACGGCAAGAGCTACGTGCAGGATTGGTATGATGACAGCTATTTTGTGACATATGTCGCTCCATGGGTGCATAAAGAAGGATTCACGGTGGTCGATTTCAGCTTTTCCAAGCGCCTGCTTGACATGGGAGACAAGGGAAACCTCAGTTTGGAAGGCCAGTTCGGCAATGTTTTCAATTCGAACGGAGCCTACAACAGGGGAGTGACGATTCCTGGCCGCAATTTCTTCCTGTCCCTTTCTTATGATTTTTGATCATAAAACCTGTCTTCACACGCGTTTTATGACATGTTCACGGTTGGCCTGATTGCGCCAAGCGTTCACGGGAAAATGGACAAATGGCATTTCTCCAGTTCCGGACAATTTACTCAGAGTCCTGGCTTAGGACATATCGGATAATCACCTGATAATCGCAGGAAGATCGTTCACGGAAACCTGATTTTCTTTGAACGGTACTCATGTCTTTCGCCGCCTCGCCATCGCAATGAGCATGCCATGTGAAACTGTCTGGAAATGATCCTATTTCATGACTGACCCTCAATAAACCAGTTCGGCTTCCCCGATCCGGTTGCCCCTTCCCTGACTTCGCCCGTAGATGAAGTTGGGGATGGGGCAAAGCATTCACGATATCGGGGAGGGATTGCCCAACTCGGGATATTGCCCAACTCCCCAGTTTCGACACCCACCGACCAGTTCATCTCTTCATCATGATTCCCTCACCGACCGATAATTGAAACGACATTCACCGCATCCCTTGCGGTGACATGGGCTGTCCACGACAAAGCTGAGCTCGATCCCGCCATCGGGGTCAGTGACTCGGAGGATTTCCTGACAAGGCGATTCGTTGACCGAAAGAACTCCACACGCCTCTACCTCGGCTGAATCATATTTAGCACAATGCATGTCCTTATCTTCCGCCATGAGGACAGGTTGATGACCCAGCGGAACGTGTTGTTTCTGTTCGGGTCCCTCGCTTGTTTCGCCCCGCTGTTTCTGACGTAGCCGTTAGGCTTCTCGATGGCCTTGATGCAGGTCTTCCCGTCGATCGCAACCGCAATCGCGACCACGTTCACGTTTAGGGTTGGCATCCATGTATCGGCAGATGACAGGTGTAACCTTCCCGATGAACTGGTGCCCCTGTTCGCGTACCAGGTCCGTCTCCTTGATGCGATGGCCATACAACCGCTTCGTCCTCCCGATGATGGCCGCAGTGACTCCAAGCCTCTTCGCAATAGTAACAACGTACAGCTCGGCGCCCCTGTGGGCTCATGTTCCAACGGATCGTTCAGCTACTTATCCGTAGCGCCTCCGGTCGAGCCGGGGCAGGTGCGCATGGGCTTCCTGAAGAGAGTCCGATCTCGGGGCCCTCATGGGAACGGCTTTCGATACGTCCGTCACACCTAAGGGCCGCATTCTCCCTGGGTTCGACCTGGAAACCCAGCCAGTGCCTCCGCACGGGGCGCTCTCGCTGACGCGCCTGAACGCCAGTGGCACCCTCTGCCACACCTGCGTGCGCACCTGCCCGAACCAGTCCTGGCGCCTTGCCTCGGAGTGGACCCCAGCTCCCGGGAAGCCCGGGAGCTGAGGCCCCCTACACGGACTTCTGCCAGTACGACTGCGTTGCATGAACGCGGCTCTGAGTTATCGATGCCCTGGTCACCGTCACGGTCGCGCTAAAGCAACGGATGCGGCTGGACGCGGAGCATCTGGAAAGGATCGAGAGCATAGCGGTCAAGCATGCCACCAGTTGCTTGATTTCACTGCAAAAACCCCCACCATCACCTCCAGGTAGCAATTTGGGGGCAGAATGCTGGGTAAATGGTGCGCCAGAATGGCGATGGTCAAAGGCTTAAGCGCAAGGGTGCCAATGCGATGGCCATAAAGCGTTCCGCCTCTCTGTCGAGGGGGAGGGTTTTTGCAGTGGAATCTTGCTTAGCCTGCGCGGAGATGTGCCCTTCCGGCTCCGTGGACATGATGCCGGATCTTCAAGGCATGTGGAGCCGACGCTCATGCCCATCCGTGCTTCGGCCGCGCGGCCTGCCAGAACACCTGCCCGGTCAGTCACTTCGCCTCCTCCTGGGTGACGGGGTGGCCTTCCAGGATTTCATGGCATCGCCGCAGATGGTCGAACGCGAGGAGGACGCGGAGCTCGAGGAGGAGTTCCTCTTCCGAACCGAACCGAACAGAAGAGCCTCCAGGGCAACCCCGCCTGGAGGGCGTCTGCGACGGGCCAAGGCAGCGTCAGGGGCATCCGATCAAACCTCCGCCGCAACCGTCCACCGCAGTCGCCTCTGCAAGTGCGTCCCGGATCCTTTGCTCTGATTTCCCGGCAGACGGACCGCTTCCGTCTGTCCCTGCTGAGTCGCGTCCGCTTGGCCTTCCGCCCTCAGGTCCGGCCTCTTGAACGGATGACCTGCACCACCGAGCACCGCGCAAGCCTGGCAAGCCGCCCGCGAGAACTCCCGAGTGAGGCCATGGGGCGCCTCAGAAAATCGACTCAAATTGGGAGGGGGGGGTTCCAGTGGAATCAATTTTCTCTTCTATTGAGTAAGTTGTAACCGTTCACCCCCTAATCATCTAGATGACTGATTCGGTAGCAACATATTTAGAATGGCCGTGGTGCTGGTTTTTGGAGTTGTCCCGTTGGCATGTGGCTTTGCCAACCTATTACGGTGAAATTATTATGGACATTCCACATGTTTTATCTAGCCAGTATGTAAAACATAGGTATTAAAGTGATTATTCCGCATATCATGATTTAATGAAACGCGAGACATATCCATCTGTATTTTTCGTCATATCCTTATTGTATATGAAATATTGGTATTTATTGTGTCATAAATATTATGTGTGCATCTGTAAAATTTTTAGAAAATTCCCCCATAAAAAAGGCTCAACGGATCGTGGGATCCATTGAGCCGGAAATTATCGGATCGCCGGTCGGCAGTCAGCCTGTCAGCATGGACGGGGCCTTCTCGCCACCGAGCATGGCGACGAGGCAGTCATAGACGTAACGGAAAGGGCTGAGTCCGCGCTTCCTGCAGGTCGCGCGCACGGTCATCAGACGAGCCTTCATGATCGCCCCCCTCTCGCTTCTTACTCCCTGGGTGACATGCCTGTCTATGACAAGGTGTCTGATGGCCTGCTCGGCCAAGTTGTTGGTAGGCTCAACGTCGCGCCAAAGGATAAAAATGAAGTGGGCCTCGAAACGTTCCGCGAGCCTCCGCGCTATAGGCATGCAAAGCTTGTCGAGGCACGGGACCTCGTTTACCGCATAGTCCCGGAAATCGAAGGCGGCCTTGAACAGCAACCTGAGAGTATTCAGATCAAACTCGTCCTTGAGACTGTGGTGGAGCTCGAACACCTTGTCCAGGAGCTCCAGCAGCTTCTCCCCGTATCTTCGTCGTTCCCCCCCGTAATTCACGGCCAGGTCCTTCAGCTGCCGTTTGAGGTGGACCAGGCAGAACTGGTTGACGACCGCGGGATGGAGTCTCGAGAACTTCTTGTAGGCGGAGAAGAAGTCGCTTCCCAACACCCCGGAAAAGTCCTCGCCCAGGATCTCCTCCAGCACGGCGCTGCCGCGGCTTTCCCGGATGACGAACAGTATGTAGGCGGCGGTCACCATGACCCATGCCCAATAGGGACGGCCGTTCATCTTTATGTGCGACTCGTCGGAGTTGACCACTTTCTCCTTTGCCACCTCCCGAACCAGTTCCTCGTAGGGTTCCCCGACGGCATCCGATGATCTGCCGAGGGAGTTCTGTATAACGCCGACGCTGGCCTTCGCCCCCATGGCCGCGAGAAAATCCTGGAGGTTTCTGACGGACATGCTCCCCTGCACCTTCAGGCAGGTGAGCAGACTCATGAGGCGCGGGCCAAAAAGCCATGGCGTCCTGTCCCTCGGCTCGTCGGCCCAGTGCATGCATTTGCAGTTCCCGCACCAATATGCCCTTCTTCTGAACAGGATCCTCTCGATGGGTTTTTCGGGGAGCTCGAGCATCTCCCACGTCTTGTCGTCATCCGGACGCTCTTCCATCTTACCCTTGCATTTGGGGCACTTGTCGTCCTCACGGAAGTACGGTTCCTGGCGGTCGGCGTCTTCCGGCTTCAAGGGAGGGCGGTTGGCCGGCTCGTGCTCGGGCTTGGGTCCGGGACTCCCTTTCCCTTTCCCCTCCGGTCTTTTCCGTTCCGCCTCTTCCCTTCTCTCCGCCTGGTCCTTCTGGTCATCGGAGGACGGCTTCCGGGATGAGGTCCTTGAGTTCTTCCTGGGTTTGCCCATCACGTCCTTCAAGCCGTTGAGCAGGTTCTCAAGGTCCTCGTTCCGTACGCCGGCTTCGCCGAATCCGCCGGACAGGTGCGCGTCCGCAAGAACCCTCACCGTCGCCGTAAGGGCGGCCTCTGCCGCCTTGCCGCGGCCGACAGTTCCTTTTTCAGGCTTTTGGAGGCTTCCCCGGCGCGCTTCAGCTGTTCCTTCAGCTCATGGATCTCCACCCTGGCCTCGACGCAATCCATAGCCAGCGACGTCGATCCGCGGCGGGAAAGGGTCAAGGCCGCCCGCGCACGTTTGGAGTCCGACATGTCAGCCAGCTCGTCGTCGGAAAACGGCGGGGACGGATCCCTGTCCTCTATAAGGGACACTAAAGGCAAAGCCTCTCCCCCAAAGGGGAATGACTCCCGGTCGGTCTTGCAGGTCCCTGATCTGTTGAACGGCGCGGCTGACATGTTAGGAGATTTCGTTTTTGGAGATGGGTGAGACCGCCGGCATCGGATGCAGGCAGGCTTAACTATTGTCTTCGGGCTTGGGAGAGTTCTATATCATTGCCTCATAACTGCGGCATTTGGCAAATTCAGGCTCTTTGGGGAAGTTCAGGTGCCTTTGAAGTCTCAATTAGTGTATTTGATACCTATTTACCATATCTGCTATCCCAAATCAAGTGTTCGTTAACGAATTTACAGCTTTGGATGCCTCACGAATCCATCCAAAAAAATCCCCATAAAAACAGCATGATAGCATTAGATTCTTGAGAGTTGCCCATGCCTTGTTCAGAAGACGGCAGTTTTGGGCCGCCTTGTGAACCAGCGGTAAAATATCGTGGGATGTACCGCATTCACTGACTTTCCTGCAGATGTACTCAATCAATGGACCTGAGCAAGAGAGGAGTCTGATAACGTGGGGGGAGGCTTGTGGCCGACGTGGGGGGAGGCTTGTGGTAGAGAGTGAGGATTTAAGCCAGTATCAAGAGAGAAAGGGAGACAGTGTTGCTAAAGGGGGGGTGAACGGTTACCGAAATTTCTATGATAATGGACTTTTGCTATCATATTGTTGTCTGATTTTCCGCAAATCCACTGATGTATGACTTTCCCGATCACAATGACGCGTATTGTTCATGTTGCCGATGTTATATGGCCTTTCGCAATCCCGACGATGTCTGTTTTTGCAATCCCGATGAAGTCTGGTTTTTCGCCATGTCCTGGATCCATGTCTTTGGCAATGCCGTAATCGTTTCCCCCCCTCACACTCGCCTCCCCCATCCGGGACGGCCAGTCCCCGGGCTCTTCGTGCAGCGACCCGTCCCGAACGCACCCCGTTGACCGCAAGGGAGCACATGCCCGTAATGAACTCATGACTGTTCCGGGCTTCCTCCAGACGATGCCGACCGTGCGGGAACCGAGGCTCCCGGACATCGACGGAGAGGCGCGACCGGCGCCGGAAACCTGTTCCGCTCCTAAACTTTACCGGACGGCTTGACGACGGACCGGTCATGCACTATATCCACTCTTCAGCCGAACCGATCCGCCATTCCTTCCCCCCCTCCCCCCCGGCCGCGCCGCGCCTCCGGGGCCGACCGAGGAAACCCCTTGCCGCCCCCCGAATCCCCCGAATCCCCCGGACCCGCCGGGACCCACCCGTCGCCCGGTCTCGCCCCCTCGCCTCGGGCCGCGGGCATGGAGATCATGCCCTCGCCGTGGTTCCCCGCGATGGACCTGAAGTTCTTCGGGGGCTTCCTCGACGCGGCGCCGCAGGCCGACGAGACGGAGCGCCTCGAGCTCCTGGCGCGGATTGACCGGACCCCCCTCGGCGCGCTTCTGCGGCTTCTCCGGGCGCACGAGGCCCACGGCGCGGCGGCCGGCGCGTCACTGAACTGGGACGTCACGCTGACGGCAGGCTACATGCTGCTCGAATTCCTGGCGTGGGCCGACGGGCCGGAGGATCCCCGGGAGACGGCGTCCCGGCGCAGGGCGGTCGCGCTCCGCCTCCTCACCGCGGAAGGCCACTCGCCGGTCCGGGACGGGGCCCCCCCCGCCCTCCCCCGCGAGCTGGCCGCGATGAGGGACTTCCTGCTGGAGGGCGCCGGGCCCGGCCCGGCC
>JAISFS010000197.1 GCA_031263485.1 Deltaproteobacteria bacterium | reverse complement strand
CTCCGCCTACGTCTCCGGCGCCTGGAAGGACGCGCTCACCTTCGTGGTGCTCATCCTGATCCTCGTGGTCAGGCCCACCGGGCTCCTCCCGGAGCGCGTGGCCGAGAAGCTGTAGAGGCGCGCCGTGTCTTTCTCCCCCAGCGTCTTCGGTCCCCCCGTGCCCAAGGGCCCGCCTTCCGCTCGCCCCCGGCGCGTGCCCGTGCCGTTCCTGGTTGCGGGAGCGGCGCTCTTCCTCCTGCTCCCGGTGTTCTTCCGGGCGGCGGGGCTGGCCTACGCCCCGTACCTCCTGGAAGGCCTGAACACCGTGGGCCTGTCCGCGATCCTCGCGCTGTCGCTGAACGTGATCCTGGGCTACTGCGGCATGTTCAACATGGGGCACGCGGCGTTCTTCGCCGTGGGCGCCTACACCACCGCGGTCCTGAACCTGGACTTCGGCTGGCCGGTCCTCTGGACCCTCCCCGCGGCGGGCCTCGCGGCCGGCCTCTTCGCCGCCGCGGTGGCCGGGCCCATCATCCACCTCCGCGGGGACTACCTCCTCATAGTCACCATCGGCATCGTGGAGATAGTCCGCATCGCGCTCACGAACGACGTCTTCGGGCTCACCGGCGGCCCCAACGGCCGCTTCGGCATCGCCCGCCCGACCTTCTTCGGCTTCAGGATCACCCAGCCGCAGCATTTCTTCTACCTCATCTGGCTCTCGGTCGCGCTGAGCCTCTTTCTGTTCAGGCGGCTGGAGGGCTCCCGTTTCGGGCGGGCGCTCAAGTTCATCAAGGAGGATCCGGTAGCCGCCGAGGGCATCGGCATCAACACCTCCCGCCACAAGCTCATGGCCTTCGTGATAGGCGCCGTGTGGGCAGGCTTCGCGGGGACCCTCTACGCCGCCAGGATGCGCACCATATCCCCCGACTCCTTCAACTTCTCCGAGTCGGTGCTCCTTTTCACGATAGTCATCCTGGGCGGCTCCGGAAGCCAGCGGGGGGTGCTCCTGGGCACCTTCCTCGTCATGGGGCTCCCCGAGCTCTTCCGCTTCCTCAGGGAATCCAGGCTCCTGGTCTTCGGCGCGGCTTTGGTGGTGATGATGATTTTCCGGCCCCAGGGGCTCCTGCCCCCCAGGCCGGCCGTCTACAGCCTTCAGCCCCCCTGGGACGGCCTTCCGGGTCAGGGGGGGGCCGCCAACGGCGCCTTCGGCGGGAACGGGGACGGCGGCGCCGACGGCAAAACGGGCGGCGGGGACGGCGATGCCGAAGCCGCTTCCGGCGATCCGGGCGACGCCCCGGACGGGCGGGCGGATCCTCGCGGGGAAGGGAAGTAGGCGATGCTCCTCCTGTCCCTCAACAACGTGACGAAGACCTTCGGGGGCCTGGTCGCCGTGGCCGGCTTCTCGGCCGGGGTCGAGCGCGGCCAGACCGTCGGCATCATCGGGCCGAACGGGGCCGGCAAGACGACCGTCTTCAACATCATCACCGGCTCGCTCAAGCCCGACGCCGGCTTCGTCTTCTTCGCCGGGCACAGCATCAGCGCCCTCAGGCCCAGCCGCATCGTGGAACTGGGCATCGCAAGGACCTTCCAGACCATCAGGCTCTTCCCGCACATGACGGTCCTGGAGAACGTCCTTTCCGGCAGGCATTGCCGGATGCGTGCGGGCATCATGGCGTCTTTCCTGAGGCTCCCCTACCAGAGGCGGGAGGAGAGGGCTGTCCTGTCCTCGGCCATGGAGCAGCTGGACTTCGTGGGGCTCGCGGGCAAGTGGAACCTGGCGGCGGGCGGGCTCTCCTACGGCGACCAGCGGCGGCTGGAGATAGCCCGGGCGCTCGCGACGGAGCCCAGGCTCCTCATCCTGGACGAGCCTGCGGGCGGCATGAACGACAGGGAGACCGCGGAGCTCACGGGGCTCATCGCGGACGTGAAGTCCAGGGACATCACCATAATGCTCATCGAGCACGACATGGGCTTCGTCATGAAGGTCTGCGACCGGGTGACGGTGATGGAGAACGGGGCGCTCATCGCCGAAGGGACCCCGGAGGAGATCCAGCGTAACCCCAAGGTCATCGAGGCCTATCTGGGCGAGGACGGGGAGGGCTGAGCCTTGCTCGAGATTGTGGATCTCAAGGTGGCCTACGGCGGGGTCGAGGCGCTGCACGGCATCTCGCTCAAGGTGGAAGAGGGCGAGCTGGTGACGATCCTTGGCGCGAACGGCGCGGGCAAGACCACCGCGCTCATGGCCGTGAGCGGCCTGGTGCGCCCGAAGTCCGGCGAGATCCTCTTCAACGGCGAGCGGCTGGATCTCCTTCAGAGCCACGAGGTCGTGGCCCGGGGGGTGACCCAGGCCCCGGAGGGACGGCGGGTGTTCGGACCCATGACCGTGGAGGAGAACCTGAGGCTGGGGGCCTTCACCCGCAAGGGTCCGGTCCCGCCCCGGCTTCTGAGGCGCGTCTTCGAGCTGTTCCCGCGCCTCGAGGAGAGGCGCGGGCAGATGGCGGGGACGCTTTCCGGCGGCGAGCAGCAGATGCTGGCCATCGGCCGCGCCCTGATGGCCGAGCCCAAGCTGCTCCTTCTGGACGAGCCCTCCTTGGGACTGGCCCCGCTCCTCGTGAGGTCGATCTTCGAAACGGTCAAGAACATCAACGCTTCCGGCGTGACCGTGGTGCTGGTGGAGCAGAACGCCCGCGCGGCGTTGAAGCTCGCCGGACGCGGCTACGTCCTGGACGTGGGGAGGCTGGTCCTGGAGGACCTTTCCGTCAACCTCCTGAACAACCCTCAGGTGAAGGACGCCTATCTCGGGTCCGCCTGACGGCTTCCGGACGGCGGGGGTCTGAAGCCCCTCAAGCGCGGGCGTTGCCGAAGGCGCCGGTTTCGCCGTAGGCCGGGCCCCGGTCCCGGGAGGCAGAGACCGTTCGCGGACCGGCTCACGCCGACCGAAGGGGCAGGCGGCGGGGCGCAGGAAGGCGTAGCCGTAGCCTGACGCGTCCATGTCGATTGTCGGGGCCCTGCCGCATGGAACGTCGTCGCCTGCGGGATCGGAGCATTTTCGGTATCGCGGAGCCCGTGCGATACGGCGCCCGGGGCGCGTCTGAAGCCGCGGAGCGGTGCCCGGATGCCCTTGAAGGCGGAGGGGCGAGGCGCGGGCCTTGGCGCATGCCGCCGGAGTTGCCGGTCCGCGACGGGGGAGGTTCCCGGTGCGCCTCTGGTTTTGCCGTGACGGCCTCCAGGCCTTGACGGGCTCCTTGCGGAGGGTCTTACGGCAGGCATCGGCGCTCTCCCCGATTGCCGCCTTGGCTCCTTTCGAGATCGCCAGGGCCGCGCAAGGCGTCAGGAGGCCGGGCGGCATGGGGCTGAACCCCGTGCGCCCGCGGACGCCGCCATCGGCGGAGACCGGTCCGAATTGGCAGGTCACGTCGGCCTTGCCGCCGACATCGATGCCGACCGCCGGGTCAGGGCTCGGCCTGGGAGGCGGGGTTTTCCGTCCGCTCCTCCGCCCGCATGCCGCTTTCTTTCGCCCGCATGCTCTTTCTTTGCGTTTCGGGGCTTGTTCGCGTGTTCGGCAGGATCCCCACGAATTCTTGACGCACGCCATGGCCAGTCATCGGGAGTCGGGCTCTCAAATCACGCCGCACGGCGGAAGACTGGCAGCCTGCCAAAAGCCCTCCGGCAAGCTTGCCGGGCATCGGCAACGGGAAGGGGGGGGTGTGGGACCCGGTATGGCCAGCGGAAAAACGGCGTCCTCTCACACCGAGACACGCGATACGAGGACAAGCGCCATGACGGGAAGCCAGGCGCACGTCTCATGCGCCGGGGGGGGAGCGGGGGCATCGACCGACCTGCGGGAATAATTTGGTCAGCTTCCCATGCCGCTTTCCGTGCCTGCGGACCCGTTCGGGGAGTTCACGGATTCGGACCGGGAAGACGTTTCCGCAGAGAGCGCTGGGGCTTGACGGGCAGGGGGCATCATCGTCAGGGAGGGAGCCGACTGCGCCGTCGAGGCTTGAAGCGTAATCCAGGTCTCGATGGATTTGACCGATCCGTTCAGCGAGTAGAGTATGGTGCCGAAGGCGATCAAGACAGCCGCGATTATCGCCAACGCCGTCCAGACATGGATAATGCTCTTGCTAAGGCCGTTAATTTCGCCCCTGAGTTCGCCCTTGAGTCCGTTAATCTCGCCCCTGAGTCCGTTAATTTCGCCCTTGATTTCGGCCAATGCCGCCTGTATTCCGGACTCGAACTTACCAACACTCACTGCCAGATCCATCTCGAAGCGGGAGTAATTCTTGGGGCGGGGATGGTACGCAGGGACCCTGCCGGTCTTCACGGGCGGGGTCGAGGTTGACGGATCGCCGGGGTCCTGCCTGCCTTCCTTGGCTGAGGGCAACGGCCCGCCGTGGCCCTGCAGTCCTTCCTGGGTTTCCGGTTTCTGTCCAGACATGGGCTCTGACCTCCCCAATATTAGGAGAATATCTGGTTATCGAACCAAATGCAATGACAGCGCTCGTTCACCCCCCAAGGAGGCGGAAATGAGCAGCCTGCATTGAGTTCGCCGATGCCGCTTTCTCTGATTATTGAGGCGGCCTTGCGGTCGCCCCCGGTCTTGGGGGGTTTCGTCGGCGATGGGACGCTTTTTTAAGGGACGGTGAGCGATCGGAAGGGTGCTCCTCCGGCTCGTTGCCCAGGCTTGTCGGGGCATCCGGGACGGCGAAGCTGTCGGGACCCGGTTAAGGGCTGGCCGTCCACGGGGATTCTCCCCCGTTGGGGCTGGCTCGCGGGGACAGGGGCACCGCAGGCGGCTGGCTGTCCGCTCCGAATGCGGGCATGCGATCCGGTAACGGCCATCTCGGATAGCGCTTTTCCGGTGCGCTTAGGACCCCTGACCTGGCTGGGCCGGGCCAGGGCTCCGTGGACCCGGGGCCCCCGCTCGGCATCGAAGCGGTTCAGCCGCGTGGCGATGCCGCACGTGATGCGCCTGACGGCTTCGAAGAAACCGCGCACGCGCATCCGATAGAGGTCGCGTCCCGGCGGCAACCGGTACTGCCGGACACTCCCTGCCTAAGGCGGACGCCTCGCCCTTCCCGCCGCGGGCGGTCCCCTCGTCCCTGCCCTCCTGTTACGCGGACGCGGAGGCTCTCGGGGCCGGGTTCCGGGAGCCTGTCCGCGATCCAGTGGCATTCGGGCAACTTGTCCGGGGCGTCCCCTTCGGCCCGGACGCGCCGGCAGGGGGCGACCGCCCTCCTGGACGGGTATCATGCGCCGGGGAGTCGATAATCAACATGAACGTTCAGGGGAGGCCCCTGACGATACCGGTCCGAGGCGAGCAAGTACCTCTTTCTTCCGAATCGAGGAAGAGCCTTTCCGAGGCGGGCGCATCCCTCCCGGAAGCGGGCGTTTCCTTCAGGCGACAGTCAGATGCCTGAGGCTTGTCGAGCCTTGTTTCGGGAACCTGTTCCGGTATCTGCCGTCCCGCCGGAACTTGCGGGTTCTGCCTTTCCGTACCGCGGCCTCGCGGAGCTTGAATCCTTGGGGCTTGAGGGCTACAATATCCTGCAAAAGCATGCGGTTTTCCCGTCCGGCGCCCGAAGGACCGGAACTTTCCGGATAGCCCCTCGCCGTCGGCGGTCGCCCGGGACTGTCCGATGCGGTCGGCAGGAGGGAACGCCGCAAGTCGCCGCTTTGAGGATTGCCGGGGTGGCATTTTTTGATCTGGCTCCTGTCGGCCTGTCCATGGGGGGGACAGACGAAGCCGAATCCATTCTTCCCGGCCTTGGCCTGTCAGGCCCTGCGTGGACCGTGTCCCGTCCGACGCCTTCAGGTGTCGGTTGCCGAAGCCTCGGCGCACGAAACCCGTTCTTGGGCATCTCGGCGCGGCGAGTTGCCGGGGCCGGGACGCCCGGGAAAACGGTTCGCGGCGAAGGACATGCCCCCGGATCCGTCCGCGACCGTCCCAGGCCCCGCAATCGGGGCAGGAGGCCCAGCCTGAAATGCCAGACCACGACCCCGTACTGATTGTGGACGACGACAAGGGGCACCTGTTCATGCTCAAGACCGTGGTCGCGGACTGGGGCCACGCCGTGGAGACCGCGACCGGGGGGGCGGGGGCCCTGAAGCTCGCCCGGGGGAAGAAGTATTCCCTGATCCTCATGGACGTGCGCATGGACACTGAAAGGGAAGGGCTGGAGACCCTGGCCAAGCTCAGGGGGGGCGAGGGGCCCAACCGGCGGACTCCCGTCGTCATCATGACCGCCTATGCGGCCTGGCAGGACGCCGTGGACGCCCTGAAGGGCGGCGCCGGCGACTACCTCGGGAAGCCGCTGGACCTGGATGTCCTGCGCCACGCTATGGACAAGGCCCTCGAGCGCCCGGCAGTGGGCGAGGAGAGCGGCCCCGGGCTCCCGGGCGAGGCCGGCGACATCGGACTCGTCGGCCAGTCGGAGGCCTTCATGGAGATGATGGGCTTCGTGCTGGCGGCGGCCCCCTCCGAGGCTACAGTGCTCATCACGGGCGAGAGCGGCACCGGCAAGGAGAAGGTGGCGCGGCTAATCCAGAAGAAGTCGCTGAGGGCCGACAGGCCCTTCGTCACGATCAACTGCGCGGCCTTGACGGACACGCTCCTGGAGTCCGAGCTGTTCGGCCACGAGCGGGGGGCGTTCACCGACGCCGTGGCCCGCCGCGACGGGCGGCTGAAGACGGCGGACGGCGGCACGGTGTTCCTGGACGAGATCGGAGACGTCTCCCCGGCTTTCCAGGCGAAGCTCCTGAGGACGCTCCAGGAGGGCGAGATCCAGCCCCTCGGGAGCGACAGGATCCAGAAGGTGGACGTGAGGTTCATCGCGGCCACCAACAAGGATCTCGAGAGGCTGGTGCGCGAGGGCGGCTTCCGCGAGGACCTGTTCTACCGCCTTAACGTCATGCACGTCCGCGTCCCGCCCCTCCGCGAGAGGAAAGGCGACCTGGAGGCGCTCGCGGACCATTTCGTCAAGGCCTACGCCGCGAAGAACAAGAAGAACGTCAAGGGACTCGACATCGGCGCCGTGGACGCCATCAGGCGCCATTCGTGGCCCGGCAACATCCGCGAGCTCCAGAACGCCATGGAACGCGCGGTGATCCTCTCAAAGGGCGACTACGTCTGCGAGTCCGACATGGCCATGCGCTTCGGGCCCGCCTCCCCGTCTTCCGGCCCCGCCGGGTCCCCGTCAGGCGCGGACGCGAGGGAAACCGGCGGCCCGCTCACCATAGCGGAAAGCGAGCGACTGGCCGTGGAGAAGGCCATGAGCCTCCATGGCGGCAACAAGACCAGGGCGGCCAAGGAGTTGGGCGTGACGCGCAAGACGCTCGCCGCGAAGATCAAGAAGTTCGGGATGTGAGGCCGAAAATGCCGACCGGTCCGAGCGTGAGGTCACGGTCGCATTTGACATCCGGACGCGCTGTACGGGTGTTCCGCCTCGGCAGTTTTTCCGCCTGATGCTCACATTGGCGGCAGGACAGGCGGTCGGAGACGATTTGCGACTGGAGACGGTCAAGAGAATCTGGCATAGCCTTCGCAGGATGCCTTCCGGCGGCGAAAGGCAGTCGAACGGTGCGGTTTCCGCGTGAAACCCGCAAGCGACCCGGTTTCCGCGTGAAATCCGCTAGCTCCGCAAGCGGCGCGGTTTCCGCATGAAACCCATAAGTGAACGCTGTTTCCGCATGAAACCCATAAGTGAACGCGGTTTCCGTACGAGACACGGTGCCTCCCGGTCGTTCCGTCCGGAAAGCGGCGGCGACCTCCATCGCTGTATTGCCGACGGGGCGGGAAGCCCTGCGGGCGGGGCCGGGTTTGTCGGCCCTTTCGGCGATGCCGCAATGGCTCCGGAACGTGTTCGGGGCGCCGGGCCTCAGGTTCCGGCATCGGCCGGGAACGTCTCGGAGCGCCCGGCCAGCTGGCCGCAGGCCGCCGACACGTCCCGTCCGTAAGACTTGCGGGTGAGGGCGGTGAGGTTACGGGCAACGAGCGTCTCCCTGAAGGCCTCCGCCGCGCCTTCGTCCGGCCTCCTGAAGCGGGCTCCCGGCCAGGGGTTGAAGGGGATGAGGTTCACCTTGACCCTGAGGCCCTCGCACCAGCCGGCGAGCGCCTCGGCGTGGCGGGGCGTGTCGTTTACCCCGCCCAGAAGGACGTAGGCGAGCGTTATCCTCCGCCCCCGCCTCAGGGGGAGATCCCTGATGGCTTCCCGCAGCCCTTCCAGGGGATAGGCCCTGGCCCCGGGCATCAGGCGGTCCCTTTCGTCCTGGAAGGGGGTGTTCAGGGATATGGCGAGGCTGTTCTTCAGATCCTGCGCGGTCAGTTTCCCGAGCGCCGGGGTCACGCCTATGGTGGAAATGGTGGTCTGCCTGCGGGGGAAGGCGGCGTATTCGGGATCGTTTAGGATCCTCAGGGCCCGGCGGACGTTTTCCGCGTTGTGGAACGGCTCCCCCATGCCCATGAACACCAGGTTGGTGACCGCCGCCTCGCCCGGAAGGCGGCGGGCCGCGAGCGCCGGGAAGATGATCTCGCCCTGGGTGAGGTTGCGCCTGAAGCCCATGGCCCCGGTGCGGCAGAACAGGCAGCCCACGGCGCAGCCGGCCTGGGAGGACACGCACAGGGTCCGGCGGTCGCCGTCGGGGATGATCACGCTCTCGGTCCCGAGCCCGTCGTGAAGCCGCCAGAGGGTCTTCTCCGCCCCGTCCGGGGACAGGTCCACGGCCTCCGCCAGGGGGGCGGGGGCGATCTCGGCCGAGTCCGCGAGCATGGAGCGGCACTTCACGCTCACGTCCGTCATCTCGGAAAATCCCATGGCGCCCTTGCGGAAGAGCCAGGCGGCTAGCTGGCGGCCCCGGTAGGGCTTCTCGCCCAGGGTGACGCACAGCCCGGAGAGCTCCTCAGGAGAGAGATCCAGAAGGCGCGCCCGTACGGTCGCGCCCGCTGCGGCGGACCCGGGCGTCATTGACCCGGAAGCCGGTGGCGCGGTCACCGCAGGGCTTGACGGCGAGGCAGCCGTCGTTGCGGGGCTTGACGGCGAGGCTGCCGTCGTTGCGGGGCTTGACGGCGAGGCTGCCGTCGCCGCAGGGCTTGATGGCGAGGCAACTGTCACTGCGGGCCTTTGGAGAGGCGGAATTCGCCGGGCTCAAGGCGCTCGATGTTGGCGACGATGCCCTTGAGTCTCTTCATCGAATCCAGGAAGGCCAGGTAGCGATCGAAGTCCCTCAGCGCCAGCCTCAGCTCGAGCACCTTGCCGTCGGGGCTCCGGTCCGCGTGGAACTCGATTATAGTGCCCTTCGTCTCTGACACGGCGTTGATGATGTGCGGCACGGCGTTCTGGGCGCCGCTGTGGGTGATGCGCAGGTACACGTCCGCGGACATGTCCTCGCCCCCGTCAAGCGACCAGCTGGCGCTCAGGATGCGCTCCTGGGGCAGCCCGGGCACGGTGGGGCAGTCTGCGGCATGCACCGCGACGCCGCTGGACTTGGTGAGGAAGCCCACTATCGGCTCGCCCGGGATGGGACGGCAGCATTTCCGGAAATGCACCACGATGCCGTCCATGTCCTTCACGAGCACGACGGGATCCGAGCCGTCCCTGCGGCGGGGCCGCGGGCGGCGCGGGGCCGGACCGGGCCGGGAAGGGGCTTCCTGGCCCGGCTCGGGGCGGGGCGGCTCCCGGCGCTCGTCCCCGTGTTCCGCGCGCTCCAGCTCGGAGAGGGCCTGGCGGATCTTCGCGCGGGTGCGGGAGGAGGCGGCCTTCTGGAGCCAGTCCCGGGTGGGGTGCGCGAACTTGGAGGTGGCTATCTGGACCGTGGAGCCGTTCTGGAGCCTGTGGTCCAGGCTCACGATGGAGCCGTTCACGAAGGCCGCCGAGAGGTGGTTGCCCACGTCGGAATGGATCTGGTATGCGAAGTCGATGGGCGTGGCCCCTGATGGGAGCTTGATGATGTCGTTCTTGGGGGTGAAGACGAAGATGTTCTCGTCCGTGCCCAGTGACTTCTGCAGGCTGTTCAGGTACTCCTCGGGGCTCCGCGCGGCGTCCGTGCCGAAGGCGCGGGACATGGTCTCGCGGAAGCGCTGCACGAGCGACTCCTCCACCTTGGAGACCTTGCCGCCGTCCTTGTAGCGCCAGTGCGCGGCCACCCCGTCCTCGCTGTAGGCGTGCATGTCGGCGGTGCGGATTTGGATCTCGATGTGGATGTTGTCCGGGCCCACCACCGCCGTGTGGAGCGAGCGGTAGCCGTTAGGCTTGGGCACGGAGATGTAGTCCTTCATGCGCCAGTCGAGCGGGGTGAAGATCGTGTGCACGATGCCCAGCACCCGGAAGCAGGAGTCGATCGAGTTGTCCAGCACGACCACGCGGAACGCGTACAGGTCGTAGATCTGCTCGAAGGGGATGTTCTGGAGCCGCATCTTCCTCCAGATGCTGTAGATGTGCTTGTTGCGCCCGGTCACCTCCGCGTTGATGCCGAACTCGCCGAGCCTGCGGGCCAGCAGGTCCTTCACCCGCTCGACGTAAGCCTCACGGGCTGAGCGACCTATCGCGAGCTGGGCGGTGATGTCCGTGTAGTCCTTGGGCCGGATGTTGAAGAGCGAGAGGTCCTCCAGCTCGGCCTTGATCTTGTGGATGCCCAGCTTGGACGCGAAGGGGGCGTAGTAGTCCAGGGTCTCCCTGGCTATCTCCTCGCGCTTGCGCTGCTCCATGTAGCCCAGGGTGCGCATGTTGTGGAGGCGGTCCGCGAGCTTGATGAGAAGCACCCTCAGATCCTCCATGGAGGCCAGGACCATCTTGCTCAGGTTGGCGGCGCGCATGGCGGTGCGGTCGGTGAAGTTGGCCTTCCCGATCTTGGTCACCCCGTCCACCAGGAGCGCGAGCCGCGGCCCGAACTCCTTCCCGAAGTTCTCCCGGATTTCGTCCAGGGTGACCTTCGTGTCCTCCACGGTGTCGTGCAGGAGCCCGGCCGCGATGCTCACGGCGTCCAGCTTCATGTTGGCCAGGACGTGGGCCACCGCGAGCGGGTGGGTCAGGTACGGCTCGCCGGAGAGGCGCGTCGCGCCGCTGTGGGCCACGGCCGCGAAGGTGTAGGCCCCCCTTATGAGCTCGACCGACTCGTCCCTGGCGTCGGGATAGAAGTCCAGGAAGGTGTCGATGACCGTGTTGATGTCGATGGCCTTGGGCGAGTAGGAGGGCTTGTCCGGGCCCGGCTCGTACTCGTCCAGGGGTTTCTCGCGCCCGTCCGCGGGGGCGCCCGGGCCCAGCCATTCGGCCAGATCCGGCGTCCGGACCCAGCCGTCGGCGAAGCCCCCGCCCCTGTCCGCCTCGCCGTGCCAGACGCTTCCCGGCCCCAGGGCCCCGGTGCCGACTTCGCCGGGGCGGGGCGGTGCGGGTTCGGACGGGGGCGGGGTGCGCGGGGCGCCGTCCGGGCCCGCGTGGCCCGGGCCGGAGGGGACCATGACCGCAGGGCGTCCGTCGGGGCCGGAACTCCCCGAAGCCCGGCCTCCGTCCGTGGTGGCGCCCGCAGGTCCCGCCGAACCGGGCGGAGACGGCAGAGCGATCGCGGGATCGGGCGCGGGGGCGCCTTCGCGGCCGTCCGGCGCGAGGTATCTCCCTGGCGCCCGGCCCGGGCCTATCCGCCGCCTCGCCGTCATGCCGCGGGCCCGCGAGGCTGGCGCCCGTGCTGGCGTCCGGAGAGGGCGTGGCGGATCATTGCCCTGGTCTTGGGGGAAGCGGCCAGCTTGAGCCAGCCGTCCTCGGGCCGGGCCGTGCCGTCGGTCACGAGGCGCACGGTGGACAGGCTCCCGAGCCTGTGGCCCAGAGCCACCGGCAAGCCGTCCACGTACGCGGCTGCCAGGTGGTCGCCCAGGCCGGGATCGATCCGGTACGCGAAGTCTATGGGCGTGGCGCCCTGGGCGAGCTTCACCGGGGTGTTCATGGTCGTGAAGGCCAGGACAGGCCCGTCGGGGTCCAGGGCCTTGCGGAGCAAGGCTAGCCTCGAAGAGGGATCCAGGTCCCGGGCGGCGGCGAACGAGGCCGCGAGGTCTTCCAGGCGTTCCGCCGCCGAGGCTTCCAGCGCATGGCGATCCGTGCCCTGCATCGGTTCCGGGCCGTCTCCGCCGAACCCTGCCGTGACCTTGAGTTGTCTCGCGTCGTCCCCGTCACGCCACGCGACGTCCCGGTTGCGCCTCGCGCCGGCCCTGCGATGCCTCGCCTCGTCCGCGCTGTGCCTCGCGTCGTCCCCACGTCGTCCGCGCATGCCTCGGTCCCCGATGCGGATCTCGGCCCTAAGGCCGCCCGGCCCCACTACCGCGGTGTGAAGGGAACGGTAGCCGTCCGGGGCGGGGATCGAGATGTAGTCCTTGAAGCGGCCCGGTAGCGGGACGAAGACGGCATGCACGACGCCCAGGGCGCGGTAGCAGTCCTGCACCGAGTCGACCGTCACCCTGAAGGAGAAGAGGTCGTAGATCTCCTTGAAGGGGAGGTTCTGGAGGATCATCTTGCGCCACACGCCGTAGACGTGCTTTAAGCGTCCGCGCACTTCGCAGCGGATACCGAACTCCGCGAGACGTGCCCCGATGAGCCTCGCGGTCTCGTTTACGTGGCGGGGCCGGTCATGGGGTCCCTGCGCGGTCAGGCGCCCGGCGATGTCGGAGAAGTCCCGGGGCCTGAGCGCCAGGAGCGAGAGATCCTCCAGCTCGCACTTGAGCCCCGGCAGGCCCAGTACGCCCGCGAGCGGGGCGCTGAAGTCCAGGGACTCCTGCGCGAAGGCCGCCCTCGGCCCTTTAGGCAGAAGCGGCGCCAGCCGCATGTAGTAGAGGAGGGATGCAAGACGCACGGCCAGGGTCCTGGGGTCACGGACGGCCAGGCGCAAGGCCCTGTCGAAACGGGCGGCCCTCGCGGCGTCTCCCTCCCATGTCGGAGCCGGCCAAGGGGCATGAAAGGCGCGGTCGGAAGCCTCGGCCGCTATCCGGGCAGCCTCGGAGAGGAAGTCGGTGGCAAGCCCCCGGCGGTCCAGGAGCCCCCGCTCCATGGGTTCCTTCAGCAGACCGGCGGCTACCGAGTCCGCCTCCAGACCGGACGTGGCGAGAATCTCCGCCGCGGCCAACGGCCCCGCGAGGTAGGGCTCGCCGGGAAGACTCAATGTGCCGCGCAAGGCATAGCAGGCTTGGACGTAGGCGGTCCTGATGAGCTCCACGTCCCAGTCGGCCCCGGTTCCTTCCGGGCGCAGCTCCAAAAAGAGATCGGTCAGGGCGTTGACGTTGAGGGGCCTGGGACGGTCTGGGGGTAGGACATACGGCAAGCAGAAGCTCTCCGGGGCGGGGTGCTCCCGAGAGGGGGGACAGGCCGGAGGCGATGCCGTGTCCCCGGCGTCCGACCGGGGACAGGCGGGAACGGCCAAGACATCGTCTGGGCCGACGGGTCTGGATCCGTAGCTGTCGTCTCTGATGGACATCTTCGAACCCTCCTGCGGGCCGCAATCCACAAGGGTCCCCGCGAGGCGGGCGCACCCGATGGAGGGGTGCGCCGAAGGAAATCAGCGGGGCCTTCTCCCCTAAATAATCAGTATATTCCGAAACGTCAAGAAATCAACAATTATTTTGACCTTGCGGGGCAGGGTCGCTTCGCTAGCCGCTCGAGGTTCCTCTCTTCGGACGGGCGGGCTCCGGCCAGGCAAGGTCTTGACGAGACGGAGTTTCCGGGATTGGGGCGGCGGGGCGGGGACGACCGGGTGACTCTGGCGTGAGGGCACGGCGCGAAACGATTGCAGAGGCAGGGTGCCTGGCGATCGCGCGGCAAAAAATTTCCTGGAATGTTCCCTTGGGGGGCAAGGAACAATACAACAACAGAACGCAAGGAACAAAGCAACAACAGGACGATAGAGCACGGGAATAAGGGGATAAGAGGGAAAGAAACGCAGGATAAAAGACAAAAAGACAAAAAGACAAGAACCAAAGGGACAAGGAGTATTAAAACAGAGGAATCGTTTAGCAGGTACCTGTTGTATCTTTGTTTCAGTGATGACATCTGCCCGTTATTGTCTGTTTGGAGGTCATGCAGGCCTGGTCAGGTCAGTACCTACGCATGCGTGATTGACGCATTTAGATTGTCAAGGTTCGGGGAAGCACGAGCTTCAGGAGGTGAGGCCATGTCGGATCGGCGTTGCGCATGAAGTCCGGGAAGCGGCCGGCAGGGATGGCGGCGGGATCCGTGAATATGGGGATGTGGTGACGGAAATGCGTTGGGGAGGATGGACGGCGGGAAACGTCGGCCGGGACGGCGAACGGTCAGCATGTGCTCCAAGAGGTGTCGGGTCGGCGAGGAGGGGGGGGCCGGCCTGGAGGAGGGCAGAGTTATGTTGATGGGCCTGCCGGGCGACGAGGCCTCCTCGCGGGGTGAAATGCGAATTATTGATTCGACTGCAAAAACCCTCCACCTCGACAGGGAAGCGGAACTTTATGCGGCCATCGCATTGGCATCCTGACGCTAAAGCCTTAAACCACCCCACATCTGCGCGCCCTTTACCCAGATCCTCGGCCCTCAAATGACTGCCAGAAGCTAAGGGAGGGGGTTTTTGCCCGGAGCCTCTGATGATCCTGCCCGGGCAGGACGCTGAGGCGTCCGATCGTTTCGTGCCCGATTAGCAACGGAGCCCTGCGATGCGGATTCGATCGGAAAGGCGGCGAAGGCCTCCTGCCTGCGGACCTAACCTCCCTTTTCAGGGCGACCGATCGGGTATCGCGGTTTCGGCCTGTTCAAAAATCGGATGTCATCGTTCCGTGATGTGAAAAAAAGCACTTGGCGATGAGAACCCCTTCGATGCTGCGGAAGATATCGCATGAAACGAGAATTTCACGACTGACCGACATCCCGTCGGACAGACGAAGCGAAAACCTGGTTCTGACAGGAAATTCGCGCAGGATCAGGGGGAATCCCTCCGAGGCGGGCGTCGTCTCCCCTGCGGGACGGCCAGGTCATCTCCTGGCTTGAGTCGGGACTCCGCAGGCTCCGGAAAGCTTGATTTCCGGGAACAAATTGCCATAAGATATCGTGTATGTCATGAAACGGGGGAAGCGTTCACGCTTTTAGCTCAGGGTTCTCCCGAGGGCGTGCCCTTTCCGGACTCCGGGCTGTCTTCGCGAGTCGACGGTATCGCTACGGTGTGGCCCGGGGGTGTTCGGCCAGGCATCGGTTAGCCCTTGCCCATGGCTTGGCGGAGGTTCGGAAATATCGGAGGAGGCTTGCTTCCCCAGGGGATTGGCAGTAGCATGTCCTGAACGCGGATAATCAACTTCATGCTCCGGCTCGCGGGGCGACCGGGGTGTGCGCCCCGTTCGCCAGGCGCAATCCGTTCCGAGCCTGCCCAGGAAAGAACGTATGGTCTACGCCCGCTGAATGCGGATTTCGCGGCGTTGAGCCCGGGGTGCGGAATCGGGCCGGGGAACGGGCGCCTTCGGGAACGCGTTTCCCGCCAGGGGCCCGAGACAGGCCGAAATGCGGTGATTTGGCACGGAGGGAACGCGGCCGCGTCGGGCGGGGGGATGCCCGAAGCATCGGACGCGGAGGGATTCGGAAATGCCGATTGACGCGCGTGACGGGGAAAAGAAAGGAATGCCGAAGCAGGAAACGCCGGGCGCCGGAACGGTCATGCCGTGCCCGAAAGCGGCGGCGCACGGGGCGGAAGGTCCGGACGGCGCCCCGAACGGGACCTTCGAGGCCGCAAGGAACGGCGAGCTGCCCGAAGGCTTCGCCGAATGGGGACTCGCGGATTCCAAGGGCCTCACGGTGGCCCACTACGCCGCCATGTGCGGCCGGCTTCCGGCCGGGTTCGACGGGTGGGGCCTCGCGGACCTGAAGGGCCGCACGGTGGCCCATGTCTCGGCCTGGCGTTGCGAGCTTCCCGACGGTTTCGCGGAGTGGGGCCTCGCGGACCTGAAGGGCCGCACGGTGGCCCATGTCGCCGCCAGGCGGGGCGGGCTCCCGGACGGCTTCAGGGGATGGCACCTGGCGGATGCCGATGGCCGCACGGTGGCCCACGTCGCTGCCGCGGCGGGGAATCTGCCCGACAGGCCTCTGCTGTGGCGAATCGCGGACCCGAGCGGGTGGACGGTCGCCCATGAAGCCGCTTGGGCAGGAACCCTTCCGGAGGGCTTCGCCCTTTGGGGACTTTGCGATGCGGAAGGGGTTTCCGTCGCGGACGTGGCGGGAGAAGGATCTGCCGGCAACGCCGGCGAGGTCAGGGAACCCGAACAGGTGATATGGGAGACCGACTGGGACGGAGATCACGGCAGCGTCAACGGACGCGAAGTGTACTTCATTCCCTGGACTGAGGAAGGGTTCCGCTTTGCCTACGGAGAGCCCCGCGGAAGGCGCTCCGGAAGGCGCTACGAAGACGATGAGGATGACGACTACTGGGCCTACGGCGATGATGACTATGACGACTACGATGACTACGATGACTACGGGGGCTATGGGAGCAGCTGGGGTTACGGATCATCAGGGAGCCACGGTTACTCCGGGGCCTCCGGGAGTTCCGGGGCTTCCGGGAGCACCGTGGTCTCCGGGAGTTCCGGGGCCTCCGGGAGCGCCGTGGTCTCCGAGAGTTCCGGGAGCACCGGGGTCTCAGGGAGTTCTGCGGTCTCCGGGAATTCCGCGGTATCCGAGAGTTCCGGGAGCACCGGGGGCACCGTAAGTTCCGGAGGCTCCAGGAGGCGCTTCGGAGTTTCAAGGTCCGGCGATCCTTCATGGCGTGAGGGCTGTTCCGGCGTTCCTGTCTGGCGCGGGTTGGGCGTCCCCGGACTTCCCAGTTGGCGACCGCCTGAACATAAAAAGCCGGACATAGCGGCTCGTTCAAAGTTCCGGAGGCTCAGTGACGCCGCCAAGGAGGGGAAGCTCATCAAAGGCCTGACGCAATGGGACGTCCGTTGCGAAAAATCGATGTCCGTGGCTCATGTCGCCGCGAAGGCGGGGACGTTGCCGCCTGACTTCGACAGGTGGGAGATCCCCGGCAAATCAGGGAAAACGGTAGCCCATATCGCCGCGAAGGCGGGGACGTTGCCGCCTGACTTCGACAGGTGGGAGCTTTCCGATAAATCCGGGAAAACGGTTGCCCATGTAGCTGCGGAGGCGGGGACGTTGCCGCCCGGCTTCGACAGATGGGAGCTCTCCGACAAATCCCGGAGAACCGTTGCCCATCTCGCCGCGGAGAAGGGGACGTTGCCGCCGGATTTCGACAGGTGGGAGATCAGCGGCAAATCAGGGAAAACCGTTGCACATACCGCCGCGAGGGCGGGGACGTTGCCGCCAGATTTCGACAGGTGGGGCCTTACCGATAAATTCGGGAATACCGTCGCCCACGCGGCGGTCGCCCGCCGACATCTCCCGGAAGGTTTCCGGCAATGGAGTCTGGCGGCATCCAATGGCTGGACCGTGGCACATGAGGCAGCCCGGATGGGCGCGTTGCCCGACGACTTCAGCGACTGGATGATCTCGACCAAAAACGGAAGGACCGTCGCCAATGTCGCGGCCTGCCACCGGCATCTCCCGAAAGGTTTCGGGCAATGGAGTTTGGCTGAACCCAATGGCCGGACCGTCGCGCATGAGGCGGCCCAGACGGGTACGTTGCCCGATGGATTCCGCGACTGGAAGCTTGCCGATAATCTCGGGTGGACAGTCGCCCACGAGGCGGCTCAAGCAGGCACTTTGCCCGACGGTTTCCGCGACTGGGAGATGCGGGACAAGTATGGGAGGACCGTGGCACATGTCGCCGCCAAGATGATCGTCATTCCGGATACATTCGGCGGGTGGGATCTCGCAGACATCTACGGGGAGACGGTGGCTCAGGTGGCGGCGAGGTCCGGGAAGCTCCCAGACGGCTTTGAATGATTGGGCATGGAAATCAAGGACGGCTGGAGCGTCGCGCATGCGGCCGCAGGTCGCATGGTGTTGCCGTATGGGTTTAACGGCCGGAACTGGGCCACTCAGGACGGGGTCACGGTCAGGGAAGTCGTTATCCGATCCGGCTTAACCTGGGAAAATCCCATCATCCGCTGCATGCGTTAGGCGTCAGCAGATGCGGAGGCTCAAGTTGCCGTCCTATCGGGGGAGCGGCCCCTAAGGCATGCGGCGGCAGTCCGCACCCGACGAGACCGGATTGCGGCATGCGTGAGATTATGACGGTGACCATTGAGGCGTCCGGGGTGTACCCCCGGCTTTCCGACGACCGCTCGCGCCCGTTGGCCGGCGCGTCCGGCGGCCGGCGCGTCCGGCGACTGCGGCCCGATGTCAAGCCGGAACGGCCCGACGTCAGAGCGGCTCGGTCGGCAGGCGCCTCACGAAGCCGTATCCTGCGGCGTGGGCTACCGTCCGGCCGCTGAAGTCCCTGAGTTTCCAGAGATCGAACCCTTCAGGGAGGGTCCCGTAAGCCGCCGCCACGTGCGCCACGGTCACGCCCTGGCGGTCACGCATCCTCCACATCCCGAAACCTTCAGGGAGCTTACGGCGCATGGCCTCCTCGTGGGCGACGCTCCTGCCCTCGCCGTCCCTGATGTGCCAGCGGTCGAAGCCGGGAGGCAGATGTCCGAAAACGGCGGCAGCGTGGGCGACGGAGACGCCTTTCGCGTCCTTCATCTCCCACCGGTCGAAATCATCCGGCAGTTTCCCTTTCCGGGCCGCGAGGTGGGCGACCGTGGACCCTTTCGCGTCCGCGAGGTGCCAGAGGCCGAAGCCCTCGGGCAACCGGTCGCAGAGCGCCGCGTAGTGCGCCACGCTCTTGCCCTCGGAGTCCTTGAGATCCCACAGCCCGATCCCTTCCGGAAGGTTTCCGGCGACCGCGGCCGCATGCGCCACGGTCCGGCCGAGACGGTCGGCGATGAACCAGGCGCCGAAAGCATCGGGGAGCCTTCCGCGGGCGGCGGCCAAATGGGCGACGCTCACGCCCTCGCGGTCCGTAAGGTGCCAGAGGCCGAATCCCGCGGGGAGATCCGCGTGCCTGGCCAAGGCGTGAGCGACCGTCTCGCCGAATCCGTCCGTGAGGTGCCATTGGCCGAAACCCGCCGGGAGGCGGCCTCGGAACGCGGCAGCGTGGGCAACCGTCCAGCCCCTCACGTTCGCTAGCGACCAGCGGTCGAACCCGACCGGGAGCCGACCTCGACTTGCCGCCAGGTGGGCTACGGTCTCTCCTTCGCCGTCCGCGAGTTCCCAAAGATCGAAGCCTTCCGGGAGGCGTACTTCAGCTGCGGCGGCGTGGGCCACGGTCCGACCCCGGCGGTCGGCGAGGCCCCATCGGCCGAAGCCCTCGGGCAGGGTTCCTCTGGCCGCCGCGAAGTGGGCCACGGAAACGCCGTCCGCGTCCCTAAGCTCCCAATCGTCGAAATCGTCCGGCAGACATCCGCGTCTGGCCGCAAGATGCGCGACGGCCGTGCCGGCCGCGTCGGTCATATGCATCAGGTCAGGCGCGTCCGGAAGCCCCCCGGGCTCACTTCGGGGCGGGCGCTTTCCCTTGGTTCGGGCCTCGGCCTTCCCGTTCGCGCACGCGCCCCGGAGGTCAAGGCCGTCCGGGAGATCCCCGCGCTCCAAAGCCTCGTGGGCAACGGTCCTTCCGTCCGCGTCGGCCAGTGTCCAGGAGCTGAAGCCGGGAGGGAGTCCGCCGCGTTCGGCCGCCATATGGGCCACGGTGCGACCCTTGGCGTCCGCGAGCTCCCAAAGCCTGAAGCCGCGGGGGAGTCCGCCGCGTTCGGCGGCCACGTGAGCCACGGTGCGTCCCTTGGCATCGGCGAGATCCCAGCGCGAGAAGCCTTCGGGCAGGCGTTCGCGTTTAGCCGACTCGTGAGCGACGCTCCAGCCGTCCCCGCAGGAAATCTCCCAGCGGTCGAAGCTTTCCGGCAAAAAGCCTCGTTCCGCCGCGGCATGGGCCACGGTCCAGCCGTCGTCGTCAGCGAGGTCCCAGCGCGAGAAGCCCGGTGGCAGGAGCCCCAGCTCCGCCGTCAGATGGGCGGCTGTGATGCCGTTTTCTCCCGCGATCTCCCACCGGTCGAAGCCGTCCGGCAACTCCCCGTGCTCGGCCAGATCCATGATCACCCTGTCCGGGATGCCTTCCGTCATGGGCCCCTCCTGCGCGGGTGGGCTGAAAGCTGTCAGCGCCGTGGCCGCGCCTGCCGGGGCAGAGGCTGGCGGAGAGGACCTCAGCTCAAGGCCTGACCTCCAGCGCCGCGTCGCGCATCTCCCTTATCGCCTGTGCGGCGGTGTCCAGGGGGAGCATTGTCACCTTGCCGGTCGCCCGCTCGCGGAGCTCGCACTGACCTTTGGCGACGGACTTCTCGGAGACGGTCGCCCTGAGCGGCAGGCCCAGGAGGTCCGCGTCCTTGAACTTGAGTCCCGGCCGTTCGTCACGGTCGTCTATGAGTGTTTCGACATTGAGTCGCGCGAGTCCGTTTAGGAGCCGCGCGGCGCTCCCCATGACATCGGGGTTCTGGGTCTGGAGAGGGAGCACGGCGCACTCGTACGGCGCGAGCGGCATCGGCCAGACGATGCCGTCCCTGTCGTGGGACTGCTCGATGGAAGCGGCCACGGTGCGGCCCAGGCCTATGCCGTAGCAGCCCATGAAGATGGGCGCCTCGGTGCCGTCCGCGAGCGCGATGCGGGCACCCATGGCCTCGGAGTATTTGGTACCCAGCTTGAAGACGTGGCCCACCTCGATGCCCTTCCTCACGGCCACGGGCTTCCCGCAGCGGGGGCAGGGGTCCCCGGCGCAGGCCAGGGCCAGATCGTGGTAGCCGTCCACCTTGAAGTCCCGGCCGGGCCTGGCCCCCACGTAATGCCAGCCCTCCTCGCCCGCGCCCACGGCTCCGGAGAGCATGCCGGATACGGCGAGATCCGCCGCTATCCTCACCTTCGCGCCGACGGGTGTCACGAAGCCAGGAGGCATGCCCGTCATCGCCGACGCCTCCTCGGGGCTCGCGAGCCGCGCGGCGCCGCCGGAAAGCGCTCGCTCGAGCTTCACGGGGTTTATCTCGCGGTCGCCCGGAATCAGCACGAGCACCGGGCCCGCGTCCTCGAGCACGAAGAGCATGGACTTGATGATGTACGATTCCGGCACCTTCAGGAACGCCGCGAGCTCCGGCACGTGCCGCTGTTCGGGGGTTGAGACGCGCCTGAGCTCCTCCTCCCCGCCAGTCCAGGCGGCGTAACCCGCGAGCTCCGCCTTCTCCTGGTTCGCGGCGTAGCCGCACGCCGGGCAGGAGACCAGGGTGTTTTCGCCGGAGTCGGCAAGTACCATGAACTCGTGGGAGTAGCTCCCGCCGATGGCCCCGCTGTCCGCCTCCACCGCCGCGAACGAGAGCCCGCAGCGCGTGAAGATCTCCGTGTACGCGTCGTACATGGCCCGGTACGACGCGTTCGCGGCCTCGGAGTCCACGTCGAAGCTGTAGGCGTCCTTCATGATGAACTCGCGGCCGCGCATGAGCCCGAAGCGGGGCCTTATCTCGTCCCGGAACTTCGTCTGGATCTGGTAGAGGTTCATGGGCAGGTCCCTGAACGACCGTATCTCCCTGCGGACGATGTCGGTGATGACCTCCTCGTGGGTGGGGCCTATCGCGAAGTCGCGGTTGTGGCGGTCCTTGAGCCGCAACAGCTCCGGGCCGTACTTGCGGTCGCGTCCGGACTCCTGCCACAGCTCCAGGGGCTGGACGGCGGGCATCAGGAGTTCCTGGGCGCCCCGGGAGTTCAGCGCCCTTCTGATGACGCGCTCGAGTTTCCTGAGCGAGCGCAACATCAGCGGCAGGTAGGTGTAGATCCCTCCCGCGAGCTTGCGGATGAGCCCCGCGCGGATCATGAGCCTGTGGCTCGCGAGCTCCGCCTCCGCCGGGTCCTCCTTCAGGGTCGGCGCGAAAAGCCCGGACATCCGTTTGGCGTAGGGTTCGCCTTCCGGATCGGTCAAGGCGAGAGCCTCGTCTATGAGCGTCAGAAGTTCCGGGTACAGTGTCCCCGCGTCGCTGGCCATGTGGATTGACCTCGGGGCGTATGCCCCCGTCTGGAATGCCGCTCCCGGCTTGGCCCGGAGACGGGTGCGCCCCCGACTGCAAGGCTCCGGGGCGCGAAAAGTACCCGATAGTAGCCCAAGGCCCCGCAAAACTCAAGGGCGGGCGGGCCCGGGACGGATGCGCCGGGATCGGTGCGCCGCGGCTGTCCGGGCAGTGCCCGGAAGGCGTCTCGGCCAAGCGATGCGCACGGGCACGGGGACGCGTTGCGGACGACGGGGTTGATGTCTGTCGGGCGGCGCACGGACCTGGAATCATCCCGTCAGGGCGACGGAATCGTGCCGGACGGGCTGCGGAATCGTGCCGGACGGGCTTCCGGCAGGGACCGGCAGGCGTCTTCGGCTTCGGCATCTGCTCGCGAGGGCACCGTGCGCGTAAGTGTCCGCACCCGACCGGAGACGCGTCCTTGCCATTGTGGGAGGGGTTCCTGACATGCGTTGGGACGCCGTCCCGCCGGAGGCGTTCAGCGTCCCGCCCGGAGGTGCCCCGCGTCCCGCCGTAGTCGTTCCGCCGCGTCGGCAAGCCGATCCGGCGTTCAGCCGAAGAAGGCCCGTTCCAGCCTCTCGAAGGCCGTGCGCACCGTCGCGAGCGGCGCCGCCATGTTGATCCTCTGGAAATGCCTTCCGGCCTCACCGAAGATGAGCCCCTCGTCCAGCCAAAGCTTGGCCTCGTGGACGATCTTGCGGCACACCTCCTCGTGGGGGAGCCCCAGCCCCCTGAAATCCAGCCACAGGAGGTAGGTGCCTTCGGGTTCGACCAGGCGGACGCCGGGCAGCCTTTCCCGCGTGAAGTTCCGCGCGAAGGCCAGGTTTCCCTCCAGGTAGGCGATGAGCTCCGTGAGCCACGGCCCGCCGCTCTCGTAGGCGGCCTGCCCGGCGGCCAGGCCCATGACGTTCAGCTGGCTCAGGCCCGTGCGCTCCACCTCCCGGGCGAACTCCCTGCGCAGGGTCCCGTCAGGGATGAAGACGTTGGAGATCATGAGGCCCGCCAGGTTGAAGGTCTTGCTGGGGGCGGTGGCGAGCACCGTGCGTTCCGCGAGCGCCGGCGACAGGCTCGGGAACACCCGGTGGCGCCTCCCTCCCCAGACGAAGTCGCAGTGGATCTCGTCCGACAGGACGAGAGTCCCGTACTTGAGGCAGATGCCCCCCAGCCTCTCCAGCTCCCAGTCGGCCCACACCCGGCCCACGGGGTTGTGGGGGCTGCACAGGAGGAACATGGCGGGGCGGAACTCCTTCATCTTGCCTTCGAAGTCCGCGAAATCGATGGAGTATGCCCCGCCCTCGTAGGCGAGCGGGCTGTCAACCAGGAGCCGGCTGTTCCCCCTGACCGCGGAGAAGAAGGGATAGTAGACCGGGCTCTGGATCATGACGGCGTCCCCCCTCCGCGTGAAGGCCCTCACCGCCGTGTTGATGGCGTAGACCACGCCGGGGGTCTTCTTGAGCCAGGGGCGCTCCGGGGTCCAGCCGAGCCTCCGCGAGAACCAGTCCCGGACGGCATCGAAGTAGCCCTCCTTGGCTTCGGAGTAGCCCCAGATCCCGTGGTCCGCCACGCGCCTCACGGCGTCCATGACCTCCCGCGGGGCGCGGAAGTCCATGTCCGCCACCCACAGGGGCAGGACGTCCTCCGGGAGGCCCCGCTCCCTGGCGAAGTCGTACTTGATGCAGGAGGTGCCCCTCCGATCCACCGGCTCGTCGAAATCGTAGCTCATGTTCCCTCCCCGGCGGCCTTGCCGCCGCGCGGATTATATCCCCGGGTCGGGCGGAATCAAAGCGGGAGGTCCGGCAGGCGGCGCGGGCAACCCCGCCGGGGGGCGGGAGGGCGCCAAGGGTTCACGGGGGTCCCGCTGGGGAAATCGGCAACGGGGGGGGTCGCCGTCCATCGGGTAGCGGCACCTGGAGGGCGCGGTTTCGGAGGGCCCGGTGCCGCGGGGCGCGGTTTCGGAGGGCCGGAGGAAGCGGGTGCCGCCGATGGTTCCGCGCGGCGGCGCGGTGCCTGGCCTCGCGGCTTTTCAGGCCAGCGCCTGCTCCAAATCCGCCAGGATGTCCTCAGACGCCTCCACCCCTACGGAGAGCCTCAGGAGCCGGTCGGTTATGCCCAGGGCCTCGCGCTTCTCGGGTGAGACGTCCGCGTGGGTCTGGAGGCAGGGGTAGGTGATGAGCGTTTCCGTCCCGCCCAGGCTCTCGGCGTAGAGGATGAACTTCACGCCCTCCAGGGCCTTCTCCGCGGCGGCGCTGGACTCCACCTCGAACGAGATCATCGCCCCGAAGCCCGAGGCCTGGCGCAGGGAAATTTCGTGGCCGGGGTGCTCCGGGAGGCCAGGATAATAGACCTTCCTCACCTTCGGGTGGCGCCGGAGCCACAGGGCCGTCTCCATGGCCGTGGCCTGGGCACGCGCCACCCTCAGGTGCAGGGTCTTCAGGCCCCTTATGACCATGAAGCTGTCGAAGGGGGACAGGCCCGTGCCCACGGTCTTGGTCACGTACCTGAGCCGCTCGGCGAGCTCGGGGCTGTTCGTCACCACGAAGCCCGAGAGGGTGTCGTTGTGGCCCCCCAGGTACTTGGTGCCGGAGTGGATGACCAGATCCGCGCCCAGATCGAGCGGCCGCATCAGGCAGGGGGTGAGGAAGGTGTTGTCGACGATGACCATGACTTCAGGGCCGACCGTCTCCCGTAGCGCTTTCAGGTCCGTCACGTGCATCATGGGGTTGGAGGGGGTCTCCGCGAAGACGGCCTTCACGTCCGGCCCCAAGGCGGCGCGGACGCGGTCCCGGTCGCCGGTGTCCAGGTAGTCCACCCTGAGCCCGGCCCGGACGGCGAGTTCGTTGAAGAGCCTCACCGATCCGCCGTAGAGATCCGAGGTGGCGAGCATCCGTGCTCCGGGGGGCACGAGCCACATGAGCGCGTCCATCGCGGCCATGCCGCTAGCGAAGGCGCAACACTCCCTGCCGTTCTCGAGGGATGCGACCAGCCGCTCCAGGGGCTCGCGAGTGGGGTTCTGGACGCGGGCGTAGTCGTAGCCCGTGGAGGCCCCGACACCGGGGTGGCTGAAGGTGGCGCTCTGGTAGATGGGGACGGACACGGCCCCGGTCCTGTCGTTCAGGTCCTTGGCCCCGCGGACGCAGATGGAGTCTATTTTCATGAGGGGTTGCCTTATCGGGCGGTATTCCTCCGGAGTGGAGGGCAGGGCGCTCCTGCGAGTTTGGGCGCGGAAGGGGGAGAAGGTATGCCGAACGGCGCGGAAGACGCGGAGCGGCGCGGAATGACGCAAGGAGGCGCAAGGCGAGGCGGGTGATGGGGAATATTCCCGAAACGCTCAGTCGGCAAGGGCTCGGCGGCCCCGAAGCGGTCGGTCGCCCCGGTGCCGCCACGGAACTTTGGAGCCGCCAGTTCTTCATAGGCGTTAAACAATAAGGTTTTCAGGGCTGGACTCGACCGTACGGGGCATTTTTATACAAGAATGATACAATCCTCAATTATGTTGGAATCAGACGAAAAAAACAACAGGTTTAATCTACTCTAACGCAATCTGCCATCGGTCCCTGGCCGTATCGCCCGACTTTCTGTGCTCCCGGCCGCCAAGCCGCCAGTCAGGCATACCGCGTATTCACGGCGTCCCCGCCCGCCATGATCGAAGGGAAGTGCCCGGCCTCCTCAGACTGTAGCGGCCCAAGCGGCGGGCGAAACCGCCCGTAAGCTTCCTCGCGCCTCGGCGCGCAGGAAATGATTGTCCGCACCGTGACGGGAAAGCGTTTCGGGCTGATCGCGTCGAGTATCGTTGCGGGGAGCTAGGCCGTGGGCGATGACTTGCCCCGTAGGCGGATCGGGACATCGGCCCGTACGTGCCCGGAACGTGCATGGGGTACCTGAAGGCTTGAGGCAGGTTGCCCTGCCTGTCCGGCAACAGTTCCTCGGACGCCCCGCCAAGCGCAGAGGAGCATGATGACCCGCCCTGAACGGCATTTGGCGTTGCGACGGGACGGCCTTGCGGGCTCACGCAGGCGTTCGTTTGGGCTTCAGTGGCCGTAATTTTCGCGCGGCTGTCTCCTGACGGCTCTTCGTGGAACCGGGGAAGCGGACTCAGGATCGCCTTGAACATTCCCGGCAGGTGATGTCGCATCGCCTTGGACATTCCCTGTCGAAGACACCGGATCGCCATGAACATTATTGCCGCTGATGCCTTGTCGCAATGGCTTATCCCGGGCATCTGAGTCTACTCGCCTGCATCATCCCCTGGCGCGGGCATCGGCTCGCGTGATTTTTCCGGGCCTCGGTCATCGGCAGTCCGTAGCGTGGGCAGACGCGGGCGCTATCGCCAGCAGTTTCTTATGCCCCTGGGGCAGGACGTGCGCCGCGTTCCCCAGTTGCCTGCGTAAAAAGTCCAGACGGAGGTCATAGTGGCGGGAAACTGCGGGGCTGTGTCCTGGAAGGGATGGGGGGCCTGCTCGGTCGGAGGGTCATCTCAGGCGGTGTGCCGCGGCCTGGGCTACCGTCCTGCCTCGGCCGTCCTTGAGGTCCCAGAGGGTGAAACCTTTCGGGAGCGTTCCCTTCTGTGCCGCGATGTGGGCAACCGTGACGCCGTCGGCGTCAGCGATCTTCCACCGGTCGAAGTCATCCGGCAGCTCCTTGCGTTGCGCGGCGAGGTGGGCCACCGTGACGCCTTTCCCGTCGGCGAGTTGCCACTTGTCGAAGCCCTTGGGGAGCTTGCCGTGTTTGGCAGCGTAGTGGGCCACGGTGTCGCCGGCCGCGTCCCTGAGCTCCCAGAGATTGAGCCCATCGGGAAGGACTCCGCCGAAGGCCGCCATGTGCGCCATGGTCCGGCCGCGGCGGTCCGCGAGCAGCCAGTCGGAGAAGTCTTTCGGGAGCCTTCCGTTCTCCGCCGCGGCGTGCGCGACGGTGACTCCGTCGGAGTCCGCGAGATCCCACAGATCGAAATTTTCTGGCAACTCCCCTCGCAACGCGGCGAGGTGGGCTACCGTGACCCCTTTCCCGTTGGCGAGGCTCCACTCGGCGAAGCCCTCGGGCAGATGGCCGTGTTCAGCCGCGTAGTGGGCCACGGTGTCGCCGTCCGCGTCGCCGATCTCCCATAGTCCGAGCCCTTCCGGAAGGATTCCGCCGGCGGCTGCCATGTGCGCCATGGTCCGGCCTCGGCTGTCCGCGAGGAGCCAGTCGCCGAAGCCTTCCGGGAGCCGTCCTCGGGTCGCCGCCAGGTGTGCCACAGTACCTCGGCCCCGGGCCTCACTTCCGCAAGTGGCCGCGTTCCCCGAAAACGGCTCATACCAGCGGCGCCGCTGCGTTTCCGTTGCCGCGTCGCGCGGTAACATTTCCGTAGCTTTCGGGGGAGAGGCGGCCCCTTGGGAACCGGAATCGAGTATGTGTGTTTCGATTTCGAGACGCACTACAGCAAGGACTATTCACTGGCAAACATGAGCGTCGAGGCGTACTGCCTTGACCCGCGCTTCGAGATCATCTGCGTGGCTAT
>JAISFS010000163.1 GCA_031263485.1 Deltaproteobacteria bacterium | reverse complement strand
CTGGATCAGCCGACATCCGAAAGGGCCGAGGGCACCGAGATGACGAACAACAGAAAGAGCCGGAGTGGCACCGGGATAAGCCGGACAACCGAAAGGCCCGGGGCGGCACCGGGATAAGCCGGAGAAGCGAAAGGCCCGGGGCGGTACCGGGATAAGCCGGAGAACCGAAAAGCCCAGGGCGGTACCGGGATAAGCCGGAGAACCGAAAGGCCCGGAGCGGCACCGGGATAAGCCGGAAAACCGAAAGGGCCAGGACGGCATCGGGATAAGCCGGAAAGGAGGGGACGGCATCAGCCAGAAAGCCGGTTGCCGCCGCCGGGACTTAACCCTTCGCTGCCGTCTCAGGTCCAGAGCCCGTCGGCCAGTCCGTCGTGAACAGTTTTGGCTCGCGGACCAGGAGCTCGGCAATCTCGACCGCGTTGGTGGCGGCGCCCTTCTTCACGTTGTCGGCCACCACCCACATCGTGAGCCCGTTCTCGCAGGAGATGTCGGAGCGGATGCGCCCCACGAAGACCTCCTCGCGTCCCGCCGCCTCAGAAGCAAGGGGATAGAGGGCGGAGGCGGGGTCGTCCTGGACCAGGACCCCCGGGGCCCTCATGAGGAGCTCCCGTGCCGCCTCGGGCTTGATCGGCCTGCCGGTCTCGATCCAGACCGCCTCGGAATGGCCGTAAAAGACCGGGACCCTCACGCAGGTGGCGGAGACCCTGATGTTGGGGTCGTCGAAGATCTTGACGGTCTCGTTCACCATCTTCATCTCCTCCTTGGTGTAGCCGTTGTCCAGGAAAACGTCCACGTGGGGGAGGCAGTTGAAGGCGATGCGGTGGGGGTAGACCTTGGGGGCGCTCTCCTCGCTCCTGAAGAGCTTGCGGGTCTGCTCGGAGAGCTCCTCCACCCCCTTCTGGCCGGTTCCGGAGACGGCCTGGTAGGTGGAGACGACGATGCGCCTGATGCCCACGGCATCGTAGATGGGCTTCAGGGCCACCAGCATCTGGATGGTGGAGCAGTTGGGGTTGGCGATGATGCCGCGGTGGCGCCTGACGGCCCCGGCGTTGACCTCGGGGATGACCAGGGGCACCCGTGGGTCCTGCCGCCAGCACGACGAGTTGTCCACCACGACGCAACCGGCGGCGGCCGCCAGCGGGGCGAAGCGCTCGGAGGCGGCCCCCCCGGCGGAGAAGAGCGCCAGATCCAGGCCCTCGAAGGAATCGGGGCCGGCCTCCAGGACGGTGAGCTCCTGGCCGTCGAACTCCACCTTGGTCCCGGCGGAGCGCGAGGAGGCGAGGGGGCGGAGGGATTTCACGGGGAAGCCGCGGTCCTGGAGGGATCTCAGCATCTCGCGGCCCACGGCCCCGGTGGCGCCCAGGACCCCCACGCTGTATTCTGCGGACATTTGAGGTTGGCCTTTCTGGTGAATTGGCCCCTGACAGGGGCGTAATAGCCGATGATAGCACAGGGCCGGGCCCCTGGCAAAGGCCGATGGGACTGCGGGACCGTGAAGGACTGGGGACTGCGGGCTTCGGAAACGATGGACACGAGGCAGAGAGTACCCCGATGAAGAGGGCAACGGCGCTACTGCCAAAGTTGGCGAAGCGAAGAGAGTGGAGCGTCAATGGCGCAAGGATGCGTTATGGCATGGAACATGCTTAGAATGTGAGGAGTGACCGGGACACCTATCGCACACAGCACATCTTGGACCATCTGATCATCTTCAGAACGGTCGCAGAAGGGCGATGTTGAGCAAAGGAGCCCATCAGAGACAGTGGCGGGCCCCGTGATTTCCCGGATTTCTTCAGGTTGTCCAGAGACCGCGAGACCTTCCAAATCGTGTTGTCCAGTTGGGCGGTGTTGTCCAGATGGCCGATGTTGGCCAGATGGCCGTGTTGTCCAGATGGCTGTTTGTCCTGATGGCCGATATCAGCCAGATGACCGTGTTGTCCAGAAGGGCGTACAGCCTGAAAACGGCGGCATGGCCTAAACCGTCTCGCTAAAGCCAGCCGATCCGCCCTGGTCTCCTTGATGGGGCCCCCGGCTCGCTGGCATAGCGATCTGAGAGTGAAACAGGCAGGCTGACAGATATAGAGACAGATACAGAGAATGACCCCTCTGACGCATGGAATCTCGCCATCACGTACGCCGGCAAAGAGCGGGCAAACAGGCAGGGAAATCCCGAAACTCCATCGAAACCTAAGCTGGAACTGTATCGGGGAGGGCATTTCTTTCCCGTTTCCGGTCAGATCTCCCTCCCTATCATTCGTAGATTTCTGGCCTCGATATTGCTCAGGTGCTCGACAGGCATTCTTTGCCTCAGAAACGGCCGCGTGGCCGGGATACGGAGACTGGAATGGTCGGCACGAAGGAATACTGGGACTCGCGGTACGCCAAGGGCAACAACGCCGGTTCCGGGAGCTACGGTCTGCTGGCGGATTACAAAGCCGAAATCATAAACGGCTTCGGCAGGGACCACGGCATCGGAAGCGTCCTGGACCTCGGTTGCGGAGACGGATACCAGGCCGGCTTGCTGAAGTTCCCGAAATACATCGGCATGGACATCTCCGAAGGCGCGGTCAGGCTGTGCCAGAAGGCCTTCTCGGACGATTCCGCGAGAACGGTCGAGCTCTACGGCCCCGGAGTCAGTCCCGTCCCCAGGGCCGAACTCGCGCTTTCCATGGACGTGGCATTCTGCATTCCCGAGGACGATCTCTTTGAACAGTACATGGGAGATCTCTTCGGCGCCTCAGAGAAATTCGTTGCGGTCTACTCGACCAACACCGATGCAGGGAACGGCGCGAGCCCGAACTTCCTGAACCGCAGGTTCACGGACTGGGCGGCGGCCAAGCGACCGGAATGGACGCTCACAGGCTTCCTGCCCAACCGGCATCCGGCGTGGCCCGGCATGAACGCGACCGACCGCTCTTTTTGCAGCTTCTACTTCTTCACGCGCGGAGAGAGTATCAAGCCACCCTACGCCATGTTCCTTCCCGGGGATCTGAAGCCTTGCGAGACCGTTAAGGACGATGACGAATGCGGGAAATGCATGCTGAAAGCCAAGGAATGCATGGAGAAAGGCGACGCGCCTGAGTCTCTCGGACACATCGAGCGCATCATCGCCTTCCAGGCGGGCAAAGGCAAGGTCGAGCCCAGGACGCTTGTCAACTACGCCAGCGTCCTCACGGCCCTCGACAGGCTTCAGGAGGCGGAGAGGGCCTACAGGGCCGCGCTGTGCCTGGAGCCCGGAAACAGGGATGCAAGATCCAGGATCGCCAGGATCCACCTGTCCGAAAGGGACTGGCTCCAGCTCAAGGACTACCCGGACGAGCTCGTGGGGGTCCTGGAGGGCGGAGGGCAGGCAGCGGCCATGGTTCCCGAAATCGCCGAGAACATGCCGGAACTGCTCAAGTCACCGAAATTCAAGGCCATGGCGGACAAATTCGCAAGGCAGACCGGAGGAGAAGACATGGCGGCCAGAAACTTCAGGCCGGTGCTCCCGACCGAATGGGAAAACAGGCATTCGCCCAGCTGCGTGCTCCCGCTGTACGCCAAAGGCATGGCAGAGCCTGACTTCCAATCCAAGCTGAAGGGGCTTTTGAAGGGCCTCGATCCCGAGGACAAGGCGAAAATCTGCAGGATCGTGAACAATCTCCAGAAAATCAACGCCAAAGGTTCGGATCCCGCGTCGGTCTTCACCTCCGAGGAAGCGGACGAGATAAACGCGCTAAGGGACTATGTCAGGGACAGGACCGTCAAGCTCGCCGAAGACCTGTACTGCTTCGACGGGTACTTCCTGCCTATATCCCATTTCGGCGCGGACATATTCGAAGGCCGACTCGGTCTGAAGGCCCTGAGGCGCCCGGAAAGGCTCAGGGGCAAGGACATAATCGACGTCGGCGGATACTGCGGCGACTCGGCCCTGATCCTGTCCGAAGCCACGGACGGCAAGGTCCACGTCTTCGAGCCGGTCCCGCCCCACCAGGAACTGGTGAGGAAGACGCTCAAACACAACGCCGTGGAAAACTGCGTCCTCGTGCCCTTCGCCCTGGGCGAGTGCGCCAAGGACTCGGTCATATACTTCTTCGGCTCGGGGAGCAGCCTCAGCAAGTTCGACAGGGATACAGAACGCCAGCTAACGCAGATAAAGATCAAGGTGATCGCGCTGGACGACTACGTGGCGGAGCATAAGCTGGAAGTGGGCTTCATCAAGGTGGACATCGAAGGCTACGAGCAACCTTTCCTTCAGGGGGCCAAGAAGACCATCACGGATCAACGCCCTGCCATGAGCATCAGCATCTACCACAATTACGACGACTTCTTCAGAATCAAGACCATCATAGAGAAATGGGATCTCGGCTACAAGTTCAGGATAGCCAAGACTCCGGACGGGAACATCGTGGTCGAGACCGCTCTCGTATGCGAGACAGAGTGACGTGTTACTGACTGACTTGTCATAGCCTTAGAGGCCATTTGGTGCCGCCGGAAGGCAGGAATCCCTCGAAGGGACCAGCCGAACAACAGTCTCCGGCAAGGAGAGTTCACATGGACATTTTCACGACCAATCTGCAGTCGACGTTCAACACCACCGACTTCGCCGCACCCGAAGCTCGCGGGATCAGGATTATCAAGGACATCTGCCTGGCCGCCCACGCGCTTAAGTACGATGCCTTCCGGGACAAGTCCCTGCAGATCATTTCCGACCTGTGCGCCACCGGAGGCTACATCGGCGAGGCTTACAGGGCAGCGACCAGCCTACCGGACGAACGCTACAACGACAGAACCGGCCTGCTCTCCAAGATCAACACCAAGCTCCCGCCTCAGAAATCCCTCGCAGTTAGCCTTGAAACTATATCGTTTTGCAACATCAGGTGCCCCCTGTGCTCCAACGCCAAACAGAGCGGCAAGAACTACTACCAGCACGGGAAGCTGATGACGTTCGACGTCTTCAAGAGGATCTGGGACGACATCAGTCCCTTCGTCTCGTTGCTCATCCTGGTCGGGCAGGGAGAGACCTTCATGCATCCGGACATCTACAAGATGCTCGAGTACGTGAAACCCACCCCGGTCCACATCGACACAAACGGCAACGCGAAGATCGACGCGAAGCGCGTCGTAGAGAGCAGCCTGCAGAGCCTCCTCTTCAGCGTGGACGGGGTGGACCAGCGTACGTACGAGAAGTACAGGGTCGGCGGCGACTTCGAGAAATGCATGGACAACATGAGAAAGGTTGTCGCGGCGAAAAGGGAAGCTCGCAGGGGGCCCGACATCGTCTGGAAGTACATCCTCTTCAAGCACACCGAGCCGTACGTTCAGGAATTCAAGCAGATGGCCCAGCAGATTGGCGTAAACAAGATAGAGTTCGTCCCCTGCGTGGTGGATCCCAAGAACACCGAGGAGCTGATAAGGGAGTTCATGCCCGTCGGACTATCCCCAGCGGACACGACGGTCAGGTACGTGGACTTCGCGAACCGGACCCTAGGCCTGAACGCCGAAAGCGACTCCCCTTACTGCCATGCCGGGATAAACAACCCCCACATCCGCATCAACGGCGACATAAACATCTGCTGCTCCTCCTACGATCCAGTCGGGAACGTCCTCGAAGGAGGATTCATCAAGAACTGGAACAGCGAGGAATACACGCGACAGAGGAAGCAGGCGCTCACCAACAGATACGCCCTCCCCGAATGCAGGGCCTGCTCCAGGCGACAGAACAACCTCGGACGAATCTTCGAGGGCACGGTACTGGAATACCCGAAGCCGCCCGAGGCGGATCCCGACCACACGCTTTGGATGAAGGATCTCAAAATCGAGCCGGACTACCTGGCCTATCTCGAGGAAAACGGGCTCACGAAGGACATCGAGTACTTCAGGGCCAGAAACGTCATTCGTGACGTCCAGCCGGACCCCGACCCGGCTATCGCCACCGTAGCTACTGCCGCCCCGGAAAACTTACCTGCCAGGGCCTGACGGCGCAAGGCCGCCTTCACGGGCTCTGAGCCTTCATTACGACAGAAAAGCCGCAATCCGGCGCGATCGAATCGCGCCTTCCAAGGAAGGCGGATCCCGATCACGCCGGGTTGCGGCTTTCGGCTCGTGCGGCCTTGCAGCCTGCGTATTGGTGGGCGATGCGCGATTCGAACGCGCGGCCTTTAGCTCCGGAGGCTAACGCTCTATCCAGCTGAGCTAATCGCCCGCAACGCGTGCCGCGTTTGCGGCGCGGTCAGTCATACTACCCCATCCGGGCCATCCGGTCAACACTCTCAACCCTGGAACTTCGGAAAACCGGAAAACCGGAGTGTCGTAATGCCGAAATGGCGAAATCGCTATGCAATCAAACTGAGGTGCCCAGACAGAACGGACGTGCCGGACTGAACCGAATGGCAGATTCCCTAGCCCTTCACCCGCTCGAGGTACTCGCCGGTCCGCGTGTCGATCTTGAGCACGTCCCCCTCGTTTATGAAGAGCGGCACCTGGACGGTGTGTCCGGTGGAGAGCGTGGCGGGCTTGGTAGCCCCTGAGGCGGTATCCCCCCTGACGCCGGGCTCGCTCCTGGTCACCTCGAGGTTGACGGTGATGGGGAGATCCAGGCCGATGGGGTTCCCCTGGTAGAAGTTCAGGTAGAGATCCATGTTCTCCTGCATGAAGTTCCGGCTGGCGCCCACCTGGTCCTCGGACAGGTGGATCTGCTCGTAGCTCTCCTTGTCCATGAAGACGTAACCGTCCTT
>JAISFS010000033.1 GCA_031263485.1 Deltaproteobacteria bacterium | reverse complement strand
CGGCATGGGTCTGGCCGACGTCATAGTCCAGACCCGCCTGCACCTCCACTGCCACTACGACCTCATTCGCCTTCTGAAGCACCTGGACGGCGTACAGCCGCCGCCGCCGGAGGGGCCGTTTACCAGCTCGTTGTTTGATTGGCGCCAACGCAAGAATGAATGAGCCCGGCGGTGGCGCCAACCATATGCGGCGCGGTGCCGACGGAGGCGGCATGACCGCGGCGCGCGGCCGGACAGCGGATCAGGCAGATGCGGCAGGGAGCCGCAGGAAACGGGAAGACAATGATCCCCTGAAACCCTTATGTAGCATAGACAAATGGCAAGTGCCGCCAGGCCGGAACACCTGTCCGGCCGGTGGATATCTTGGACAGCCACTCCGCTTTATGCGGCATGATTTTCGGGCCGGCCCGGGCGGGGGGGGTGTTTTCGGGATCGCCGATTTTGGGCGATGAGGGGGTAGTGTTTTCCATGGGTTCCGGGGATCGGCCCCCCCATTCTGGGCTATCTTGGACAGCTGTGGTTGCTGTCAGTAAATCCTATTGGCAAACGAAGCCAAGATGCCAACCAAACCCAGGACCGAAGCCAACTGACAGCCTTTCAAAGGGGTCCTCGACACGTCCCATGACGCATCTGGAACATGCCCGTGTCGGGTGCGGCAAGGGCGTCACGAGAAATGTGCCGAGGCTTCCCGCGCTTCGCTTCGCCATCGGGCGCCATGGAGGCAGCAGAGGATGGGCGAAACCCCCGAAAGCCCATCGAAAGCCTGAACCCCCCTAAAACCGAAGGCCCTCCCCCGGAGGATCGGGGGAGGGCCTCAAAAAGGTACTATGGTTACCGGCAGCCTCGGACACCATCGGTCCGGGGCTGACGAGGGCCTCGGGATCGCCCGGGCCATGTCACGGGCGGAGGCCCATGGGGGGGCCGGGCCTGCCGCCGGAGCCGGGGCAGGTCCAATGCCTTTACGAGCTCCATGCCCCGGGCGTCTGCCCGTTCAAGGCGATCCGCCTCTGGCCCGGATCCCGACCGCTCCGGAACTTTCCGGAGCGCGGGGAGGATCACTCCACGCCGTGCTTCCGCCTACCGGTCACGTAGCCCTTCTTGATCTTGATGGCCTTGTGGAGCTCCTTGTTGAGCCCCAGACACTTGTCCGCGAACTTGCACCACTTGGCGCAGCCCTCGTTCAGCTTCGGGTTGGGGAAGCTGTGCCCGCAACCCGGGCAGCGGCGCCTCGCGTCGTCCTTGAAGAACTCGACCTTCTCCCCGCATGCCGGGCAGACTATCTCGAAGATGTCCCCCGGCTTCCAGAACTGCCAGTTCTGGCCCGGACACATGATAGCCATCACAACACCTCCTCTGGGGACACCGCCCCCTCCGGGAGCTCCTCCCGGACTGTCCCGTCCAGGCCCGCCACGAAGAGCCTCAGGGACACGTCTGCCCGCCCGGACCGCTCCACCCCGCGCACCGCGGCGTAGGCCAGCCCCCTGCAGCAGGGGACCTCCATGATGGCCGCCCGCACCTCGAGGATGGACGGGTGGGCCTTCAGGATCTCCCCGATCTTTATGATGTAAGCGTCCACATCGTCCAGCTTCGGGCATCCTATCACGAGGGGGACGCCCGCCCCAAGGAACTCCCGGTGGAAGCCCGGAACCGCGAAGGCCGTGCAGTCCGCGGCCAGCGCCAGCGCCGGGGCCTCCAGGAATTCCGCCTTGGGGTGGACCAGCGTCATCTGGATGGGCCAGTTCGCGAGCCCGGGTCCCCCCCCGCCCTCCTCTGCCGGGACGCCTCCGGAGTCGCCCCGGCCGAGAGGCCTCTGCCGGGCCCCGGGGCAACCCCCCGGCCCGGACGGGGCTTCGTCCGTCCCGTCCGCCTTCCGTGCGGCGCGGGCTTCCCGCGCGGCCTTGGCCGCGAGCGCCGCCTCCTCGTCGAAGCCCTCGGACTCTCTCCGGACTATCCTCAACGCCCCCCGGGGGCACTCGGCCAGGCAGGCGCCCAGGCCGTCGCAGTAGCTCTCAGAGACGAGGCGGGCCTTGCCTTCTATGATCTCCAGCGCCCCTTCGGCGCATCCGGACACGCAGAGCCCGCATCCGTCGCAACGGGCCTCGTCTATCTCTATGATGTCCCTCCCGCGGAGGGGCTTGAGCTTCCAAGCGGTCTGCGGCATGGCGACCTCCTTTCCACGCCCCGAATATCCTCTCTTAAGGTGCGCACGGGAATGCGGTATGTCAAGTTTTCGCGCGAATCGGGAAGAAAAGGCGCGGATTATCCCCCCGATCGCCCAACGCAACCGATACCGCGAGCGCGGAAGAGACGCTCCTGGGGTTCTGGCCGCCGTGCGAACGGGCCGGAGGACGATGGAGGCAGGCCGAGACGGGGACGGATGGGAAGGGGACAGGCAATTTGAAGGCAGGGAGAGACCCTGACGTAGGCCAATAGAGGTGCCGGAAGCTGAAGGAAGGCCGGAACAGCCCGGGCGGACGCCGGAATAGCCCGGGAGGACGTCGGAAGAGGCCCGGGATGGCAGGACAGTTGGAAAAATGAAGACCTGAGAATGAACGATACGAATATATGTTAAAAAATTGATAGATAAAGCGCAAAATTCTAACATTCCAAATCAAGACGAACAATGCTCGGCAAATCAGATATCCATGGCGGTCCTTCCCAGGCGCCGCGACCCTTCAACGCTGATCATTCGGAAACGGACGATGTCCTCAATTCGCGAAGGGAAAAAAGATAGGCGCAAGGGAGAAAGCCTAGGCGTTGAGGCTGAGAGGCCATGCGCACAGGTCGAATCCTTCCCCGCAGTCCCGCGACGGCCAAAGGCCGCGATGGATGGTCGGCCCAGTAACAAGACAAGCGGTGACTCACCGGAAATTCCTGCAAGGAATGTTTTCAGAACCATCGAGCAAGGTACCGTATCCGTGCCACTTGACGCCGGCGGCCGCGCAAAGATATCGGGGGCGAGTCCGAAGACCCTTGACAAAAAGTCCGGAAACGTATAAATAAATTATTGACGTTTCAGATCTTTTTCCCGGCGACTATTCCACCATTAATCTATCCGTTCACGGGGAGGTTATCCGTACGCGGGAGAGGCGAACTGGCCAGGCTCGCCGCTTCTTCACGACTGACTTGAGAAGGCGGACAAGGGAATCACCCTGGGCTGATGTCCGCCGATGCGTCGCCCTCCCTTCCCCGCTAACGGATGCCCCGTTTCCGTCTCGGGATTGCGCGAACTTGCGTCGATTATGCCGCCAAACACGCCAGTCCCGCATATTCCGGCTTTCTTGCCAGCCTGACCCGGAACTGTCTATGATACCAGGGTCGGCCTGCCGTCTGCCACTCGCACCACGCCCTCACTCCAGCATCGTCCCTCACTCCAGCCTCATCCCTCACTCCACGGCATTGTTCCGCACGGGCCCATCGCAACCCGCCGGACAAGAATCCATCCGCATCCCAATCCCGATTTCCGTAAAGCCACTCCCCAAGCGGCTGCCCTTCATCGGCACCGGACCTCTTTGAGCCATCGGGCGCAAGGTACGCCTCCGGCTTGTCATCGCCGGAACGCGCCATGACCGATGCCTTCCGGACAGGCTCCGCACGAACTTTCCGGCAAACCGTTCCGGAAGCCTTATCCAGGAAACCTCGGACCGCAGGCCTGACTGGGCCCTGACCGGAACAATCGAAATCTCAGCGGTCCCTTGCCAGGGCCGCCGTTCCGGGCATATTTTTCCCGGCAATTTCCTGGCTGTGATGCATTCCCGGCATCGGAATGACGAGAAAAATCTCGGCAGCAACCCGCCGCGTGGCGACAAAGATCTCGACCATCGCGAAGACCGCCAGGCGGGCCTCAAGGCGCCGTTGCACCCTCTCCCACAATCTTTGAGGTCACCGGGAGCCTGGCTCTCCGAACTGAGACGCCGCCATCGAGCGCGAGGATGATCCCCGCGCGAACCAACCTGACTCGCCCGCCGAGGATAATCCCCTCGCGAACCCCATGCGAGTCGCCTGCCGCGATCGATAACCGCGCGAACCCAATATGACTCGCGCTCCGAGGACGATACTCGCATATACCCCATGGGATTCACGTTCCGCGAACGATCCCCGCGCGAACCTCATATGATTCGCGCTCCGATGACGATACCCGCATGTACCCCATGGGATTCACGCTCCGATGACGATACCCGCGCGAACCCCATGGGATTCGCGGGCCGAGGACGATACCCGCGCACGGCCCCCGGACACACTCCCCGCGGACGTCCCGTCCGCATCCCGGACGGGACGTCCGCCCCAAGATTACCTTATTGCCCATGCGACCTCCGGACTGCCGCACGTCGCGCGGCCTGCGGCCCCAATGCCGCAGGCGGACGGGCGCCATCACGCGACGTCAGGCATAAGTCCTGCCGCCACGCGCGGCGCCGCCCCCTCCCTCATACATCTCCTCCCTTCCCGCCCCGGGACAGCGGGCGGGGATTCCGCATCGGCCTTCGCGCCCGCGAGGCGCGACGGCTTCAAGCCTTCAAGCACGTAACGACAAGGAGAAACCGAAAATGAAGCTCAACGCGCAGCTCACGGCGGCGGCGCTGGCCGCGGCGTTCGCCGCGGCATTGCCCGCCGTCACCGCCTCGGCCCAGGAGGCGGGGGCCGGCCGCCTGGACGCCGTGATCGTCTCGGCCACCCGTTCGGAGGACACGATAAGGGATCTTCCCATCAGCCCCGTCATCATAGGCGAGGAGGAGATCCAGCGGCACCCCAACAGCGACCTGGGGGACATCCTCGAGCGGGCCGGCATCATGGTCGACAGGCAGTACTACTTCGGGGGCCAGGTCGTCATCCGGGGCCTGTCCGGCAACATCTCCGGCTCCGACGTCCAGTCGGACGTCCTGATGCTCCTGAACGGACACAGGATAGGGACCGGGAGCCTCATGCGCTTCCCCGCAAAGAACATCGAGCGCATCGAGGTGATCCGCGGCCCCGCGGCCCTCCAGTTCGGGTCGGCCTCCATGGGCGGCGTCGTGAACGTCATCACCCGCAGGGGCAAGGGCCCCGTCACGTTCTTCGCCGAGGCGGGCGTGGGCGAGTGGGACCAGCACGAGTACTCCGGCGCGATCTCGGGATCCTACGGCGGCTTCGACTTCTCCGCCGGCGGCTCCGAGCTTGGCCGCCACGCCGACTACCAGACCGGAGGGGACGGCCTGACCTACCTCGGGACCCAGACGAAGTCCAGGAGCGAGGGAAGCGCCCAGGTGGGCTACACCTTCGCTGAACGGCACCGCCTGGCGGCCATCGGCACCTGGATCGACCTGGAGCACTTCGGCTTCACCGGGCCCATCGACAGCATGTACTCCACCGGCATGGGGACCGCGCCCAACTACCAGAACAAGACATCGGGCACCGGGCGCTTCCTGGATCTCATCTACGAGGGAGGGACGCCGGGCGGGACGTTCAGCTGGGAGGCCAGGTACTTCACCGGCAAGGACGAGCAGGGCGGGAACGCCGCCCCGCTCGCGCACTACGTGAACAAGCTGGACGGCGCCCAGGCCAGGATCACGGGCGAGTTCCCGGAGATCGGGACCGAGGTCACGCTGGGCTACGACCTGACTAAGTACGACTTCGAGACCTCCAGCAGCAACCTGGGCAAGTACCGCTACTCCGACCAGGGCATCTACCTGGTCTTCAAGAAGTACCTGATGGAGGGGAGGCTCGTCCTGTCGGGCGGCGCCCGCCTCAACATGATAGACACCGACACCCCGAACCACGGCGGCAACGACTTCTCGGAGAACAAGCTCACCCCGGCCCTGGGCGCCACTTACGTCGCCGCCGACTGGATAAAGATCCGCGCCAACTACGCGAAGGGCTACCGCGCGCCGTCGGTGAACGAGATGTTCGGGCGCGGCTCCACCATGCTCGGCCGCTACTACTACACTTTCTCGGCGAGCCCCATGATGCCGCCCGTGAACATCCACACGGTGTGGCTCGAGCCAAACCCGGACCTGAAGCCCCAGGAGTCCGATTCCTTCGAGATAGGCGTGGACGTGGACCGCGACTTCTTCACCGGCAGCCTCACGCTCTTCTACAGCCTGTTCAAGGGCAAGATCGAGCGCTTCGACACCCCCTACCCCGCCTACTACTACGAAGACGCCGTGCGGAAATGGCCTTGGATCGCCGCGGCCCCGCCCAACGCGCGCTACACCGGCCTGCCGGTCGGGTTCCCCAACTCCGCGCGGACCGCCACGATGGGCGGCGGGTTCTCCGGCTTCGCCGCATACGCGTCCTACACGAACTTCGCGGACGCCAAGCAGCTCGGCCTCGAGTGGGACCTGCGCTACGACGTGGGCCGCCAGCTGGGCTGGGGCCTGAGCGTCACCCCGTACTCTCACGGGACCTGGCTCCCGGTCTCCAAGTACACGTCCGGCCCCGAGAACGGCCTGAGGATGCACAAGGTGCCGAGGGTGTTCACTTCGTACGGCATCCAGCTCGAGAGCGAGGAGCGGGGGCTCTTCGTGGACGTGAACTTCCTCACCAAGTCCATGCAGCGCACGAGCGTGCTCACCTCGGACGACCTGCCCAAGGACACGCAGCCCGGCTGGACGATCATGAACGTCCGGTTCTCCAAGACCCTCCTGGACGGGGGTAACAAGGGGACCGTCTCGCTCGTGGGGCTCGTCTCCAACGTGACGGACGTCTACTACGAGTCCACCCCGGAATACCCGCTGCCCGGCAGGGGCTTCTTCGTGGGGCTCCGTTACGACTACAGGTAGCGGGGAGCGCTCGCCTGAACGGGCCTGACGGGACACTCCCGGCCCGATCGGGCCTGGCCGCCGCGCCTGGCCCGACCGGAGACGGCCAGCCCGCCTGCCGGTTCCTCCCTTGCCGATCGCCGCTCTCCCGATCGGCTCCTGACAGTCCACGTTCCACGGACGTCGCATTCGTCCCGCCATCATCCGGCGCGAGAGCCTTTCCCTGCCGATGCCTTTCGGGCGCCGGAAAGGAAAGGCTCTCGCGCCGCTTTCGCTTCATGGCCCGCAAGCGAAGCCGCTCGGGCTGCCGGCATGAGCATGGAAGCGTTCGGCGCTTGCTTGGTTCACGCCAGACACATGAAGGCATGCCTAGCCGCCGAGGGAAACGACGTCAGGCAGGAGGCAGGTACGGGAAAGACGTTCCGCTGCAGCGAGAAGCATCAGCTGGACCGGAAGCGTGAGCGGGACCGGAAACATCGGAGGGACAGGAAGCATGGGCGTGACCGGAAACATCGGAGGGGCAGAAAACAACAGCGGAGGGACAGGAAATGACGGCGGTACAGAAAACAGCAGAAGGACAGGATAGTGACGGCGGGACAGATAACATCGGAGGGACAGGAAGTGACGGCGGGACTGGAAGCGTCGGCTGGTTGCATGGGCCTTCGTTGCGGTCAGTACAGCCAGGAAAGCCGCGTCCGGCCAGCGAGCCTTCGTGACGCAAGTGAAACGTAATCATGAAGCGGCACCGGACACCCGCGAAACGCCCGACGGGGCATGAGCCCGAGCCCGCGGAGCGCCTGTTCCCGCGCCTACCGGAAGCGGGCGACGGCATCCCGCGCGTGCGGGATGCCGTCCCGTCGAGGGAGGCCCCGGCGAGTCCCTTCGCCAGGCTCCCGCTGCCGCTCTCCGCCGGACGGCGCCTCGGTCCCGCTTTGGGACATGCGCCCGCCAGCGGCGTCCCCGACCGCCCGGGGCGCCGCCCGATCGTCCGAGGGTACGCCCGAAGCCACGCCGACGGCAACTTTCCTGATTCAGGAAGCCGACGGGCCGACGAAAAGACTCCCGTTTCCGCAAAATTCTTGACAGCAACCCTGAATTGCCATATACCTCGAGAGGTGAAAAAGCGTTCGTCCGGAACTTCCTCCGGTCCTCCGCCCGCAGGACGCGCACGGCGGCCCCGCCGGCGGACCGAGGGTACCGAAGCCGCCTTCGCAACTTTCCCGCCCGCGCCCCGACTGGCGAGGCGCCCCGCCGCCGCAGGCACGTGCGGGTCGGCCCCTCCCCCGCGCCGTCGGGGGTCCCTAACCGCCAACATCAGGAGACAGAAGCATGAGCGAATTTTCCCTCACCGTCCCCGACCCGGAACTGATCGCGAAGGAAATCCAGCCCGACCCGCCCGCGCTGCCGGAGGCCCAGCAGAAGATCGCGGAACAGGCCGAGTCGAACGCCAAGGCCGTGATGGAGTGCGAGGACCCGTCCTCCGACCAGGCGAAGAAGATAGCTTCCCTGATGGACGCTTTCGGGGCCGAGGCCCTCAGGAACTCCAACTCTACCAACAACCAGCTCCTGCAGACCTCCATGGGGCAGCTCGCCAAGGCCGGCGAGGGGGGGGACCAGGTCTCCAAGACGCTCATGAGCCTCCAGCAGGAGATAAAGCAGCTCGACCCCAGCGGGGTGGACTTCTCAGGCAAGGGCTTCCTCAGGCTCTTCTCCAACCCCATCAAGAAATACTTCAGCCGCTACCAGAAGTCCGAGAACGTCATCAACTCCATCATCGAGTCGCTGGAGATCGGCAAGCAGACGCTCTTGAAGGACAACGTCTCGCTCAAGAGCGAGCAGGACGCGCTCAGGGCCAACACCAAGAGACTCAAGACCGACCTGGAGCTGGGCACGGCCATGGACAAGGCGATCGACGACAAGGTGGCGGCGGCCAAGGCGGCGGGGGCGGATCAGGACAAGATCACCTTCATCGAGAACGAGATCCTCTTCCCCCTGCGCCAGAGGCTCCAGGACATGCAGACCCTCCAGGTGGTGAACCAGCAGGGCTTCATGGCCATGGAGGTCGTGAAGCGCAACAACAACGAGCTGGTCCGCGGCGTGGACCGCGCCAAGACAGTGACGGTCTCGGCCCTGCGCACCGCCGTAACCGTGGCGAGCGCCCTCTACAACCAGAAGATCACCCTCGAGAAGATCAAGGCCCTGAACACGACCACCGAAGGGCTCATCGCCCAGACCTCGAAGATGCTCAAGGAGCAGGGCGCGGAGATCCAAAAGCAGGCCATCTCCAGCACCATCTCGCTTGACGTCCTGAAGCAGTCCTTCCAGGACATCACCTCCGCCCTGGACGACATAGAGACGTTCAAGCGGAACGCACTCCCGGTCATGAAGGGCCAGATAGAGCAGTTCCAGGAGCTCGCGAAGGACGGCGAGGCCCGCATCCAGCGGCTCGAGAAAGGTTCCAGGCTCGCGGCGGGCCAGGCCCAGGAGGCACTCCCGCCGAAGTAGCCGCTCGGCGGGCCGGGAGCCGCAGGCCGACACACCGCTTGCGTCCGCCCGGACCGCAAGCCCCGTCCGGCACCGCGCGGTCCGGTCGCGGCCTGCCCCGGCGGGACGGCCCCGGTCGCCGCCCGAATCCGCACGGGACTGCCCGCCAGCGGGCTTTCCCGCGGAAAGCCCCGCAGGTACCGGCCTCACGCATCCGTAAAACCCTTTTCCTGACGTTCGTCAGGCGTCGCGCCCTCTCCCTGCGTCCTTCCGCCGGTCGGGGGAGAGGCGGGCAGCAACCGTACCGCTCCCTGTTGCGTCTCGCTCCGCCAGATCCTGGCTTTCCCTCGGAGCCCTGCCTCGATATCCCCCCGCCCACTTCCGCCAGTCTCACTCCCGAACGCCTCACTTCCGCACGCCTCCTGTCTGAACCTTGTGAGAAAGCCACCGAACCGTCCGGAGCCTCCGATCCCCGGACCAGGACATCTGTGCGCCCGCCTGCGACTTCGGGCCCCGGACGCTCGAAAGCCCCCCCTCCCGGTCCCTGAACCCCGTGCCTGGTCCCGTCCTTTCTCACGAAGACCACGTGCGCTTCCCGGAACCTTCAGGTTCCGCCGAGGTGACAGCCTTGCGCTCTTCCCGCAACGCATGTCTCGGCCCAAGACGGCTTTTCCGGACGCCCGGACGCCTTCCTTTTTTTGACATGAGCGGCTTTCTCCGGTAAAATACCACCTCAGAGCCAACAAAAGGGCGGGTGGCCGCCTCCCCGAAACCCCGCCACGGGGGGTTTGGAAGCGTCTGGAAACTCCGGGGGCAAGGGGAGTGCCGTAACGACCTTTATCTGGCCTTTTTTTTGCCTGCGACCGACCTGGCCGGTTCTTCCCCGGCCCGACTGGGCCGCTCCGGCCCCTGACCGGCCGGTCACCATCCCTCGGACCGAACGGCACCCCTCCACCGGCCGGGCCCCTTCGGCAGTCGCGCCCCGCTCGCCAACGCCGTCTCAGGACCCGAGCCGCCGGTTCCGCCGCCCCGCCTTCCCCGAGTCCCCGGACGATGCCGGGGGCGCCCAGGAGTATCGAGCCTCTTGGACCCCGTCACTCCACAGTCCGCGGCCCCGGGACCTGGCTTCAGGGTCCTCAGGCTTCTCGCGGGGGCGCTCATGTTCCTGCCCGCGAGGCTCCCGCTCGGCATGCTGAGGGCGCTCGCCCGCCTTGGCGGGACGCTGGCCTGGCTGGCCCTCCGCCGGAGACGCGTGATAGCCACGGTCAACATCGAGCGGGCCCAGGCGGCGGGATTCCTGCCCGGCTCCCTGGACGCGGGGCGGACGGCCAGGCTCTCCTTCGGGTCGGTGGCCCAGACTCTGGCCGAGGCCGTGGTGCTCCACCAGCGGGGGCTCGCCCCCTTCAGGGGACGTTACAGGGTGGACGGCAGGGAGAACGCCCTGGAGGCCATCCGGCTCGCGCGCGAGAAGGGCCGCGGCCTCGTGCTCGTGACGGCCCACATGGGCCCGTGGGAGCTCGCGCCCCACGTGATGCGCGAGGAGTTCGGGATCTCGATAGCCATCGTGGGCCGCGGCCAGGGCGGTGGCGTCCTGGAGCGGCTGGCGCTCGAGTCCCGGACGGGCACGGGAAACACCTTCATCTTCAAGGATCGGGGGGCCAGGGAGATGATCAGGGTCCTCAGGTCGGGCGGGACCCTGGGCACGCTCATCGATCAGGCCGCCGTGGTCCCAAGGGACGGGGCCGAGCTCGTTTTCATGGGAAGGCCCGCCAGGACGAACCTGGGGCCTTTCAAGCTGGCCGCGAGGACGGGGGCGCCGATACTGCCCCTGTTCGCAAGACGGGAGGACGGCGGGCTGGCGGTCATCGAGATCCTCCCCTGCCTGGCGCCGCCGGACGCACCGGACGGCGCGTGGCCCGCCGAAGCCGCCCAGAGGGCCAACGACATTCTGGGCGAGCAGATCCGCCTCCGGCCCCGCGAATGGATGTGGAGCCACCGGCGCTGGAAGACCCCGGAAGGGATAAGGACCGACCCCGGCTTCTTCTAGGGCCCGATTCCCCGATGGAGAGATGCCGAACTATGTCAGCTGAAAACGATTTCGCAGAGCTCGTCTTCCTGCCGGACAGGGTGACCGTGAAGGCTCCCCTGGGCGAGTCCTTACTGGACGCGGCCAACCGGGGCGGGCTCCACATCAACGCCTCCTGCGGCGGCGAGGGGGTCTGCGGCCGTTGCATGGTCGAGCTCCGCTCCGGCGCCGTGGACGCCGCGCCGGGGCTCTACCTCTCGGAAGAGGACTTCGCCAAGAACCTGAGGCTCGCCTGCCGGGCCAAGTGCTCGGGCCCGGCCGAGATCTTCATCCCCCTGGAGTCCAGGGGCGACGCCTCCTTCTTCAAGAAGGCCGTGCAGGCGGACGAGAAGGTGTCCGTGGACCGCCTTGAGCCCACGGTCAGGCAGGCCTGCCTCGTCCTGCCCCCGCCGGACCAGGCGGACAACACGAGCGATCTGGACCGCGTGACCGCGGGACTCGCCGAGCTCGGCCTCACGGACCTCTACGTCGACCTGGCGACCGTGCGGACGATGCCGGAGACGCTCCGCGCGAGCGACTTCAGGGCCAAGGTCACGGTGAACCTCGATCTCCCGATCGCGGACCGCGAGGCCAAGCCTTTCGGCCGGATCGTCTCCATCGCCCCCGCGGACGAGGACGAGTCCTTCTACGCGCTGGCCATAGACATCGGCACCACCTCGGTATGGGCGAGGCTGATAAACCTCAAGACGGGCGAGGTCCTCCCGAGCGTGGCCGACCTGAACGGCCAGATCTCCTACGGCGAGGACGTCATCAGCCGCATCGTCTACGCCGGCCGCCAGGATGGCCTGAAGCGCCTGCAGCTCCAGGTGACCAACACCGTGAACAAGCTCCTGGACCGCCTGGAGGAGCAGGTGCCCGGCTTCCGCCAGCGGACCTACATCGCCTACGCCGCCGGGAACACCACCATGAGCCACCTCATGGCTGGGGTGGAGCCCAAGAACATCCGGCTCTCGCCCTACGTCCCCCCGGTGGCATCCTGGCCGGCCCTGAGGGCCAGCCAGCTGGGCATGAACCTGGAGCCCTTCACGATCCTGAAGCTCTTCCCGTCGGTGTCCAGCTACGTCGGCGGCGACATCATCTCGGGGGTGCTGGCCTCCGGCTTCTACGAGCGCGAGGAGCTGACGCTCTACATAGACGTCGGCACCAACGGCGAGATCGTCATCGGCAACCGCGACTGGCTCACCTGCGCGGCCTGCTCGGCCGGGCCCGCCTTCGAGGGAGGCGGCGTGAAGTTCGGGATGCGGGCGGCCCCCGGCGCCATCGAGAACTTCCTCTACGACAGGAACCTCAAGAAGCATTACCTGGGCGTCATCGACAACGCGCCCCCCGTAGGCATCTGCGGCTCCGGGCTCATCAACGTGGTGGCCGAACTCTTCCGAGCCGGGGTGGTGAACAAGATGGGCCGCTACGAGACGGAAACCTCGCCCCTGATTCGCGAGGGCGAGGACGGGCTGGAGTACCTCCTCTGCCCCGCGGCGGCCAGCGGCATCGACAAGGACGTGGTCCTGACCGAAATCGACATCGAGAACCTCATCCGCGCCAAGGGCGCCATGTTCTCCGGCTACCAGACCCTGGTCGAGGCCGTGGGGCTGGAGATGGGGGCCCTGGAGCGGGTCATCATCGCGGGCGGCTTCGGGAAGTCCCTGAACCTCGAGAACGCCATCACCATAGGTCTCCTTCCGAGCCTGCCGCTGGAGCGCTTCCTGTACATCGGGAACGGGTCGCTTTCGGGCTGCACCCTGGCGGCGCTCTCCGGCCCCATGTGGCTCGCCGCGAACGACATCAAGTCCAAGATGACCAACTTCGAGCTCTCCGAAACTCCGGGGTACATGGATTACTATATGGCCTCGCAGTTCATACCGCATACCGACGCCTCCCTCTTCCCCCCCCGTGAAGACTGAAAAGGGAAGATCGAAGGGAGAAAGACCGGAGGAAGAAAGACCGGAGAGAGTAAGACCGAAGTGGGCAAGGCTTTCCGAGACCGGCGGCCTGCGGTCTCGGAAAGCCCCGGCCCCTACCGTCTGACAGGTCCCCGGACGCCGCTCCGGACGCCGGAGGGCCGTGCCGCGTCGCCCTGGCTCTCCCGCGCCCGCCGAATCGGCTCCGGCGGTCAATAGCGTGAAGACGACAGGCGATCCATGACGGCCGATCGGCAGCCATGACGTCCGTCGCGCGTCCGGGGCATCGGAAGCCTTGTCCCGCGAGGCGTGCCGGGTGCGCATGAGGATCGCTTTGCCCGGCACTGATTCCGACATGAGCGCATGGCGCGGCTGACAGGAACGAGGGAAAGCTTCCGCCGACCGGCATGACTGATACGCGGGAAGGCATGCGGCGCCTGACCGGAGCGCGGGAAGGCCTGCGCCGCCTGCCCTATACGCGGGATGACATGGAACGTCCGCCAGATACGTCGGAAGGCTTGCTGGACATGTCCTATACGCGGGAAGGCCGGTGGCGTCAGCCCGATACGCGAGATGAAATGCGGCCTCCGACCGATACGCGGGATGAAATGCGGCCTCCGACCGATACGCGGGATGACGTGCGGCGTCCGCCCGATACGCGGGATGACATGCGGCTTGCGCCCGATACGCGGGATGACGTGCGGCCTGCGCCCGATACGCGGGATGACGTGCGGCCTGCGCCCGATACGCGGGATGACGTGCGGCCTGCGCCCGATACCGATACGCGGGAAGGCATGCGGCGTCCGCCAGGAGTGCGGAAAAGCATGCGGCGTCCGCCCGGAGCGCGGGAAGGTTTGAGGTGCCTGGGATTACGAACGGCCTCACGGTCATCGGCGCACGCCGGCTCCAGGCCCGAGCCGGCGAAAGCGGAGGGCGTTGCAGGCCAGTGAGGCGATTGTGCGGAGAGAGGTTGCATGACCCGAGCGACCGCAACCCGAAAGTCCCGCGTCAAGCGCCTTCGCGCGGAGTTGGACAATCAGCGCCTTTGGTGCTATATGGCTTTCAAAGAGTCTCCCGCCAAAGGCCCTTGAAGGGCAAGGAGTGCTCCCTCTGAGGGGCGCCCGCGCCCGTGCCTGCGCCCGGAGACCCGGAAGGAGCCATGCATGGAGCGCGTAGGCGGCAAGACCCCGAAAGACAAGGGCCCAGGGACCGCGGCGGACGGCGCGGACGCGCAGGCCGGCCCTCCCCCGGCCCCCGAGACGGAAGCCGCGGCCAAGGCCAGGGCCGCCTGGCTCCGCACGGAGATAGGGCGCCACAACGCCCTCTACTTCGAGAAGGACTCCCCCGAAATCACGGACGCGGACTACGACCGGCTCCTGCGCGAGCTGGAGGATCTGGAGAAGGCCTTCCCCGCCGTCAGGACGACCGATTCCCCCACAGCGGAGGTGGGCGCCGCGCCTGCAGGCAGGGATCTCCCCCAGGTCGTCCACGACAGTCCCATGCTCAGCCTGGAGAAGGCCCTGAACCCCGAGGAGCTCAAGGACTTCAACGACAGGGTGCGGAAATTCCTTTCCGCCCGCTCGCCAGTGTCGTACTTCACCATGCCCAAGTTCGACGGCCTGGCGGTGGAGCTGGCCTACGAGAACGGTGAGCTGGTCCTGGGCTCGTCCAGGGGCGACGGGCGCGTGGGCGAGAACATCACCGCCAACGTCTTCACGATCGGGGACATCCCTCGGAGGATCCCCGCCCCCGCGGAAGTCGGCGGGGACGCGAAAACGCGCGGCGGCGCTAAGGTCAGCGGAGCGCCGAGGCACACCGACGGCAAAGGCGGACACGACACAAAGTCCAGCTTACCCCCGATGCCCGCCGACGGCAAAGGCGGACACGGCGTGAAGTCCAGCGTACCCCCGATGCCCGCCGACGGCAAAGGCGGACACGGCGCGAAGGCGCACGGTCGGCCGAAAGCCGGGAGCGGAGGGCTCTTCGACTCCGCAGGCAAGCCTCCCGCGGCGCCCTCGCCCGAGGAGGCCGGCGAGGCCACGCCGTTCGAGCTTCCGGGCGTACCCGCGTCCGTCAAGGTCCGCGGCGAGGTCTACATGGAAAAGGCCGAGTTCGCGAGGCTCAACGGCCAACGCGAGGAAGCCGGGCTCCCCCTCTTCGCCAACCCCCGCAACGCCGCGGCCGGATCGCTCAGGCAGCTGGATCCGGAGGTCACGCGCGGCAGGGCCCTGAGATTCTTCGCTTACGGGGTGGACGACCCCGATCCGGCGCTCTACCGCAGTTACGCGGGGCTGATGGATACCCTGATGTCTTGGGGCTTCAGGATCGAGGAATCGGGGTCCACCGGCGCCGGCAGGGACCTGGACGGGGTGCTCGAGGTCTTCCGGAAAGCCGAGGAGGACCGCGAGAGCCTTCCCTTCGAGGCGGACGGGCTGGTCGCGACCGTGGACGACCTGGGCTACTGGGTGCGGCTGGGGACGACCGCCCGCGCCCCGCGCTGGGCTGTGGCCCTGAAGTTCAAGCCGCTCGCCGCCGTCACCCGCGTCGTTTCGATCGACGTCCAGGTCGGCCGAACCGGCGCGCTCACCCCGGTGGCGCTCATGGAGCCCGCGCAGGTGGGCGGGGTCACGGTCACCCAGGCGACCCTGCACAACGAGGACGAGCTCAAGCGGAAGGACGTGCGGCCCGGCGACTGGGTGCGCGTCCGCCGCGCGGGCGACGTGATCCCGGAGATAATAGACGTCATCCTGGAAAAAAGGCCGGACGGCCTGCCTCCCTTCGTGTTCCCTACGGACTGCCCCGTCTGCGGCAGGCCTTCCGTCAGGCCCGCGGGCGAGGCCGTGCGCCGCTGCCCCAACAAGGACTGCCCCGCTCAGATAGAGCAGAGACTCATCCACTTCGCGGGCAAGTACGCCCTGGACATTGACGGCATGGGCCCCAAGCTCGCGAAGATCCTCCTGGACGAGGGGCTGGTGCGGCTACCTACCGACATCTTCCGGCTCAAGAAGGAGGACCTGGAGGGTCTTCCCCGCATGGGGGAGAAGTCCGCCGCGAACCTCCTTGAGTCCATCGGCAAGGCCAGGACCGCGCCCCTGTGGCGTTACATCCACGGGCTCTCCATCCGCCACGTGGGAGAGCGCGTGAGCCAGATCCTGGCGGGCCGCTACAGGAGCCTCGCGGAACTCTCCCGCGCCTCCGAAGACGAGCTCACCACCCTGAACGACGTCGGCACCGAGGCCGCGAACGCGATCGACTCCTTCTTCAGGAGCCCTTTGAACGAGGAGTTCATCGGCGATCTGACGGGCGGTGAGCTGGGCATTGAGCCAACGCTGGAGGCACCCGCCGGGGACGGGCCCCTGTCCGGAAAGCGCCTGGTCCTGACCGGGACACTCTCGGGGCTCACCCGCGCGGAGGCCAAGGCCCGCATCACCGCCGCCGGCGGGAGGGTGCTCTCGGCCGTGACCGGCGACACCGACTACCTGGTCGCGGGCGACAAGACCGGCCGCAACAAGACGGCGGCCGCGTCCCAGCTGGGTATCAAGGTGATAAGCGAGGACGATCTGCTGAAGCTCCTGACCGGAGCGCAGGACGGCTGATGACGACCTGGCAGTGCCCTGCATCTGCCTCAGTAACCGCCGGCCGTAAGGCGGCGCGGCAACTGCCCCGGCGACAGGCCGCCTGAACCATGCCCGACGACGGCGAGGCAAGCCCGCGTCCGGTCAACCACCTGGCACAGGATGGACCAAATTCGACTAGGCGTGACCGTGTGCCGCAGGGAAAACCGGTCCGCAAGAAGTCGAGACGATAATCGCCGCAGGAATAATGCCGATGCCGCTCCGGATGGCGGAGCTGCATTACATGCTGCCGCTTCATGCCGATCTTTTCCTTTTCGATCTATCACCATTCCCGTTGACAGCCGACTCCTCTAACGGTTCCGAAAACATTACAGAAACGCATAAATACATTTAGGATCTGCGGCAAAGTTCAGTCAAGCTGGAACCGGATTATCTTGAATTATTTCGAATTTGATTTTTACGTGTATCCTGCCAACCACGGAGACCGAAACGGCGACAACCTTTCTTCCCAAATTAAGATGTTTAATATGGTATCCCTTTTTGAATATTTGACTAAATGCTTTTCTTTCTCCCTGTTCAAGAAGTTTCATGATTTCCCAGTTGATCTTATGGTTTTGGGCCTGTGCGTATAATTCGCTATTTTCGTCAGCACACGCCTCTAGGGCATCGGTCCTCACAGGATCAAGAGACAATTCCATATTAGAAACGTCTAGCCCTGGCGAATCAAGTGGTTCAGACGCCTGTCGCAACGATTCATCCTCGGAACTGCCACTATATTTGCTATATTTAACCTCTATGATAAAAACAACATCGTCATTCCGTGTCTGCAATACAAGATCAGAATCTCCAGCTCCAGAGCTGTCCTCAATTGAGAGAAAACCGTCTATGAAGAAAAATGCAGGGAGCATATGGGACTTGTAAAACGATTCGGTCTGCTCATGAATTTGGTGAGGGATTTTCGCAAAAACAGTTTGAAGGATTTCAGCAGCCCTCACCGCGTCAAAAGATACGAAAGCATTGGCGAAATCCTGATATAAAGCGATGATGTCCGGATAATCCGTTGCACTCACCCGATTTATATCTTTATATAAATTGGGGATTAAACAATCTTCCGCGAATGACAGTCTGACTTCGCCATTCGGGATACATAGCGTGAAAGATTTCCCTTTTTGATCAATTATAGGTTTACTCTTTACGGTAAGGTATCCGGTCTGGAAAAGTGCGGCTTGTGGATATAATAACCGTCTGATATTGTAAGCTGAGATTTTTCCAGAATAGACAATATTTTTTGTTGCCGCCTTAAAGTAATCCACATTTTTGAGTTGTAGTTGCTCAAGAAATTCAGGAGCTCCAGTATCATACCAATACCTACCGAATTCATTGTTTTGTAAAAAGTTCAAAATAGATATTGGATTGAAAATTTTTGTTTCGCCATCCCAACTATATCCATCGTACCAATCCCGTATCATATCAAACAACTTGTCTACAGAAGAGCCTTGTTTAAGGATTCCTTCACCGATCAATTCATCACATGCAGAAACCAAATAGTCATTGTAATTATCGCGAATTTCCTTCTCTGTAAAACCGCAGATAGAAGCATATTGTTTTGCAAAAGTGAGGTCCTGCAAATTATTTAATCCAGACGATGAAGTCAATGACAAAAACCTTGTAACACCTGTTAGAAATAGAAAACGAACCTTTCCAAGCGAAGTTTTCAGCGCGGAATAAAAAGCTCGTATTCGCCGTCTTATGGTTCCAAGTTTGATGGAGTCATAAAAATTTTCAAAGAAAGGGAAATCATACTCATCAATAAGTACAGCGACTTTAGGTATAGTCGGAAATATTTCAGTGTCCTTGAGAGGTAATGGAATTTTATTTGAAAAATCATAAAGCTGCTCAATTAATTCGACCAGCAAAGGTCCAGCTCCCTTATTGTTCAGGTTAATGGCAAAACGTGATGCTATGCCACGGATTTTTTCAGATAAATTATGCTCAAAAATATCTGCATCAACATCGAATGAAGCCATGTCAAGTCGAATTACATGCGATCTTTCCCATTTGTATCCACTTGTCGATATCGATGTATTTTCGAACAATTCCCGCCTTCCTAAAAGAATATCCTCCATAGTGCTGACAAGAACGGTTTTCCCAAATCTCCTTGGTCTGGTCAAGAGAAACTGGTTACGTTTTCCTGTAATCAATTCCTGAATCAAATGTGTTTTGTCGACATAAACTGCTTCCCTCTCCTTAAATCCAACAAATTCAACGATATCGAGCCCCAGATCCAATAGCTGGGAATGCGGCTGTTCTTCCATAATCAGTACCTTCTCATGAAATATCAAATGTTTCGGCAGTTGTTAATATCCATCGACAAGTTAATCTGGACCTCAAATAATTGGTAAGCCTCAAGACGCTGGAAATAAATTAGTTCCAAAAACCCGATAAAGTGGATCACGCAACTATCTAAAACATCGGACATTTAAAATAGCCAACAAGGCAACACAATAAATTTATACCAGTATAAATCAAATTTGTCAATGCCAGACTTTGAAACCGTTACGTGATAACAGGGGCTTGCAAGTCAATCTTACTGGTCTGGGCCTCTACAGGAGCTATAAATGAACTGAGTCAGCTAATGTTAATTAGGAATAGATATCTGTGCCATATATAAATATAACATATTTAGAATTACCAGAAAACTAGGTAGCCGTTCACCCCCCCCTCGGCAGGCCACCGAATTGCGTCATACCCGCAGAATTTTCACTCTGGACTTGTTTTATCCTGCACTATTCTCCAAATAAAGCTGGCTCTGGAAATAATTTACAGAGTCAGCAAAATAGTCAAAAAAAATTCGGGAAGTATTATAAATCAAGCATGGACTGGGGGTCCTCCCCTTTGCACCAAGCCGTAATACTTCGCAGGAAATAATCGTATGGGCTATAGCCGCGTTTTTGGCATGTGGCAATGACGGTCATCATGCGAGCCAGTCTTTCCCGTCCCTTCTCGCTCCGGGTCCCGTGAGTGACAAGCCTGTCGATGACCCAATAACTTATGGATTGCTCGGCTAAATTGTTGGTAGGTTCCACATCCCTTTCCCTAGTTAAGGAGCATATGCGGTATCCAGCTTAAACTTAAAAAATTTCAACTCAGTTCCGCTGATGGTAACTCAGTCAGTCGGATCTTCGAATGGGTGCATGAGAAACAGTTATGTTTCAGGGCGTATCACATCTGAGCCGACTTTGAATCCTGACCGGTAATACCCTCCGATCACGTTACCTGCTGACCACACTGAACTTTAGAAGGCATGGCTTTCAAGTATTTGGCCGCACGCCGGGCCAGACAGGGCAAAAAAATACCCCGCCTCGCCGAAACGGGACAGGTCACCTATGATTGCTGAACGGGATTTCCGTCGTTTAGCAGATGATCTCCCCAGGCCCTCCTATCAGAGAGACGGAGAGCAAGCAATAATCATGCCAAGTATTGATGGATGATCTTTCGCGACTCTCCGTCTCGCAGAAGTGGAATTAGTGCTGTTGCTCAAGCGGCCAGGAGCCGCCAGTGGCTACAAGGTCGCACGGGTACCCGGCAACGCAGGCTTCCGGCCCGGAACGGTCGGAGCAAGTCGCAGCCCCGTCTCAGCGCATCCCGTCGCGGCGCGGTCAAGCCCCTCAGTAGATTAGCTGAATGCTCTTGGCCCGGCAGAAGTCCGACCAGGCCCTGTCGGGCTCTCGGTCGGTCACGATGCAGTCGACGTCGGAGAACTCCAGGGCCTTCCGGTAGACCACCTGGTCGAACTTGGAGTGATCGACCAGGAGTATCCTGGTCTTGGCCTGGTCGGCCATGATCTTCTTCAGGACGGCCTCGGGCTCGTTGGACTCCATGATGCCCTTGTCGAGATCGATGCCCTTGCAGCCCATCACGGCTATGTCGACGTTGTGGGCCTCCAGGGTCCGCCGGGCGCCCTCGCCAGTGAGCGAGAAGGATCTTCCCCTGAGGGTCCCCCCGGTGCCCACCAGGCTCAGCCGCGAGTTGGCGAAGTCGTGGAGGATCTTGACCGAGGTGGTGATGAGGGTGATGTCGTTCTTGCCGGTCAGGAGCTCGACCAGGGCGAGCACGGTGGTGCTCGAGTCGCACATCAGGGTGGCCCCGCTGTTCACCAGTCCCAAGGCCTTGACGGCTATGGCCTCCTTCTCGGCCGTGTTGTTGGCCTTGCGGCTGTTGAAGGGCAGATCCTCGTTGGAAGGGCGGGCGAGCACCGCTCCCCCGTAGCTCCGCCTGACACGGCCTTCCTTCTCCAGCCGCTCCAGATCCCTCCTCACGGTCTCGGCGGTCACGCCGAACTCCTCGGAGAGCTCCGCCACGTGGACCTTGCGTTTTTCCAGGAGGCGGGTCAGGATGGCCTGCCGCCGTTCTATGCCCAGCATCGTCCGCTGTCTCCCATCAGGGCCCGCAGGGCCGCAGGCTCGCGCCCGCTCTCTCAGGCCCGCCAGCAGATTCGGTTCGCGGGGGGCGGCGCCGCCGGGGGCCGCCGATCCCCCTTCCGGCCTAAACCCCGACCCGGCCAGAGCCGGACGGGGACAGGGCTCCTATCGCCGCCTCGCGGCGGCGGGCGATCTGTCGCGCTCGGTTTTCGATTTTGCCTGATTCTATCCTTTTTCTGTCGGAAAAGAAAGGACAAATCACCCGAAGATCCTCAATGCCAGAAGAAACCACATCTCCCCGATCCGAATCCCTCGGCATGCAGAGTCCGAAACGGAAGAGCGTCCCGGCTACGCCCGGGAAAACGCAAGGCCCGCCCGGAGCTAGATGTCGAAACGCCGACAGGAGGCTCTCCGGCACGTCAGAGGAAAAGCGATGCTCCTCTAACCGATGTCAGCAACCGAAGGGGATCGGGTTAGATAAGATGCTGAAATCATTAATTTAATTTCCTTGTGAGCTGTATCCTTCCGCTTCAGGTCGCCGGTATTGGCAAGCCGACTGTGCCTGCCCACATTTCTATTTTTGACATCGCGCGATGTTCGGGGCTCCGTCCTCGGCAAACCGTCTCGGCCCGTGCCGTCCCCTCGGCCCCCTCAGCTCCCTCAGCCCCCTCCGTGAACGGATACCGATTGTAGGCTCCTTGATTATACGCGCTCGCCCCGCACGCCAACCGCAGAGCTTCTCGGCCCTCGCCCGGAGCTATCGAGCCCGCCTGGAAGGCCGGGTTTTTCCCGGCACGCTCCATAAAGGCCTTATCGCCGGAACTGCCCGAAAATCTCCGTCAGCCTGCCGGGTACCGGCGGGAGCGGGCTCCGCAGGAAGTAGCCGCCGCCCCGTTTCCGGGGCGCAGGATGGAGACCTTTCCCGGCAACATCCCGATACCGTCACGGCCAGTCCCGGCAACCTCGTGACCCTCACCGGATTAGCCGTACCCATCCCGAACTCCCCCGGACCCTCTCGGCCCTTACCCAGCCCATTCACCGGCCAGTCCGGGGGATTCCGCGCTCGGCCTGTCAGGCGCGGGGACTTCACCATAGTTCCATGGAATATAGTCTTTTATTTCACAGTCATAAAAGACGCCACTTCATGGTTTCGACCGTAACCAGGTCTGCTACTGAAACCCTATGCTTACGATCAATGGCGCACTACACGCCTCTATCCGGTCAGCCGAAGCTTTCCGGACTACTTTGTCATAGAGC
>JAISFS010000328.1 GCA_031263485.1 Deltaproteobacteria bacterium | reverse complement strand
GCTCTATGACAAAGTAGTCCGGAAAGCTTCGGCTGACCGGATAGAGGCGTGTAGTGCGCCATTGATCGTAAGCATAGGGTTTCAGTAGCAGACCTGGTTACGGTCGAAACCATGAAGTGACGTCTTTTATGACTGTGAAATAAAAGACTATATTCCATGGAACTATGTGTGGATTATGCCGCCTGTTAACGGGCGTGAAACCCTAATCAACGGGCGGCCAGGCCCTCAACTGCCTTCGGCACGGCTCTTAGGCGCCCGTCGGCAAGCCCCCAAGTCGTCGAAGGCAGGCATTTAAGCGCTGTCGGCATGGCCCGAATGCTCGCGGGGCAGTTTCTGCGACTTGGACTGCCCGTGACCGCAGGTTCGTGGGAGCCGGTCGGGCGCCCCTCACGGCGCACGGCGTTGACGAGGCAGACCCGCGGCGGTGCATCGCCCCGGTGCGGCGGAGCCCGGCAAGGACAAGGAAGATTCTCCCAATGGCTACCCACATCATGCTCGCGCCGCTTTTGAGCGACCTGGAGAGGTTCGCGGGCTTCCTGAGGAGGCACTCGGAGGAATTCGCGGTAGAGGATGGCCCCTTCGCGTCGGGCTTCCCCTCCGAGAATGCCTCCCAGCGCTTCCTGCCGAAGCTCATGGAGCACTCGGCCAGGCCGGTGTTGGCCAGTCTGGACGCTGCCGCGCCGCTCATCCCGGGGCTCCCGGAGGGAGGGAGGCGGGCCCGGGCCGAGCGGCTGTGGCTCGCGGCCCGAGACGCCCTCGCTTGGGGACTGGCGGCTTCGGGGAGATGCGCCGAAGCCAGGGAGGCGCTCGCCCGGAAAGGGGGCATCCCGCTAACCGGACGGCTGGAGCTAGCGGAGGCCGTCATGATCGCCTGGATGCTGGATCGGGCGGTGCTAGCCAAAGACTACCGCGAGGCCGCCGTGCTGTATTCGCTTCTGAAGGATCCCTTCTTCACGGCAATCGGCCCTAAGGGGCCTGGAGGCCTTAAGGGGTCCGATGGCCTTGACGTGCCCGGCGGTCTTGAGTGGGCCGCCGGCCTTGAGGGACCCGGCGGCTTTTCGGTGCCTGACCACCCACAGGATCCGGGCGGCGGGCAGGGGCCAAGGCCGGACGGGGAGGAAATCGTCCTTCAGGGCCCGGAAGGCAAGCTGGCCCCCAACCCGGACGAGGGAGCTGGCTCGGCGGGCGCCGGACTGTCCGGCGTGGCGCCGTCCATGGTCTCGGGGACGCAGGTCCTGACGCTCGCCAAACTGAGGGCCCGGGTCGGCTTCAACATGTGCCTGGCCGCGTTGGCCGGAGCCAGGGACATAGAGCCGGAGCCGTATCTCGCGGACGTCTCGCGCTCGCTTCTGGGGATTTTGGGGCTCATGAGGGACCTGGACCCGGAGGCGGCGCTACCTGTCCCTGACCTGGGCATCGAGGGGCGCTTCAGGCCCGGTGCCGCTCTGGCTCCTGGCGACCCGTTGCGGGCCATCCGCGGCCTTCCCAAGGACGGGCTCCCGCTCACCTCGGCCAGGACCGCCGCGGCCCTGGCGAAGGCGGCCCGGCTTGAGGCCGGCGCCTTCGTCGCTACCGCCAGGACGCTCGTCGCCAAGGCGGCGCTCCCGCGCCTGAGGGAGGCCTTCCTCGCGGTGGCAGGCCCTCGGCCGGGGCTTCCGGCCTGGCCCGACACGGGGACCGCGGCCGGCAAGGCCGGCGCGGCCTCGCGCCTGCGCGAGGCCGAGTTCGCCCGTTACGCGGTGGACATACTCTCGGAAGGCGGACGCTTCGTGTCAGAGGCGGAGCTCTACCTCGAGCGGTTCACTGGCAAGGCGGTCCCGGGCCTGGCCGCCCGCCATGCCGCGGCCCTGGGCTCGCTTATCGTGGCCCGCGCGGCGGTCCGTGACCTCCTGGGCGCAGAGTCCCATCTGGAGAGGCTCTCGCCCCTCCGCGGTCGCGGGCCGACGGAGGCCAAGGCGCGAGCCCTGCAGGCCCTGGTGCAGGCAGCGTTGCTCGCGGGCTCGCCGGACGCGGCATTGAGGCACTTCAGTGAACTGGAGGCTCTCCCCGCCGATGCCGGATCCCCCCGCCCGCTGGACTTTTACGTAGGGCTCCTGGGGGCGAGCCTGTCCAAGCCAGGCAACGGGGACCTCGCCGCCCGCGTCTTCAGACTGATCGAACGTTACGAGCCCCGGGACGATGCCGACCGCGCCGCCAGGAACCGGGGAGGGCTCCTCTACGTGCGCCGCCTGTCCGCCGAAGGCCGGCCGGACGAGGCCCTGAATACCTTCAGGAGCGCGGGTTCCCCTTCGGGCCCCGAGGCCTCGGGGCTTTGGGCCAGGGCGGCCATGGCGATCCTGGACGCCTTCGCGAAGGCGGGCAGGCGCCCCGAGGCGCTAGATCTGGCTTTCGAGCTGGAGCGGAAGGCGGTCGCGAACCCGTTTCTCAAAAGCTTCCAGGACGAGATTTCGGCCAGAGTCTCGGCTGCGAGGGTGCTCCAGTAGTCGGTCGCCGCCCGTTCGGGCCGGATCTGGCCGGGTGGGAAAATGACCGGGCGGGTCAGAAAATGACCTGGTCGGGCCAGATAAGGATCTGGCCGACTCAGAAAAGGATCTGGCCGGCTTCAGAAAAGGATCTTGTCGGCTCAGAAAAGGATTCGGAGTCGGTAGCGAGAGGGCGTTATCGCGATCGGGTCGCCTTCCGGCGCCTTTCGCGGACTCCGGTGCCCCTCGTCCCGCCGAATCCTGTGTCCAGGGACAAGGGAAGGGGCGGGAAAGCGAAGCTGCGACGGCGGACTTGCGGCTACGGCCTGAGGCGATCGCGGAATGGCGCCGCGCCTTGCCGCGGGGGCATGTCAGAACATCTTGATTCCATATCCCGGAACGTTAAACGGAAAGTCCACCTCAAGGAGCAGCTCGAAACGGCCTTTATCGATCCGATACCGCTCCGTCCGGTATGGTTGCGCGTATGGCTTCTCGATGGGATCGCCGATGTCGCCGCCATCGACGATCTCGGCGATGAAGGTCACGTAATGGACGATTTCGATGGCGTTTCGGGATACCCTGAACCATCGGGAAAATTCCGCCTCCTCGAACGCCCACAGGCTGTCGAGGACTACTGCGTCGATGGGTGCGTCGGCGTTTCCGTAGCTGTTCAGCTGAAAGGTCAGGGCGGTCACGTCCCCGAATCCCTCGTGCCGGTAAATGATCAGCCTGTAGAGGAGGCCGTCCAGGCGGAATCTTCCGGCCTCGTAATATCGGGCGTCTTCGCCTATCTCGGAAAAATACGGGCCAAAGCCTCTGCTTTTGATCTTCCGTTCCTCTCCGCTGAACTTTCGTGTCTTCTCGCCATATTCGGGAAGAAGGGAAAAATCGTACACATCATCGGCCTTGACGAAATAGCGGTCCACCCGATCGTTTTCTATCGGCAACGACAGCTCGCAGGGCTCGCCGAGGGCCCGGCCTCCGGAAAAGAGGCATGCGGTCCCCAGCGCGATGAGGCCTGCCAGGCAGGATAGCAGGATCGAGCCCGAGGCGGTATTCCCGCAATTCGTAGAAAGCATCGCCATAAACGTTCGGATTTTCTGGTGTTAGGGTACAGGACCAGCTCATGGTCAGTCATCCCGCCGTCCTGACCTGCTTATAGGATTTCCGCGGTTCGTGCCAGACATTTTCGTCTCTCGCCTTGGGACGGCTAATGCATTCAGGAAAATCGATCACCACGCACGTTACAACTCAGTCACTTCCGAGCAGGCAGGCAAGAATATTCCTTTCCTTTCCGCCTATGGCTGGCGTCACTCGGATATGGTCCTTGGCGGCAATACGATGTCCCTTTCCGAGCATATGGACTGTTCCCCTAATGACGTACCGGGCCGAGCCCGCGACGTCACGTCATCTTCAGTTTGATGACTCGCGTATGATTGCAGTGTTACGCATCCAAACCGATGCGGCCGAGGTCCTCGCCTTTGCCTGAGGTCGTTTTGCCGATGGCCTTCCGGACGTATGCTGCACGGAAGGCCGGACGTTCTTGCATCGGGCCCTGGACGGCTTCTCGGACGATGTCCAGGTCAGCTTCTGAAAGGATTCATCGGGGATATCCTAGCCGCATGGGATTCCGGACGTCCTTGGCTATCGGGCAGCGAAGGCGAATCCAGGGGCATGGTTTTCCCTGGGAACGGCTTTCCGGGGGCCTGGCTTTTCAAGGGGCATCGGTTCTCCCGCAGGCCTCTGGCCTTCGCGGAAACCGCGCGGTCATGGCGGAGAGCGAACTCGATTTTATGGCACCAATGAGTGTATGTCAATCACGGGCCCGGCGCAGGTTCCCGGTTGGTACGACCGGAGGAACAGGGTATGGCAGGCGCGGTTCAGCGAGTTGCCATGGGGGCTCTTCAGAGCTGGCGCTTTCGGGATACCTGGCGCTTTAGCGGCTTATCGGGAAGCCGACTCCGCTGGCGCGGCCTTCTGCAGCGGATGACGACGATGACGATGACGATGACGATGATGATGATGATGATGATGATGATGGTATTAGTATGGTGACGCATTTTGTTGTCAGGAAATTGTAGCAGCAGTCGTTGATCCTGACCTGCCTTACGATAGAGGTGAAGGGAACTAGTCTCTCTGATGAAATAACACGTACATAGTATCAAGGTAGAAAACATGAAGAGCTTCCTTACCCAAGACT
>JAISFS010000141.1 GCA_031263485.1 Deltaproteobacteria bacterium | reverse complement strand
CGGCCAGGGAGCCCGGCTTGATGGCCCCTGCGGCGGCGGAGATGCCCGCCAGGGGATCGGGGTCCATCCCCGGGGCAGGCGGCCCTGTCGGGGACGGTCCGGAAAGCTTCGGGGCGCCGGCCAGGGAGCCCGGCTTGATGGCACCTGCGGCGGCGGAGATGCCCGCCAGGGGATCGGGGTCCATCCCCAACGGAGAAGATTTGACGGGGGTCGGTACCGAGGGATTTGCGCCGCCCGCCAAAGAGCCTGGCCTGATGGCCCCTGCGGCTGCGGAGATGCCGTCCAGGGGATCGGTGCCAATGCCTGCGGACGGAGGAGTCCCTCCGGTGGGCTGCGATTCGGAAGGCGAGGGACCGGATAAGCCGCTGCCCCCCGACAGGGAGCCGGGCTTGATGGCGCCCACGGTGGAAGGCACGCCTGATAGGGGATCGGGATCCAACGGAGCGGGCAACCCCGGATCGGCCCAAAGCGAACCCGGCTGAGAGGGGTCCTGGGAAGCGTCTCCCGCCGGCTTCGGGGAAGAATCGTCCGCGCAGGCATAGTTGGCCGCCGGCGGCGGGTCCACGGGAACCGGAAGGCGGACGGAAAAATCCAGCCGCGCCCGTCCGCCCGCGTTCAGGGCGGCGTCCAGGCGGGATAGGGACTCGTCCGTCTCCCCGATGTGGAATGTTATCTTCCAGTTCATCATGAGCCAGCTATTCGGGCTCCCCGCCGCCGAGAGCCTCAAGGGGCGGAAGGCGCCCGCCTTGGGATCCCGCGCCGGGGCGCAATCGTGGCCAGGGCGCCGCAGGCCGCCTGTTTATATTTTATATGAAACAGGCGGCATAAAAAAGGCGACCCGACGCCTCCGGCCCGGAAAACGCCGGGACCCGGGCGGATCCCGTCAGAAAGATATCCCGGGGCTTCACGACGGCTGGGATAATTTTAAAAAAAAACCTCAACAACTTGGCTCAAGATACCCCGCGCCGAAAACCGCGAAAAATCTCCGTGTTTCCCCCTTGACTCAGACCGGCCCGGTCCCGTGACTCCGGATGTCGGGGGAGGCGACATGCGCGCGACGGGAAACCCCCAGAGCTTTTGGGGACGTCGGGGTGTCGCGAGGCGTTGCGGCCCGAGCAGGAAAGGCCGGCCGAAACGCAAGGCTCGCCCTGCCCGGGTTGCCGCCCGAACGTTATCGGAGGGCTATCGGCCGAGGGAGCGCAGGTCGCCGTCCGAGGCTGATCGGGGCTAATGATGCCTGAGATGCCGATGGCGGGGATGACCCCAGTCGGGAGCGGGCGAGACGGCGGAATGCGACGATCGAATCGGATGCGGCGAGAAGAGGAGAATGTCGCGGAAACCGGCCGCCTCGGACGGAGCGGTCGCGGCAGAGGCCATGGAACGCATGGAAGGCCGGCCGGGCGAAACTGGCGCGGAGGCGGCCGTCGAACCCGAGATAGACCGGCCGGACGAAGCGGGCGGGACACGATGTGTCCGGCAGTCGGGTGGGGCGCCGGGGAGCCCTGGTCTGGCACTTGAAGAAGCGATGGGAAGGGCCGTTGCTTGACGGGGGTGGACAGGGGGAATCTTGAGGGGAGGGTACGGGCGGACAGCGACAGGATTTTAGCGGCCCCGACCCGTTCGGGACAATGGCCGAAAGGGAAAGCCCCTTACGCGGCGCACGTGTAGGCGCGCCCGCGCAAGGGGCTTTGGGGGTCAGGGCTGACCGGGATCGCGACCCGGAGTCGCTGGCGGGAGTCAGGACGCCTGGCGTCCTCCCGAGGAAACCGGGTAAAGATCAGATATCTTCGGAAATTACGACCGTGGGACCCTCGTAGTCGGGCTCGTCGTCCCGGGCGCCCGGCTGGACCGGAGGGGCGCCTGCGGCGACGGGGGCGGGTGCGCCGGTCATTGCGCCGCGGTACTTCAGGACCACCACGTTCTGGTTGGGGTCCAGCCCCGTCATGCTGTCGGGAAGGTCGGTGGAGGTGAACAGATAGACGCGGTCCCCGAAGGCGAAGGTCTGTCCGGCCAGGGTGAGCTTGATGGATGGGCCGCCGGGGCTGTCGCCGTTCAGGACCAGGGGGCCGCCCAGCTTGATGTCCAGCGCCGCCAGGATGGACTTGAGGACCGTCTGGCTGTCCCGGGCGCTGGAGATGATGGAGAAGCCGTTCTTGCGCAGGACCTCCAGCTCGTCGGTGGTGAGATCCCCGTACTCCAGGATGGTCTTCCTGTCCCCGTCCTCCCAGAAGACCGCTGGAGGCGGGCCGGACCCTATCGTTGCCCCTCCGGTGGTGACGCGGCCGCCCTCCAGGTCGACCGCAACGCCGATGCGGGGGGTGAACCCCAGCGCCTTCACGAAGGCCTCGGCGAAGGCCGAGGGATTGTCGCTGTCGGCGTCCACCACGGTGAAGTTGTTTACCGGGGTGGCCGCGCGGCTGCCGCCGGCCAGGATCTCGCCGCGGTACAGGTCGATGACGGAGATGTTGTGGAGGGCCAGGAATCTCACCCAGCTAAGCGGAGTCCCGTTGTCCGGGGCGGGCGCGAGGTTAATCACCACGGGCTGGCCGCGGTTCCAGTCGGTCGAGGTCGGCCAGACCAGCCAGTCGGAAGAGATGCGGATCTTCACGTCCCTGCCGCCCTCGAAGGCCTGCCCCTTGTCGTAGACCCGGTAGTAGCCGCACATGGGCCAGAGCCGCTCGAGCGCCTTCTCCATGCGCTCTCCCCGCGCGGGCTGGAAAACCATGTAGTCGGGGTACTTGGCCCTGAAGCGGGCGACGAAGGACTCGGAAAGGGTCCGGTTGAGATCGAGGATTATGTGGCGTCCGGTATTCAGGTCCACGACCGGCATGGCCGAGGTGTCCACGTCGAAGTGTGGCGGCTCGTCCAGGGGCAGGAACAGCCTTCCCTTGGCGCTCACCTTTTCCCCCAGCCGCGTGAAGATGAGCGAAAGGACCTGCTTGGCGTTCTGGGAATCGGCGGTGGGGAGCGGCGCAGCCGGGAGTCGGGCGGTGTTCATCCGGAACCTGCCCGGCGCCGCCTGGGCGGACGCGGCGGTCGGGACGGCCGCGGCGGGCTGCTCGCGCCTCGCGCCCCTGCGCCCTCGGCGCGGAGCGGCGGCCGGGGGGGCGTCCGTGGCCACCGAGGGGCCGGCGTCCGCCACCTGCACCAGCTCCGGACCGCCGCCGTAGGCGGCCAGGTACGGGCCGATGGCCGGGATGCGGAGCTCGGCCCCGGTCATGATCATGTTGGGGTTCCTGAGCCCGGGGTTGATGTCCACGGTGAGCCTGATGAGATGGCGGTAGATGAGGTCGGGGTCCAGGCCTTCGCGCCTCAAGAGCCGCTCGAGGGTGTCGCCGCTCCGGACCTTCACGGTCCGGTACACCGTGCCGTCGGAGGCGGTGGACAGCTCCCCCTCGTTTCCGGGCGCCGCGCGCTCCCGGGCCCTCCGCTGGCGGGACGCCCTCGGGGGCCTGGCGGGCTCGGGCTCGGGGACCGGGTCGGGCTCGTAGGCCTCGGCGGCGGCGGCCGTGCCGGACGCCTCCGCGACCGCCTGGGCGACCGGCGCCCCGGCATCGCCCAGCACCAGCCGGAAGGTCCCTTCAGGGAGCGGCTCCTCCGGTCGCCCGGCCCCGCCCGCCGCGGTATCGGCGCCCGGGCGCCTCACGACCACCGTGGCCGGGCTCTGCCCGGTGCTCGTGAGGGCGTAGGCGACCACGACGGAGGGATCCGGCTCCACCGGCGGGGGCGGCGGGCCCTGGGCCCGAGGCAGGTACAGGGTCTGGCCGGGGCTGATGAGATCCAGGTTGGCGATGGCCGGGTTCAGCTGCGAGACGAGGCGCATCAGCTGGCCCTCGCGCTCGCGGGTCCAGTACTCCGGCCAAAGCCCCTGACTTTTGAGGACGCCCTCCAGATTGTCGCCCCTGGACACCTCGTAGCTGTCTATCGTGAAGGTCAGATCCTCGTAGGAGTAGACCTCCACGTTCTTTGTGAGGGTTATGGTGGCGTCCGAGGCCCGCGGCTCGGGCGCGGCCTGGGCCGCCAGGGGCGCCAGGGGCGCCGGCGCCAGGAGGGCCAGGCCCAGAAGGGCCCCGGCCAGGGATCCGGCCGGGCCCGCCCGGCGCATGGCCGGACGGGCCGCCGGGCGCGACCTAGGGAGGGCCTCAGGGGTGACCCTCCGGCTTTCCTTAGTCTCTTCGGGTGTATTGGCTGGCAATTTTCTCGCGGCTCCGTCTCAAGTTCCCGCCGGGGGTCCCTCTGCGCCCCGGGCCCTGGATCGCGCGGGAAGCGATCTTGTGGCCCCGGCGCTCGCGCGGCGGCCGAAAAAGCGCTTTATGGCATCTGGGGCGCCCGGGGGTCCCGGGGCCATGCGGGCGGGACGTTCGCCCTCGGTCGGGTATCTTGCGGCTAGGCTCCTCAGCCCTTTCACGGGCAGGCGCGGTCTCGGGACCCCAGCCCCGGCGGCGCCGGACTTCCCGACGGGATCTCCCGACGGAGCTTCCCGGCGTTGCCCCGATTAGCTTAGCTTCGTTTCCCAGGCGCCCGCCCCCGGCGACCGGACATCGGCTCCCGCCCGCCGACCCGCGCCCCCTGAACGGTCCGGGTCAGGATGTCTCGCCCTGACGGCGCGTTCGCTAACCCTGAGCCCGACCGTCGTCTGCCGATTTTTGGCTGAACGTATAGCAATTGTCGTGAATTAACCAAACTAAAACAATCTAATGTACATGTATTCTCAAAAAAATTCAATTACATTCAAATGTAATCGCTATATCCCGGCCAAAAACGCGATGCGCTGAATCAGCTTTTGATTATAATGTATTGATAATAATGGATATATTGATTCATTAAAAAAAATCGACACAATGACAAAAATCCTCGCGAAGCCGCCCGGGGATGCTGCCGTCAATCCGCCGGGGCGCAGTCACGCCGTCCGGCGGCCCGCCTGCACCGCAAACCCCGGACCGTCCTTGCCGAAACGAAATCGCCCGCCGGAGGGAAAGCGGGGATGGCGGACACTGACGCGGAGGAAGCGGGGACACGGGACGCGAAGGAGGCGGGGACACGGGAAGAGCGAGGCAGGGGGCCAGGGGAAATGCGGGAGATAGGGAATTTTACGGGGCAAATCGAATCGCGATGGGGTGGGGATGGGGATGGCGGCTCTCCGCCGCCTTGGTACTTTCGTCCCCCGCGTCCTGCGCACCTGCGGACGGGCGGACCGCAGACGCAAGCGGTTTCGGCTCCCCGCCCCGCATATAAGCCGTAAACGCCGTAACTGCCACGAAAATGCCGGACGCCGGACATCGGACGCCGACAATGAACTTATCCGATCGCATCCCGAACGGATATCTCCTGCGCTTTTCCGCATGCCGTTCAAAGTCCGCCGTTTGCCGTATGGTGCATCGCCGAGACGCGCCGCGAAGTCAGGCGGCTCGGTCACCCCTGAATGGCCGACCTACGGCAGGGCACGCCGAAGGTCTTGCCATGTGCCGGGGTGAACTTCGCGACGAAACCGGGAAAAAACCGCATGATCCGGCGACGTTTCGCCGGATGCCACAAGGTTTTGCGCACGGTATCAAAAGCCGAAGGCAGGGCTTGCGCAGGGCTGACCGGGCCCGTGCGCGGGACGGCTCGGGGGCGTCGGAACCCGGACCGGACTGGCGGCGGGCGCCTCACCAGACCGATGCGGAAGAGCCTGAAGACGGACGGCATCGGCAGGCCCGGGGGGCTAAGGCTCTTCCGCCTTGGAAAGCGGCCTGAAGATGAGCGGGTGCCCAGAGTCGGTCGAACCGCCCGCCGTCTCCGCCGCCCCGGCGCTGAACACGAAGAGCCTCTTGGCTTCCCAGGCGGGGGCGGCCTGCCCCGGGGCGGCGCGCTCCTCCAGGGCCTCTCCTTCCCTCGCCTCGCGCAGGGCCGCGTCCAGAGCCTCCTGGAGGAGGCGCCGGGCCGCGCCCTCGCCGCTCCCGTCGGCGCCGGGGACGTGACGCAGGATCACCTGGACGCGCCTGTTGCCGGAGATCCTCAAGGCGCCCGAGGCCCAGCCGGAGACGGCCCCGGACTGGCCCGCGGCCGAGGTCCCGTCGCCCGCGGACCCGTTGAAGCCCGCCAGCCGCAACAGGAGCGCGTAGAGCGCCCCGCGGAGCTCCTGACGGCCGGAAAGCGCCCCGGCCGAGTCGGACAGGAGCCCGGCCAGGGCCGCGGCCGCTCCCCCGGCGCGGCCCTCGCCCGCCTCGCGCCGGAATCGGCGCACGTGCGCCCTCAAGGACGCATGGTCTAGCCCCGTTATCGCCGCAAGCGAGAGCATGCGGAAACCCTCTTCCGCGTCCCGGTCGGGAAAGCCCAGGCTGTACTCGGGGACCCCGTCCCGGTCCCGCTTGCCGGAAATGGACAGGGCCCCCGCCTGGAACATCAGGGGCGCCAGCGCCGGGCGGGCGGGATCCAGGGCGCTCAGCATCCCCCGGGTGAAGGTCAGATCCGGGCCGGGCGGGAGCCCTGCCGCGGCCCTGCGGAAAAAATCGGCCGGAATCCGGTCAGGCGCCCGATCCTCCAGGAAATGCCAGGAGTTCTCTCCGGACTCGAAAAAGGAGATGACGGCGGCGGGGCAGGCCACGCGGGTCTCGGAGTCCCATGAGTAGCCGCCGTACCAGCGCAGGATCTCGCCCCTGAGTCCGGACGCGCCGCCCCTGGCGCCCGGGGCCCCGTCCGCGCGCCTGAGTTCCGCCGCCTCGCTAAGCGCCTCTCGGAAAACGGAATCCAGATCGCCTGCGGTGAAGCCGCAGGAGGCCGCCTGCCTCGGGCCTACGCTGACGTCCTTCAGGAACCCCTCCGGCCCGGTCATGCCCTTGAAGGCGTAGCCCGACGCCGCGAACACGAAGCGGAGCCTGGCGCCCTGGGAAGCCAGGGCCTCCCAGAAGCCTCCCAGGGCTTCCAGGGTCGCCTTCAGGCGCACGGGATCCCCCAGATGCCTTTCAAGGGGCCGCGAGACGTTGTCCACCAGGACCGCGGGCCGCCGCTGGTGCTTGGCGTACAAGGCATCCACCAGCCACGCGACCAGGGCGCCGGGAGAGGCGCCGTTCACGGGGAGCCCGTCCTTCATGGCTATCCGCTTCAGCTCCCAGCACAAGTCGTCCGCGGCGGCCTGAGGCTCTGCGCCCAGCCGGGCGAAGTCCAGGGATATGACCGGCCTGGCGGCGAAATCCCAACCGGCGGAGCCCAGGTACAGCCCCTTGAAGAGATCCGCCCTCCCCTGGAAGAGCGCCTTCATGGCGCTTATCAGAAGGGTCTTCCCGAAGGACCGCGGCCGGGTCAGCCGGAAGGCTCGACCGTCCATCAGGAGCCGGTGGATATGCTCCGTCTTGTCGGCGTAGCTTAGACCCTCCTCCCTGATCTCGCGGAAGCTCTGGAGGCTTGCGGGGTGCCGGCTCATCGGTAAGGTGGCTTTTCCTGGGATGGTGCGGAGTTGCGGAAAGGATGCCGCCCTGCGGCACGGCGGCCTGGAAGCCCCACTTAGGCAAGTCGTACGGGCGGGGCTCGGCGCCTGAAGCCGTCGCGTACTGGCAGGACAGTCTGTATCGGCGGAGAGGAAGACGGCGGCACGGTCATGAGGACGAAAGGCGAACCGGAGGTTTTCGGGAGAGCCGGAAAGGCCGGGACGGCGGCAAAGGCCGGAAGGCCGGGACGGCGGCAAAGGTCAGGAAGGCCGGGACGGCGACAAAGGTCAGGAAGGCCGGGACGGCGACAATGGTCGTGAAGGCCGGAAAGCCAAAGGTTAAGGCGATTCCGGAAGACCGGCGAATCCGGGTGTCCGGGGCGCAGATTGCCGGGCCGAGCGGAAGTCAAACGGTACCCGACATGCCGCGACCCGTATCCGAAAACCCGCGCGGCAAGGCCTTTCGATAGTACCTGGCGGGCACGCGCATCATGAAACCCCCGGTGACCCTGATGCGGAAACGTTCGCCCGGTCGCTCGTGAGCATATAGGAGACGCTCACGGGCGAGCCGGAGGGCACCCCGGTCCAGGCTACACCCGCCGCCGGACAACCGGGCGGGAACCGCGTCCTGACGCCTTCCTACGATATTATACGCCATGCGCCAAGAAGCTAAAAATCATCGTCCATCGGGAAGGCATCCTCCACCTCCTTGGAAGGCGCGGCCCTGAAGACAGTGCGCGGGGCCTCGGGCGGGGTCATGAGGGCGCCCAGATCCATGGAGGCCTGAGCCGACGGAGTCGCGAAGGACCCGCCCGCGGAAGGAACTCCGGCGGGCTTCGCCGAGTCCCGGGCCGCGGACGCGGAGGGCGGGGACTGGGCCCGGCGGCGCAACGCGTGAGCCCTGCCGCCGGATCCCTGGAGGATGGAGGAGACCCTGGTGACCGCCGACGCCAGCACCCCTGCCTGACGGTTCAGGTCCGTCGAAATGTTCTCGGCCTCGGCGGCCTCCAGGGAGTTCTCCTGGGTCACCTTGTCCATCTGGGCTATCGACTGGTGGACGTCCTGGATGTCACGGGTCTGGCTGCGGCTGGCCAGCGCGATGCTCTCGACTATCCTGTTCACCTGGTCGCTCGTCTCGACGAGCCTCGCGATGCTGTCCTTGGCCTTCTCGACCAGGACCGCGCCGCCGTTGATGCGCTCGATGCTGGAGGCGAGCATGGAGGTGGTGCTGGCCGCGGCGTCGCGGCTCTTGTTCGCGAGGTTCCTCACCTCGTCCGCCACCACCGCGAAGCCCAATCCCGCCTCCCCCGCACGGGCCGCCTCCACCGCGGCGTTCAGCGCGAGGATATTCGTCTGGAAGGCTATCTCCTCGACGCTTTTGATGATCTGGCTGGACGCCTGGCCTGCCGCCCTGATTTCCTCCATGGCCTTCGCGATGTCCAGCATGTAGATGTTGGCCTCCTCCACGAAGTTCTTCACCTCGGAGACGTGCTCCTTGGCCACGTCCGAGTGCCCCGCGTTGCTTTTGGCCATGGACAGGAGCGTCTCCAGGGAACCGATGGCGTTTAAGACGGCCTGGGTGTTGTCGGAGGCGCCCTTGGCTATCTGGCGGCTGGAGCGGGAAAGCAGCCTCGCCGTCCCGGTCACCTCGCCCGCGCTCCGGTTCAGCCCCCCCAGCACCCTGGACAGGGGCCTCACCGCCGTCCTCCGCAAGAGGTAGACCGAGGCCGCGCAGATTATTACCAGGCCCAGCGCGCCCAGGGCAAGGTGCACGCCTATCGCCGCCGCCACCCCGGAGTTGCGGGAGGAGGAGACCATGACCCGCGTGTCCTGGAACACCGCAGCCATCGCCTCGGCGCGGTCGCTTTCCGCCCGGGCGCGGGCCCTGTTCGATTCCGCGAGGGCGTTTCCGGCGTCCTGGAAGGCCTTAACGGGCGTCCGGCCGCCGGGGGAAAGGCCGACCGCCGCCTCGGCGAGCGCCTTGACGCATGCCGCCAGCTCATCCGTGCCGCGTCCCGCGGCGTCCGCCGCCAGACAGTCGCCCACGCGCCTGGCCAGAGCCACCTCGCCAGGGGCCAGGCCCGAGAGCAGATCGTTAGCGGCCTTGTGGAAGGCGTTCCGCTTCCCGGACCGATCGGCTTCCTTCAGGGCGAGATCGTCCGAAAGGCTCTGCAGGCGGTTCGACCCGTCCCTGATCGCGACCAGGGATTCGGCCCAGGGGGAGCCCGGCGGGAAGGGTCCGGAAGCAAGATACGACGCGAGCGAGAGCCCCGCCTGATCTCCCGCCGAGGCGGCGCCCAGCTGGAAGGCCGCGGCGACCTCCCTGGCCCTCTCGCGCTCGGCAAGGTTGGCCTCGTCCTCGATATGGCGGAGCACGGCCGCCATGAAGGCCACGGCGCCCAGTAGAACCGCGGCGAAGGAGAGGGTTATTTTGAGGCTGAGGTTCAGCTTGATCACCCTGAGCCTTCCCGGAGCCGGGGGAGGCGAGTTCGGCGGACAGGTCTTGCCCCCGGCAACACAGGCAACCGGCCCGGACGGAGGCCGCAGGAATGCCGGGCGGCGTAAAAATTCTAGACCGGAGGCGCGGACATGTCAACGAACCCTAGAAATCAAGAGGCTTCGGGCCACGCGTGCCTCCGGTCGCCGCCTTTACGCTGGCGGTTCGACAAATTTCGCAAAGAGCCAGCAAGCTCCGTTTTCAGGCATAGGCCTTACTATTTATTTAGATATTTCAAGCATTTATTTCAACATCCGCGCATCAGCGCCCTGGCCACCCGTCTCGTTTAGCCATCGACCGGTGCTTTCATCGGACATTATCGGAAGCCCATCGCCTTGCCCGGACCTCCGCCTCTCCCTTCCGATGCTGACCAGGTAAATATCGGCTTCCCATGTGAAAAAGCTCACTGGCGCCGAATTCAATGCTTTCATGCGTGACCTCAGCTAGCAGTCAGCCATATATGGTAGTTATATTTTATATGGTAGATCCCGATTTCCACATCTTTTTTACTTAAGGCAACTTTCCCGCTCGCTTGAGATCCTGATTTATGTCATATCCCATCCATCCTCTTTCCAGCCCGCACCGTATCCGTGACAGCGCCGCGTAAGCCGTCACGAAACTCTGCCACCGGAAGAAGGTCTCAAAAAATATTGCCAATAATTTCCTGGCATTTAATGTCATATCATTCCGGAAATTCAACATTCCATTTTTCTAAATATATATATATGTCACTTGCAGTCCCTTTTCGTGAGTATCGATTCGGTACCTTACGAGAATGACACCATTGCTTTTAATGATTGCCGCCGAACTTGCATGAGGCACCCTGCACCGTCCCGCTCCATCGCGGTTTTTTACGGTTAGCTATTCGTGATCCATTAAACACATTAAAAAAGACTAGATATTTCAACATAGTAGCCAAGATATTGCTTTCAGTTGTACAGTTGTACAATTCATTGATAAACATCGGGAATAAACCTTGAACCGCCTCGCTCTAGTGTGCCAGTTCTAGTAAGTGTACCCGTACAACCGCCGTTTTAAAATCATAATTCTATGCACATCGTTTTTTAATTTTGTAATGCGGATTGCAAGTGTACAATTGTACAGTTAAGATGATTGACAAACAAACCTGACAGCATCTCAGGATAATTCAACTTATGAATTTATCGATTGCCGTCCATTATAGCCGCTTCGGATCCCCCCCTGCCGAACTCCGAATAACGATAGTCCGTAGCCCCTCAAGGGTCAGGGAGTTCCATTAGCCTGACGGCAAGGCGCTTGTGACTGTGCCAACAACCCGCTTTCGGCAGACGGCGCGCCCGGAAAGTGTCAAGGTCCTTCTGGGGAAGCCTTCTCCAGGTTGCCGGGATTTTCTGGAGAGCCGACTCCAATTATTTCCGAGCATGAGGCCGAGGATCCCGGCAACGCGGCGCTTCCTTCGGGCCAGCGGCTACGGGCTCCCGCCCGTCTCGAACGAGGGGAACCACCGGAACGGTACTTGCCAAGCCTCCGCCAGCATCTTTATGGCGCTCGTGCGATTAAACGGGCCCTTAGATCGATAGCGTCATGTCCGCCCGAGACGGGATGATCATGTCCGCCCGTGACGGGATGATCAAGTCCGCCCGAGACGGGATAATGATATGGAGGGAGGAGGAGTCAGTCGTCCCTGTGAGGGAGTTCGGGCGGGGGGCTGGAAACGAGCGGGAGGGCAGGGGGCGCGGGTTCCGGGGGAACCTGGAGAGGGGAATCAGTCAGGCCGGAAGGTTTGGGTGACCCATGATGTTCGGGGAAGCCGGAGGGTTCGGGGGGGGCAGGCTGCGTCTGGGCGTCCGCAATGCCCGCGCCTGCCCTCGCTTCGATTCCGGCAACTGGCTGCGGCAGGAAATCCTCATCTGCGGCGTCGTAGCGCCAGGGCTCGCCCTCAGGCGCGGACAGGGAAGCCAGCGCGGACTCCTTCTGGTTGGAAATCCAGCGCAACGAAGCCTCCCTGGCCTCCTCTTCCAGCTCCTCTTCGGTGGGGGCATACAGGTCCACCCCGTAGGCGCAGACCTTGTTGCCGCCCAAGGTCTTGGCCATATAAAGCGCCTCGTCGGCCCGGGAGGTCAAAAGCTTCAGGAGCAACTCGGTGGTCGGCTCCAGTCCGGCCGTCTGCTGGTTCAACGAGGCGATGCCGATGCTGATGGTGATGGGGTCGTGACAGTTCGGCGCCGGATCGAAGCGGGAGGCTATCTCGCGGCGGAGGCGCTCGCCTATGTCCAGGCTGTCGTTCAGGTTGGTCTGGGGCAGGAGGAGCACGAACTCCTCGCCGCCGTAGCGGGCGAAGATGTCGGTCTTGCGCTGGAGCTCCTTCACGATGACGGTCGTATGGATGAGAGCCGAGTCCCCCGCAAGGTGACCGAAGGTGTCGTTGAACCGCTTGAACTTGTCCAGGTCCATCATGAGAAGCGACAGGTCGTCCCCGCGCCTCCGGACGATCTCGACCTCGCGGCCCCCGGCCTCGTTGAAGTAGCCCCGGTTGTAGATCTTGGTGAGCGGGTCGTGCAGCGCCAGGTTCCGGTAGTTGCTCTCGGAAGCCTTAAGGGCTTCCTCCACCTGGTCCCGTCGGCGGATCTCCTTGGTGAGCTCGACCGTGAGCTTGCCCAGCTCCTCCTGCTTCTCGAGGAGCTGCTTCTCGTTGCGGGCCAGGGAGGAGGTCATGAGGTTGAAGGCCTCGGAGAACTCCCCCATGTAGTCAACGGTGTGGCTGAAGTCTCCGGAGGCCGCCACCTTGAACTGCCAGGCCAGATGCGAAAGGTTGGCCAGGATGGCCTTGAGGTTCCCAGAGGTGGCGCCCTTCTTCACCATGCGGAGATCCAGATCGCCCTTGGCGAAGTTTATGAGCGCGTTCTTTATCTCTGAGGTGTGCTGGTACAGCGAGTGGAAGGTGTCCCACTCGGCGTACTCCGGAGGCATCACGGGCGTCTTGTTGTCCATGATCACCTTCTCCAGGAACTTGAACATCGCTTCCGCGTCCGCCCTGGTGAAGGTCCTGAGCCTGGTTGTCTTGGGAGCGTCCTGAGCCATGTCCGTCACCCCGCGGGCCGCTCCCGCTCGCCGCGTCTGAACGGCACCTTAAAATGCGCCGGCATCGGGGGTCCCCCCGATCCCGGCGCATTTTAAGGCCCCTGTCCTGAACCGTGAACCCGGGCGGCGTGGCGCGCCTGGCCCGGCTCCGGAAACCCGTTCCCGAGCGGCCGTCGCGGCGCTACATCGGCTTGGGTTTCGCCTCGAAGCGGCAGGTCCGCTCGTTCGTGCACCAGCAGTCGATCTCCTTCACGGTGAAAGGCCTGCCCGTGAACGACTCCATGATGCCGGCGATGAAGCCCTCGTCGTAGACGCACACGCCGTAGCCCAGCTCGGGGAGCCCCGAGCAGTCCAGATCCTCGGCCACGGTCATGATGCACTCGAGGTTCTCGTCTATCTTCTCCACCTTGAAGATGCCGATGCCGATGTCCACCAGGGTGGCCTGGAGCTGCTTTACCAGGTCGTTTATGTCCTCGGGCGGGTGGTCCAGGGCGTTGGCGTAGAAGTGCTTGCCGGCCAGCTCTCCCGCATCGTAGAAGATCTTGTCGGCCTCCTCGGTGCCGTAGCGCTGCTCCAGGATGTCCCTGGTGCAGAACTGGAGCAGGCGGTAGGCCTCCATTCGGAGCTTGGGCCCCAGGTTGGGCCTGGCGGTATCGAGATCGCCGATGAGCTCCCAGCTGAACTGATACTTCCGTTCTTGTGACATTGTGTCTCCTTGACGTTGTAAAAGCAGACGGGCCTGAAGCGCCCCTGACCGCCTGGCTCGGGCGCTCCGCGCCGGGGGCGAGCGGCGAGTCGCGTCGGATGGCCCTGAACCGTCGGGGCCGCCCTGCGGACGCGATAGCCGATCGTGATCAATTATAGAAGATTGGTTTTGGGCGGTCAAATTTCTGCAATTCTTGCCACATACGCTTCCCGCGGAACGGCTCCGTCCGCGCGGACGGTTTCTCCCCCAAAAAACCTTGGGAAGCCAATGTCGACAGACTATGGAAGGTTATGGATGATAACATCCTGATAACACTAATGGTTTTGTTGGCTAACCTGTGCGATTCGTCCATAAGTCGTTGACATAGGCTGGCTTTGCAATGCAATGTCAACATCGTAAAGCCTAAACGGGTAGCCGCCCAAGAATTTAGATCAATGATATCAGCTGGTTACCAGATGTCGTTCCTCTTGAATAGTTGACTATTGGGGCTGCAGCCGTGACCAGGGGCGGCGTTTCGAAGCAGTGATTTGGGACCGCGTTTCGCACCGTAGTCCGAGGCAGGTTCCATTTTTCCGGGGAAGCTAGGAGCCTGTTGCATAATTCACAATTGCATTGCCACGGCTCTATTAGTTGTGGACGGACTGCTTCTTGCCTGCCACATCCATCCTCGCACCCTTCCTCAAAACCCTTTTTACAACAGGCTCCTAGGTATGTGGGGGGGGGGCCGTCACCGGATCGCCTGGGAGGCCCCGGTCAGGTGATCTTGGGCAGTTGCTCCAGGGCCCCTTAAGAGTGGCCCCGTCCACGAACTCCAGCTCCATCCCTGTCGGGCGGCTCCTCGTGAGCTTGGGTACGGTCACACCCTCGGACCTGAGGCGATCAGACGGATACGGGCGTAGACTTGCCATCCGACGAGCTTCACGTGGCCAGTAGCACCTCGATGCTGGGCTCTCCTTCCGCCCCATGACCCACCTGATCCAGAAGGATCTGGATGTTCAGCTCGTTGGGCCTAATCCCCATCAAGGAGTTCAGCCCCCCACACGTGAGGGGCCTGGGGAGAGCCTTGCTGACTCTATCGTCATTAGGTCCGCCAGTGTCTCCACCGAGCTGACGGCCGAGCGCTCCCGCCTCGGGTCTGAGCAGCGGGGACATGGAACCTGCTCCGTGTAGTCATGGCAGAGGGAACAGAGGCGGATCTCCTCCTTTACCTCAACCAGGGACGCGGCCAGGGCCGTCACTTCAACCTCTGGCCATTTGAGTTCATCCTCTGGCCATTTGAGGATGTAAAGCGAGAGCCTGGTGACGCTCTTGCGACCGAGGCCGGTGAGTTTGGCTAAGCGCCCGATGAGCTCGGTAATCTGGGGAGAATGCAACAAGGTTGCCTTTCAACATCCGTAAGGGCATTCCGACATCTGTAGAGGGCATTCCGACTCCTGTAGAGAGGGAAAGCAAGTGCCTAAACTAAAGATCACAGGTCGTTTGAAGGTTAATATGGCTGGACAGCCGCTCAGGCTCAGAGCTATAAGTGGACGTCTCGGAAATGCCGCATGTTGGAAGCCGACTTTCAATTTAAAATCGCAGGTACGGGTACTCTTGAAGGCAAACCGAACGCCCCCCCTAGGGATGCCCGGTCGCCCTCCCGGGGTCTTGTCAGTCTCTTCCGTGTTACTGATAAGTCATACAGATGTGGCTGCTCGCGGGTAGAGTCTGGAGCCATCCCTACAAGTTCATGTTGATTGTCAACACCCCGGCGTATGAAACCTTTTGAGGCAACGCATTTTGATGGGAGTCCACGGATATGATGCCCAAACGTTTCATGACAAAGATATTGATGAAGAAAATTAGCGATCCATAAGTTTTTTGTTGACATTGTTCCGAAAACGTAGCACAGTACAGTTGTGGTAATCAATATGTATTCAAACCGTCTTTGTAGTGGTTTGGCAGATAAATGCGGAATCTAATGTGCATCATCCCGGCCTTTCACCTTTCTGAACTGTCGCTAAGAGGCATGCAGTAATCTTACGAGGCTGTCCGAGCAGTCATTTCGGCGGAAATTTGATTCGCGAGGTTTGCCATGTCAGTCGGCCATGGCAAGTTGTCGACAAATAGCGCCGTCTTGTGGCCTTTCATCAGCGAAAAGTCGCCTTTCGTTGACAAGACGGAGATAATCAGAGAGTTACTGAGCGAGCCAAACGGATCCTAATTGCTGTGTCGATCAAGAAGATTCGGCAAGACTCTGCTCCTGGACACGGTCGATAATATATTCAGCGGCAGAAAGGAGCTGTTCAAAAATCTTGCAATCGGAAAAATCAACTCCGGATACGACTGGAAAACTTTTCCGGTACTGAGAATTGATCTGGTCGGCACTGGTTCTGCGCCTGATAATCTGGATAAGATTGCCATTGAAAAGCTCAAAATTGTAGACGAAGATCACGAGGTTAATATCAACCAGAAATCATCATCACTGGCAATTTTAAGCTTAATCAAAGAAGTTTCCAACAGGCACATTGAAATGTCCAAGATAAATAAAATCGAAATAAATACAAAATATCCGGCAAACGTTGCGTTGCTCATAGACGAATATGACTACCCTTTACAGGACAAAATCCTTGATTTCGAAAGATCAGGATATATCAGGGCAGTTCCGCGATTTTTTTTGGGGGAATTAAGAACAGTGAAGCCAGGATCCGCTTTTGTCTAATAACAGGCATCACCAAATTTGATCAGCTTTCGCTGTCGTCTGGCATGAACTCATTGGAAGATATCACATATGACCCCCGCTTTTCCGCAATCTGCGGGTTTACGTCGGATGAGATAGATCTTGCATTCGGTGATTATTTTGATTTTGCGCTTGGGCAGATGAAAGCCCGTGGATATTTCGAGGACAAGGCGAAAAGAAATGATCTCATCCCAAAAATCGAAGAATGGTACGATGGATACACTTGGGACGGCATGACGAAGGTACTCAACCCGTATTCCGTTGCAAAGTGCCTGAAGTTCCACCGGTTTTCCGACTACTGGATCAGATCCGGATCACCAATGATGATAGATCAGCTTGGATTAAAACAAGAAAATTACTTCAGAATTTTTTCCAATGAAATCGCCATGGAAAACGATATATCCATTTCAGAAACAAAAAGCATATACAACGATAATGCAGTTTTGTTTCAATCCGGATATCTGACGATATCGGACATTGACGACGATAACGAACGGTAAACTCTTAAAATCCCCAACAACGAGATCTATACATCTATCAGCAGGTCTCTGTTGGCCAAGACGACAGAACGATCTGATCAGGATGAAATCAAAGGATTGGGAAATCCGAAGTCCAGAAGTTTCTACGATGCCTTTTGTTCCCGGAATCAAGAAGATTCCGAAATGCTGTTTTCGTCTTTTATTTCCGATGCATCGTATTATTACAATATCACCCAAGAATACATGTTCACGATGCTTCTTTCCCTATGTCTGGATATAGGGAAAAACAAGCCTATGAAAGAAGTGCCTGTACGTAAAGGCAGGTCGGATATCGTGATGCCAACTCCCAACGGCAAATGGATGGTCATACAGCTCAAAGTCTATAGACCGCACAGATCCAAAAAGTCCAACTCCGCTGGAAAACTACGGAAAACCGCGCAGTCAGGAGAGCCTACGGTTCCCCCCGCAGCCGTTCGCGGAACGGTTTCCGCTACAGGGGATGCACCGCCTCCTTCCATTGATTCGGATGACTCCCCGGTACTACACGTGGGGGAACTGACGGACTCCGCTGTCAGGAGCCTGAAAAGCTGCGTGGAAAGGGCTTTCAAGCAAATAGTTGCCCGGGAATACGCCGTACCTTATCTTGCCAAAGGCCAAGATGTCTACGCAGTTGCCGTCGCGATACACGATTTTTCCCACGTGATGATCCGTTTCAGGAGCATCGTCTGGAATGACAAGATAAAGAAGTCAATCAAAATCCTGTGATTTCAGAACCAATATCAACAATTGTCATGATGTTCGACGAAATGCCGTGATTCTCTTCACTGGAGGCGTTCCGAAGGATGGTCAGGGTTCTCAACGATCTCTGCATCGTTATCAACGACGGAAAGGATGGCGGCACTCCGAAAGTCGAGCTGAAGCAGACGAAAGAGGTGCCTTCCGATCCCGACGCTGCCGTCCTGCGGCCACAAAAGTCAGGGTTACAGGGCCCATGTAGTCGCGACCTGCCCAAGAAGGCGGAGGACGGCGAGGAGGTCCGCAAGACCGTAAATTCCAGGAAGGTCAAGGCATCCCTGATCGTCTCCGTAAACGTTGTCCAGGTCAGCGACAGCAAGGATGTCGTACCTGCCGTTTAGGATTTGCAGGCTCGCGTAATCGGCTTCGAGGCACTCATCGCCGACACTCTTTACGGGAGCGACGAGAACCACCATGACCTGCTGTCGATGGAAGTGAACCGGATGTCGCCTGTTCAGCGCAACCCTCCGAAGGACAACGGCGGCGAGTGAGGCGCCCCACCGCTTTATGCAGCATGATTTTCGGGCCGACCCGGACGGGGGGGGCTGGATCGCCGATTTTGGGCGATGAGGTGGTAGTGTTTTCCATGAGTTCCTGGGATCGGCCCCCCCATTCCGAGCTATCTTGGACAGCTGTGGGGTCGATTTGCATCTTCTCCGCCTTCCCTATGCCCAAACAGAGAGGAGCCAGCAAGCCTTGAACGGGTTCTCCGAAATATTTCAGTTCAGTCATGGATGCTGAGGGTCAGAAAATACTATCCCCATAATTTCCCGGCATATCCTTTACCAATCGTAATGAATGATCTCATGATGGATGAATTGATATTCAGGAGGATATCTCATCAACTTGTGGCCATTATACTTCGTAAACCATCTACATTATAATCCAGCGGTGACATGATGGTTTAAAGCCTGATGGTAGTTTTAAAAATTGGACAATAAATAGCCCTCTTCGTCATAGTATTTCTCCATTCCGTCAATCAAACATCTTAAATAGATATCTGTCTGGTCTTTGATTTTTGTTATTTCAGAGACAGAATAGTCCCGTCCACATTCCGAGAACGACATAGTACCGTGGGATAGAGCATTTCGTTTTATCTTAACATCATTCAGTCGTACGCCAGCCTTGCAATTGTTATCAACTTTAAAAGTTATACCGTGATCGATACACACTTTACGTATCTTATCAGCATCAAGATTGCCGCCAAAGGACATGAAATTTTTATTCAACTCTATCGATTCCCCTCCAATTATGGAGTTGATAATCTCCAGAGCCTTGTTCTTGTATGACAGAAAGTGTGCATCGAGCTGAAATACTTGTCGGAATTTATAGGCGAACCATATCTTTTTAATCTCATCGCGAACGGTCGAATAAGTAATTCTCTTGGACTTCAACTTGTCGTAAATTTCTCCTATCCCGTTAGTTACGGTGGATTCGACAAGGTTATAAATCATAAGCAAAGCATTTGCCTTCAAAATTTTAAGGAAAATATCCTTTTGTATAATCTTCTCAGCTGAATGATCAGAATCCCCAGGGGATCGGCGCAGTTCTTCATCCAACTCCTCGATCTCGGCTAAATATAAATCCATTTCGGCGATACGGTCGCTATAGGTACCGCGGGTTGATTGCATTACTGCTCCCTTCCATACAAAAGCATATTCTTCACGTACTCAAAACGACCTACAACACGGCTCTTGTTATTGCTCGCATGTGTAGTAGTATGGTACTTGAACTTCTTGCCATCTTCAGCGTATATATCAGCCCACCCCGTAGGGACTGCGGGTGACAAATCGTGATTTTCCCGTAACGCTAACGCGAAACCTACGGCTATCGCCTCAAAACGCGTACGCGGAACAAACTTGCCTTTTTGGGTTCGCCGAAAACCATATGGGAAGTGCTTGTCAACGAAGGTCAGCATCGAATTAAATTCAAGTTCGAAGCCTTCCCTGTCGAACTTGTTTTGATGATTTCCGACAAACGTGTTTAAAAAATCGCTGACATCGTGATCAAAATCCTGATAATCATTAACATATGCAAAAAAGCGGGTTATAAGCTCAATGTCCTCAAAGCGTTTTTTAGAGTAACCGCTGATCGGACATAACTTCTTGAAAAGAGGATTTTCAGAACAATCAGACACGAACTTCATGAATTCACCTGCCAACGCGCCGCGCCGAGTCTCAGATGTGTTCAAAAGAACGCCGGCCGTGTTTATCCTGTCGAAAATTTCTTGCCTGACCTCGAGTGAAGTCCCTATCTCCAACACGATAATGCGCAAGGTAGTATTTTTGAATTTCCGTTGGACTGGATTCGGCAACCGTTTGAACGTCAAGCCGTTCAATTCGGTTAGCTTTTTCAAGCCCGTCAGAACCAGATCATCGTTTAAGAACTCATCCAACGTGGACGTACGCTGTGCACCGTCAACGATGTCGCAAAGCCCGTCATCGTTATCGCAAAAGAACATAAATGGTATGGGATAACCAAGAAGTATCGACTCTATGAAAAGGCATTGTGTGGGGATGTCCCAAATAAAATTTCTTTGATATTCGGAATTAATGAAAAAATCTCCGTTGGTAAATTTTGCAATCAAAAAATCTATCGCATAGTCACGGGTATTATAGTCAACCTCACGGCGTAATTCTGCAATTTGCGAGATTATAGCCTTGGTCTTGGCTTCGTCATCGACCTCTGCGGTCGCGGCGAAGTCCACGTCTGTTTTGTCATTGTTCATTGCCATTTTCCTCCGAAATATGATTCAGAATACTCGCGCCAATGGCTCTTGCGAGTTCAACGGGAACGGCGTTGCCGATATGGTTGCCGACTTCGCGTCTATTAAGCCTCCGTTCAGGGTCAACGAACGCGTAATCGGGAGGGAAGGATTGCAACAGAGCCCCCTCACGCAAAGTTAAAGCTCTATCCTGTTCGGGATGACCGAACCGGCCGCTACCATAACTGTAGAATTGCGTCGTGATAGTAGGCGACGGTGCGTCCCAAGTCATACGCCCATAAATCGACATATACGTTTTGCCGCTTCCCTTTTGATGACACTTCAATTTAAGACTGTCGTCCCAATCGCGCCACGTCCCCCCCGGGACGGAGCTTCGGATCCTCCGAAGATTTTTTGCGGACAATCCAGCCGCCGATTGCATTATATCGCCCCGGTCTCTCTCTCCTGCAACCACGCGGGGTAAGCCTCCAATGCTCATAGTGACAGTAGGATAATTCCTCACATCATATAACGGCTCTATAAGTGTCAAATCTCCCAATAGCGATGCCAACAGTACCAGGCGGCGGCGATTTTGAGCGACTCCATACCCTGGGCAATACGCTACGCCGTGACTGACTTTATAGCCAAGCCGCGCTAGCACTTCGCAAAAGTCAGCGAACACCTTTTCAGTCTCCAATTCAGGCACGTTTTCCATCGACACTATCTCCGGCATTACGTGTTCTACTATTTCAGAAAACGAATAAAGCAACCGCCATTTATTGTCACGTTGCCAATCGTCATTGTCGCGTCCGCCGTTCCGCTCGCCTTTACGATATCGTTTAGTATACTTTGAAAACGGCTGACAAGGGGCGCAACCAACCAATATGCGCAAGCCATCTGCAGGGTACAACATTGCTATTACAGCCGGGGCAAGCGTTGACACATCGGCAACCATAAATCGAGCGTCACCGTTATTGTGCTCGTAGGCATACCTGCAAGACGGATCTAAATCAATACCTGCTACAACATTCAGTCCTGCAAGCTGAAGTCCATGCGTCAAGCCGCCGACTCCGCAAAACAAATCAACTACCGTTGCGGTTGCCGTTGCACTCACCTCCTCCGTTTTACAGATTTACCTGAACTCTATGGTGACATTTGCAAAGCATTTCAAAATAACATAGACTGACCCGCCGCCCTTGCTCCATGTCGCTACCAAGGCGGCATTGGGTAATTTGATGTCCAAAATTCCGTTCCTGATCTCATCGTGGCAGACGGTTCACGATGAAAGCTTGAAATGATGATGGATTTTGTGGCAAAGTTTGTTGAGTGTAGATCACCTTAATTTCGGCTTCCTAATTTTCATGCTCGTCAGGTAGTTTTATATCCTTACACAGCCAAGCACACGCTCGTAAATTCCATAGAGGATTTCACGGGCAGGTCGGCATATAGCTGCTAAACATCATCAAAACTGCAGTTAGATCATTTCTGTCAGTATACTATTGCAGATGCAATGGCCCACTGTCAAGTCCGCGCTTTCGATTTCGATTATGTTAACCACAGCCAAACCTGCCCCCTCTCCCGTAAGCTTGCGAGTTCATTCGCTCAAAGCTGTTTCCTGCAGTCACGTGGAGCGTTTTCATTCGGCAATCGTACCCCCTTCCCTGCCGGCTGTCAAGTTTCCTCCTTCAGGCGAGATTGTTGCTCCCCCCCCCCGAAGCCCGAAACCGGCCCATCACATGATAGCCCCACCGGACACTATGAAGCCACCGCCCTTGCGCAGAATTGCCGTTGCGGAACTCCCATGAGCCTTCATTCGAACCTCGGCAGCACAAGGATCTCCCATTGCCCGCAGGTACGCCTGGAACTTCAGCTTAATCATCCGTGCCCTCGCCTCACCTTGAGCCTATGGGGCGGTCAGTGCCCTCCAGAAGCAGGATCAACACCACAAAATCACTTAGGGGTTAGCCACATCGACCCTGTGACAGATGATCGGCCACCCGCAACCGATCGCCCGATCCTCCGAGGCGAGGTCCCGCCGCTTCAGGCCATGAGCCGGGAGCGCCGGACCTCACCCGCGCCTTGGGCCGGAGCCTCCGCTCTTGCCGTCCGGGCGGTCACATTCCGGCATCTGAAGAGCCAGTTCAGTTAAGCCTCTCATCAGGAGCTCTTCAAGGGCTTTCGTCCCCGTTCCCTCGGAACAGACACTGGGTGTTCCTTTTCAGCCCTTCAGGGCCCTTGACATGGACTTCCGATGAGTGGCCCGCATCGACCGCCTGCCAGGCACGGTTCCAGGAGATGAAGCATCAACTCGCTCAGCTCATATCGTATCGGCATGGGCGACCATACGTGGACTCTACCGGCTCATCACCCCCTCATGTTGGGGAGACGCATGGTCAGGTCGAAATCAACCGCAAATTAGAATAGATAATACAATCATGAAATGTGTGTATCCTTACGATTTCAGAAGATGGCTTTGGTTGTCTTGGGCGCTTCCGGTGTAGCGTTTAGGGTACCGAGCGGGTATCGATCGAAGTCCGGCTTATCGCTTGCCAGCCAAACAGGCTTCTAATCTGTAATTTTCAATATTTGTGAAAACTCAGCATGTTGATTGTTTTTCGCCCATCAACCAACGGTTCTAACCGGGGTTCCTTTCCACCGAAGCCTGATAGCGGAACCTTAAAACCGCTTGCCCCATCGACCTGGAGGATGTCCCCTAATGCCTGAGCATTACCTTCCGGAGGTCGCTTTGCCCAGAGAAGCTTCGACCTATGCCAGGACGTCGGCCTCTTCGATCGTTCAAGTTAAATTAAACGTCACCTGTAATTGTACATTGTTTCTGGCAACTTATCTTCACAAAGGTGTTCACAATCTATTGTTATAAAAAACAGTTGGTTACAAAAGAAAATCCCGTCCCCCGCCTTCATGTCTTCATACTTCGGTTCTCGCCCAATATGTAACTTACATAAGGGTTGGGGCCGTCCGAGGGCATCGCCTGCGGCATTCATGCGGTAGGACGTCACTTCACCGTCCAGAAAATGTCAGTCGGATAAACTCGCCATCTCTGACCTTTGCCGAAGGCGCTCTGGTTAACCGTCGAGATTTCCCAGGTGTTTCTGAAAGTAAGCCGGGAATAGCCTAACGCAGATTTTTTCTGGTGACTACGGCCCTGCGGCCTCGTTCAGACGCGAGCCGATGCCCCGCCCCGGACCAAGACGTTTCGTGCTGGCCCCTCAGGGGCTACTCAAGAGCGTTAAGGGCCGCGCTCAGGCCGAGCGACCGTTCCTCTGGCCGCTCACAAAGCCCTCATGGGATCTTTCTCTTGAATGCCAGCATGGTGATGTCGTCGGACTGCGGGGCGTCCCCGCGCCAGCCGACCGTGGCTCGGTAGACCGACTCCACTGCCTCCTCGGGATCACCGGAGGCCGAGGCCAGAGCCTCGCGCAGCCGTTCCTGGCCGAACAGGGCGCCGTCGGGGTTCATGGCCTCGGTCACTCCGTCCGTGTACAGGAGGCACAGTTCGCCGTCCTCCAGATGTTCCACGCGGCGCTTGTACCTGACGCCGGGCCAGGCGCCCACCAGGGGATCCGGGTCGTCCGTGGCGAAGAACCTCACGTTGCCGCCGCTCGAGACGGCGGGGGGGATATGGCCGCCGTTCGCGTAGGTGAAGACCCCGGAGGAGGCGTCGAAGAGCCCGATGAAGAGCGTCACGAACATGCTGGAGGGGTTGCGCTCGTTTAGCTGATCGTTTAGGAGCGCCAGCGCCGCCTCGGGCTGGAGCCCGCTCTGGATGGTCCCGCGCACCAGGGTCACCACCATGCTCATGAACAGCGCGGCGGGAACGCCCTTGTCCGAGACGTCCCCGATGGCCAGGCACCTGCGGCCGCAGGGGGCGGTGAAGAAGTCGTAGAGGTCCCCGCCGACCTCCTTGGCGGGATGGAGCATGGCGGCGGCCTCGAAGCCCGGGGTCTTGGGCGCCTCGCGGGGAAGCGGGAGCATGCCCGACTGGATCTCGCGGGCGGCGTTCAGTTCCGAAAGCACCCGCTGCTGGGCCTTGCCCGAGGCGATCGCCTCCTGGATGTTGTCCACGAGCGAGATGCCCATGCGGTCAACCGCGCCCGCCAGCCTCCCCACCTCGTCCGGGCGGCCCGCAAGCGGGTCCTCGCGGAAGAACTGGGCGCTCGCGGGATCGGTCAGATCAAGGCCCTCCGCCACGAGGGCGCGGGATTCCAGGCTCAGGAGACCGCGGGCCAGGACCTTCGCGGACACCAGCGCGAAGGCCACCCCTAGGGCCGCGGCCACGAGAGCCGCTCCGGCAAGCCGCCAGGCCAGCGCCCGGGTCGGCGCGGAGAGCGCGGAGCGCGGGGTGGCGAGGGCGATGTACCAGTCCAGCGGCCGGAAGTGCTCGGCCCGCATGATGACCGGTCCGGGGAACCCGGGGACGGTTATCGTCTCCTCGACGTATCTGGCGCGCCGCGCCCTGTCCATCACCTCTTCGGGGAGCCTCCAGAACCTCTCGATCTCCGAGGGTCCCCCGTAGGCGATGAGCTGACCGCCTCGCGAGTCGAAGACCGCCGCCAGGGACTGCTCGCTCAGGGGCAGCTCGGAGAGCCTGTAGCGGAGCTGGCTCAAGACCGACTCCTCCGCCATGCCGGAGCGCTCGGCCTCCACGGTCACGTCCTCAAGAAACACGTAGATCCGCCTGCGGTCGCCGGAGGGGCACATGAATCCCAACAATGTCCTCGCTTCCCTGTCCCCCGCGGATCCGAAGAGATAGAAGCGCCCGTCCGCGGACTGCTCGTCCTCCAGGGCCAGGAAAGACAGGCTTCTCCCCAGTACGTCCGTAACGCCTGCCCAGGAGGGGGGAAGGCCGGCCGTCATTTCGGCCCCTTGGGCATCCAGGCGGATGATCCCGGCCTCCACCCCCAGCTCGGAGAGCCTCTCCACCAGCCTGCCGGTGGTGACGGCCAGGCCGGGCGGGCTCCCGCCGTCCTCCTCCAGCCCGTCCAGGTAACGGGCGTACAGGTAGCTCACCTTCCGGAGGGCCTCCTTGCGGCCCACGATGTCCAGGACCTCCTCGGCCAGGAAGGAGTAGTTGGAGGCGCGGATCTCCTCCGCCAGCACCGCCGCGGCCACCCTGAAGTCGCGGAGCTCCCGCTCCACCCCGCTCCGGGTGAACTCCTCCAGAGAGTAGATGCTGAATGGCACCACCGAGAGGAATACGGCGGCAACTATCAGGATGGATGTCTTAAGTCGGAAGCCCAAACCGGGTACCCGCTCCTCCCGCCGGACGGCCACCGCTCCGGAAGGCCTTTATGGGACGCGCCGTCACCTGGGGTCCGCTGCCGTGGGGATGTTCCCCCATTCGGCCTCACGGAGGGGGGCGCTCTCCCTGAGGCCCCCGGCGTCTTCCGTGCCGGAGTCGTCGGCCGGGCTGTCCCCGGCGTCCCCGGACCCTACGGAAGTCACCGTCCCGAACCCGGACCGTCCGAAGGTCGCGGACCCGATCCCGGACCCTACGGAAGTCGCGGACCCTATCCCGTCGACCGTCCCGGACCCTGAAATTGACCCGGATCCCGCCGGGGACCCGGACCCTGGCGCAACACCGTTCCCTTCGGTCGGCCCGGCCCCCGTCGAAACGCCGGACGCCTGAAACCCTCCCGTGCGCACCGCCCAGGACGGATGGCCTTCCCGGAAGGGCTCGGCCATGCCCTGGTAGATCTGGTCGGCCGCCACGAGGATCTCGAAGGGCGGATTCCAGCCGATACGGAGCGCCATGGTGAGGTTGATGGACACCGAGGCGTGCGCCCTGTAGATCCCGGGGATCTCGCCGGGCACTGCGCCGTAGACTATCTCGCGGAGCGCCCTGGCCTCGAACAGGCCTATGTCGTCGTAATCGTCCTGGCCAGCGCTCATGAGCACCCCGGCGCGCACGGCCTCGGAACCTTCCTGGGAGAAGGAGGGGATGCCCGCCTCGGCTATCGGACTCAGAATCTCCCCCATCCGGCTCCGGAGCATGCCGTTGTTGACGGTGAGATATATGGCATCGGTCTCGCGGGTGAGCCGGTTCAGGCAGCCCATGAGGTTCCGGAAGGCCAGGTCCCGATCGGGGATCTCCATGGAGGCGTAGCAGGGCACCGTCTCGAAGCCCAGTCTGGTTGCGGCCTTCTCGATGGCCGGCCAGGCCATGGAGAGCCGCCCGGCCTCCCGGTCGTCCTCCACCGGCACGCCCAGCCGCCTGAAGTTGAAGGTCCCGTGGAAGAGGCTCAGCTGCGCGGGGATGCGGTCGCGCCTCACGAACACGTGGGCCCAGGGCCTCGGAGGCCCATCGGGCTGCGGCGCGAAACCCGAGCCCTCAGGATCGATGGTCGCCAGACTCATGACGGGCACCCCCAGGTCCTCCAAAGCGAAGTCCAGTCCGGCCCGGGTCCCGAAGGCCAAAATGAGGTCCACGTCCCCCCGCCGGGCCACGCGGTCGGCGACCGAGCGCCTCACCTTGTCGCGGCCTTCCGTCGACCAGCCCGCCGAATAGAAGCCGTCCTCCAGGAACTCCAGTGGCGCGCCCTCGCCCTGGCTCCTGGATATCCAGCTCCAGAGCTCGAGCGTGTCCGTGGAGTCCGGCTTGAGCGGGGGGTCGCCGTCCTCGACCATGCCCAGGGCGTGGAGTCCCCTCACGAGCCCGGCCAGGGTCAGGTAATATTCGGCATAGGATCCCCCCTCCACGTAGATTATCCGGAACGGCTTCCTGACCGGGCTCAGGTGGCTCGGAGCATCCGCCTGGACGCCGGGCGACCCCTCCCTCTGCCAGGGCGTCACGGACAGGGCAGGGGCATAGGGCCCCCACGCGAGCGAAAAGAGCGCCAGCGCGGCCAGCAACACGCCCGGGCATAGGAGTCGGGCGCCCCGGCGAGCGGGGCGCCGTGCCTGCAGGCGCCTGCGGGGCTCCGCGTCGGTCGGCGCTCCGGCATCGGAGGGCCGGGATTTTCCGGTACTTTGGGACATAGGGAGTTTCTGGGTTGCATGACGCCGCTTCGGCGCCCGGGGACACCGGGGATGTCTGCCGGGTGGAGAGCCGAGCTGGCCCGCAAACATGCCCGGCCTTAAGCGGCCTCCTTGGGGCGCGCAAGGGGAACGGGCTGACCGAAGATTTCCGTGGGGGCACGACGAAGGCAGGACGAGGGCCCGGTAAAGGCCCGGGGGCGCCCGACTACAAGGGAAGCCGCCTCTCGGGTTGCCGGACCCGGCAGGAAGGCACGATTTTGGAATTATAGCCCAAAAAGTCGATGGGGGTGAGGGAGCGCGGCGCGGGTCTTTGCGTGCATGCCGACGGTAGCCGGGACGGGCCTCCGGCGATGGCTTTTCCAAAGGGTTTCAGCACCAGTTCTTAGGAGATCCTCAATTCATAAAGCCGTATTGATCTGATGCCATCATGGTCGTTGATTAATAGAATGTCGTGATTTTAAAATCAAGAAGCCTTAACTAATAAAGCTAATGATGAAGGCAAACGAAAACTTACCATAGATTAGGGATAAAAAACTCATAAATCAGGCAATCGTGGGATTTCACGGTCTTCAGATGATATCCCAACCATCGTTCCGTACCCTGAAAGGCATTCGGATGATGTCGGCAATCGGATATTGCCGGCAATCGGGCCCTCCCGCAACACTTCGGGATGTTTCGGTATGCCGTAACAAAGGGAACTGCCCGGGGCAGGGAGTCCGGACCGCATCGCGGCGCCCCCACCGGCCGGGACCAGGCCCGCCGTACGCGACGGCGGCGGGCGGCAGGAAGCTGAACGGGCCTGACCAGCAGTTCCGGGCAGGAAGCCCGGCGACCGTTTTCGAGCCCGTGGCGCTTCGGGCAACCATGCCCGTCGGGGGAGCCTACATCGCATGCCTGCGGCTCACTCGCCCCGGCGGCTGAACCTGAGCTCCGTCTCGTTGCCCTCCCCCGTGCCGCGATGGAAGAAGCGGTCCGCCATCCGCTTCACCAGATGGATGCCCAGTCCCCCCACCCTCCTCTGCTCGAGATCCCCGTCCAAATCCGGGGGAGGCGCGTCCTCGAAGGGGTTGAACGGGCGCCCGCCATCCTTGAGGGTGATGACCAGGCACTCGCCCCCCTCCCCGTCCGGACACAGGGCCCTTGTTATGGAGACCGGCCCCTTCTCGCCGCGGTAGGCGTGGAGGCAGATGTTGATGAAGATCTCCTCCACGGCCAGCTCCACCCGGGAGGCCGCCCCCAGATAGCCCGGGGGCAAATCCTTCGCCGCGAAGGAGGAGACCTCCCTCAGCCGAGCCGGATCCGCGTCCACAAGCAGTCTTTCCACCCGCCGCCCCTCCTCGGAGGCCCGCCGGGGCGGCCGCCCCGGCCGTGAGCCGCTAAAGCGCCTCGGGTCCCGCCGTAGCGGGCGCATGTCACGGCGTCACTGGATTTTTTTACATCTTCCACGATGGCGCGTCAATCTCCTCTTCGATCCGTTATGGTTTCCGACCCCATGACGGGAGGACGCCGCATCCTTCCCGCCGGATATCGGCGCGGATCCCGCGCGCCCGCCGCCGGGCGGGACGTCCCTGTCCGGCAGGCACGTCGGCCGTGCCCTGCGCTCAGAGGCGGCGATGCCGACCCTGCCTTTCCCTGAGGGTTTCCCTGCGGGAAACCGGGACTTCCGATCCCTCCCGGCAGGCTCCCGGCGCCTTCGCCGCAGGCCCGTTTTCACCGAAAGCCATACCGGGCATGACTCGCCGTCCTTTCAGCCCCCGCCGATCTTGAAAGCGACCCCGTCCTGTGCTAGCCTCGAAGCCTGTTCCCCGTGTCGCGAACCGCCGAACGGGACCGGAACCGCGCTTCCGGCACAACGAAAGGGCATCGGACCATGCAGGTAGCCACAGCCGACAAAGGCGCCTACACGTTGCTGTCCGTCTCAGGGCGCATGGACGCGACGAGCTCCCCCGGCTTCGACGACGCGGCCAGGGCCCTGGGACCCCGCATCGCCAAGAACGTGCTGTTGGACCTCCAGGGACTCGAGTTCGTGAGCTCGTCCGGGCTCAGGAGCTTCCTGGCGCTGGCCAAGACCGTCCAGAGAGCGGGCTTCCAGACCGCCTTCTGCTCTCTCGGGCCGATGATCGAGGAGGTCTTCCGGATCGCGGGCTTCATGTCGATACTGAAGATATACCCCGACGAGAGCTCGGCCGCCGCGGGCCTCGCGGTTTCCGGCTGAACCGGGACCGCTTCCGGCTGGACCGGGGATGCCGCAAGCGCCCATCTCCCGCCCGGCGTCCCTCCCCCTGAGCCAACGGTCGGCCGAACTTCCCGGAAGTGACGGCCTTGCCACGCCAGCTTTCGCCAGCTTTCATCGAAACGACTTGCCCTCCGGCGGGTTCGCCCGCGACCCCGTACCCCCCGTGAGGGGGTTTCCATTTTTCCCCCCGCCTGCGGACCCCTCCGCGTTCCGCCCCGAACCCAAAGGCACCCGCGGGACCCCCCGCTCCCGCCCCAAACCCAAAGGCGCCCGATGGCCCCAGTACCCCCGCCATTCTCCTTGACAGGCACGCTCAAGGAGGCGCTCATGCGCGAGGCTCTCCATGAGGCTTCCCTCGCCTCGCTCGCGGGGGAGGTCCCTGCCGGCGCTATCGTGGCCAGTCCGGACGGTCGCGTGCTGGCCCGGGGCCGCAACCGGGTGATCGAGCTCTCGGATCCCACGGCGCACGCCGAGATCCTGGCCATCCGCGAAGCCGGCCGCAGGCTCGCGAACTACCGCCTGGAGGGCCTGATCCTTGTGTCCACCCTGGAACCCTGCGCCATGTGCCTCTCCGCGGCCCTACACGCCAGGTTCATGGCAGTAGTCTTCGGGGCCCCGGAACCCAAATGGGGAGCCGCAGGATCGCTTTTGGACCTGAACTCCGTCCCCGGCATGAACCACCGGCTGGAGCTTTTGGAGGGAGGCGTCCTGGCCTCCGAGTGCGCGGGGCGGATAGTGGAGTTTTTCCGAGGGCGCAGGAGGCTTGCCGCGGTTACGGGAGAGGCCGCAGCGGAAAACGCCCCTCCTGGCCAACGCGATTCCGCAGGGCCCGGCATGCCTTCGGGGCCCGGCGAACCCTCGGGGCACGGCAGTCGCCTTGGAGCGGATGAGCCTCCGGACGCCGGATCCTGATTCCCGACCTCGAGCGCCGGATGCAGAATTTACGCGCCGTCGTTCTTCCGGCGGAATTTCGCGCCGTCTTTCTTCCGCCCGCATCCGCCGCCGCGCACATCCATACGCCGCCACACCCGAAAGGCACCCCGATGATCAAGGTCGAACGCCTGAATGACTTGAGTCCCGCCAGACGCGAAGGGATTCTGGCACGGAGCACGGTCTCCCTCGAGGAGACAATGGAGGCCACCCGCGAGATACTCAGGCGCCTCAGGGAGGATCCCGAGCGGGAGCTTCTCCGGGAATACGGCCCCCTCAAGGCGGGGCTCAAGCTCGAGGATTTCAGGGCGACCGACGGGGAAATCGAGGAGGCCTTTCGGGTCTGCGACCCCGGGCTCATCGCGGCCCTGAAGGACGCATCCCGGAATATCCTGAAGTTCCACGAGCTCCAGCTGGAGCGACAGGGCAGCCTCTGCGAGACCATGCCGGGGCTGGTCTGCGGGAGAGTCTCGCGCCCCCTGGCCTCCGCCGGGGTGTACGTGCCGGGCGGCCGCGCGGCCTACCCGTCCAGCGCCCTTATGAACGTCATCCCCGCCAGGGCCGCCGGCGTGAAGGTCATCGCCTGCTCGTCCCCGCCCGGGGAGGGTTTCAGGATCCGCCCCGAAATCCTGGCCGCCGCCTCGCTCGCCGGGGCCACATCCATCTGGAAGCTGGGGGGCGCCTGGGCGGTGGGCTCGCTCGCTTACGGGCTGTGCGGGGTCCCGAAAGTGGACAAGATCGTGGGCCCCGGCAGCTCCTGGGTGAACGCCGCCAAGATGGCCGTCTTCGGGGACGTGGACGTCGATCTGCCCGCCGGTCCGTCGGAAGGCTTCATCGTGGCCGACTCCGGCGCGGACGCCGGTCATCTCGCCTGGGACTTCCTGGCCCAGCTGGAGCACGACCCCCAGGCGGCGGCCGTGCTGGTCACGCCCTCGGAGGAGCTCGCCCGGAAGACCGCCTCCCGCGTCTCCGAGCTCCTCCCGGGGCTCTCGCGCTCGGCCATCGTGCGCGAGGCGCTCGCGAACGCCGCGATCCTGGTCGCGGACGATCTGGACGAGTGCCTGGACTTCGCTAACCTCTACGCCCCGGAGCACCTCCAGATCGTAGCCGCCGAACCGCTTTCGCTTCTGGGCAGGGTGGTGAACGCCGGTTCCGTCTTCCTGGGCCCCTGGTCGCCCATCCCCTGCGGGGACTACGCCTCGGGCCCGAACCACGTGCTCCCGACCGGGGGCGCCGCCCGGGCCTTTTCCGGGCTGTCCGCAGACAGCTTCATGAAGAAGATTACCTTCCAGCAGCTCTCCCGCGGGGCCCTGGAGGCACTGTCGCCTGCGGTCACGACAATCGCCCGGGCCGAGGGTCTGGAGTGCCACGCCGAAACCGTCCTGGCGCGCCTCGGAAAGCCCGGACGCGGCGCGCCGGAGTCGACCGGCCAGGCCCATCAGCTCCCCACTGGGCGGAAAGGCGATTGATCGGGCCGGAGGGGCGCCCGGAGGATGGCAAAACGAGGCATGAGGCCGGAGGCAAGACGTTTCACCATCAAGGCGTGTTGCCTTCAAGGCGTGTTGCCTTCAAGGCGTTTCGCAGACAAGGCGTTCCGCAGACAAGGCGTTCCGCAGACAGGACTCGCTCACCTGCCCCTACGGACCGGGACCTCACATTCTGCCCTTGCGCGATTCGGTGCAACCAGCTGGCCGAACGGCATGGAGACAGCCTTCTTTGCAACAGATTCACCGTACCCCGGACGCCGGGAGGCGAAAAACCAGATCGCTGCGATAGCTTAAATTTTTACATCCTCCGCTCCCCGCCGCGAGGGTCCGCAGGCATACCGCTCCGTCTGAGCCTCAAAGTCTCAGCCACTGGCGGACATGACGGCTTTCGCCCCAGCGCGGAAAGCCAGGCGCACGACATGCCCAGTATCTCTTCAGCCCGCCTTGGCGCGGCTCTTACCGTCACGGCCGCCTTCTGCTTCGCCGGCAAGACCGTGCTCGCGAAACTCGCCTACAGGGAGGGCATGGATCCGCTCTCCCTCATCTGCCTGAGGATGATCCTGGCTGGGGGGATCTTCGCCTTCATCCTCGCTGCCAACACGATCAGGGGCAAGTGGAGGCCGCTCGATCTCCCTCCCTCCAAATGGGCGGCGATAGCCGTCCTGGGGGTGTTCGGCTACTACCTCTGCTCGTTTCTGGACTTTGCCGGGCTATATTACATCGACGCTTCCCTGGGGAGGATGATCCTCTTCCTTTACCCGACCATGGTGGTCCTCATCAGCGCCGCGGCGCTCCGGACGCCTGTTGGCCGCCGGACCTGGACGGCCCTGGGCGTCTCGTACCTGGGACTACTCATGATGATGGCCCCGCACGTCACGTCCCCGGGGCCGGGCTTCTACAGGGGATGCGGCCTGGTCTTCGCTTCGGCCACCCTCTACGCCCTCTACCTCGTGGGCGTGGACCGGAACTTCTCCAGATCCCAGATGCCCATGCTCATCTCGATCACCATGATGGTGTCGGTGGCCTCCGTGCTCCTCCATTACGGCGTCTTGCGGGAGTACGGGGACCTCCTGCGCTTCAGCGAAAAAGCCTACCTCTACGTCGCGATCCTGTCGGTCTTCTCTACCGTGGTCCCCATCTACGCCATGAGCGCGGGCATCGCCCTTCTGGGTGCCTCGAAAGCCGCAATCTACAACATGTCCGGACCGATCATGACGCTCGTCATGGGGGCAATCCTTTTGGGGGAGCGGTTGGGCCTGGTGGAGGTGGCGGGCATGATCCTCATCATCTTGGGCGTGAGCCGTGTGGGGGGAAGGAAAACCGCGGACGCGGAACCGGGCGGCACGTCGGCGGCTGACTGCCCCAGGCGGGGCGCCTGACACGGCCGAGGTGCCGGGCGCCGACCGACCGCCGGATGCATCAAGTTAACCCGGCTGGACGCGGCCTGAAGCTCCCAAGGTGCCGATGTCCTCTCACGCCTCGTGACGACGTTGATGTACTCCAACGCGCAACGATACCGGACGTACGCCGCTGGGCGCGCTCCTCACGCGACATATTGCCGTGAAACATCCAGGACTACCGTCCCGAAGCCGTGCCGGAACCGCTGGCCACTGCATCCGGCATTCTGACGGGTTTCGGCTTTCCGCCGCCGGACTTGTCCTGTCCATGTCTTCCTGTTCCTTCTTCTTAACCTTACCATATTTTTCTGAGGCTCTGGCCACCCTGCCCGGCGTTTTCGCCTTTATGTTTCCCGGCTTTTTTGAATCATGAGGTTTGTGTAAAAATCTCTTCCGCCCCCGAAAAGAGATGGCAAAACACATGCACCTGTCAACCAAGTCTTTTCAAGATCGGATTGGACTAAATATCGGCTCTGTGGTCAATACAGATGCGTCAGGGGCATCGCTTGAATAAACAGGTGCGTTGTCTCAGCTGAAAAAACCCACGCTTTTACACATTCCTCAATCATAATTTTTGTCATCCTCCCTTCTCTAACGCCCCTCCGTTTCCTGGCATCATCGCCCAGCAACACTCCTGCCCAGATGCCGGCCAGATCGCTATTTGAACAAGGGGTTCGGCAAGACACGCGGCAAGAACACACCGCAACCGGACCGGGCGGCAAATGCGGGATTCGCCGTTGACCTAATGTGTGGGGGCCGCCTCCACTTATGAGCGTGCAGATATCGCCGGAGGATCCTGAAATCCTTCTCCTTCCGGCCGCAGGCCGAACCCCCAGCCGGCACCAGGCGGCTGACCGACAGCTAGAACAAGCAGTTTTACCGGGACCTTGGCGAGATGCGGCTCCGGAAGACGCCAGGATTGAGGGTCAGCCGATTCAATCATGCGGTAGTGTAGATCGGCATAGGCGTCTTCGGGCTGGCGGGTCAGATGCACAAGTCCGCCTTGATCTTCTCCCCTGCCAATGTGTTGAGAGCCAGTTCATCTCAGGCCAGTCTTCCGGAAAGGGCTGACGGTCTTTTTCAGCAGGTGAACCGCAGTGGCGGCAAGGGGACGGCCAGATAGGTCAACGCATCTCGCTTGAGGGCCCTCTGCGTACCAGGAGCGAGATCTCCAGGTACGCTTGAAGCTCTCTCGGCGAGACATCAAGAAGAGCCCGGCCGACACCCGTTTCTCGGAAACAAAGAGGCGGAGGGTACCTGGGCGAGGAGGCGCCCAGCGGTTTCCGGGAAACGCGGGATGTCCACCATGGGGACCCCGTGTCGCCTGACCCTGATCGGATGGCAGACCGGAAAGAACGCCACCATAGCCCGCGCCCTCGTGCCTCCTCATTTTTTGACATTTTGGAAAACGTCATTTATGATAAAGATCATGAGGAGGGTTTCGGACATGTTCGATCAGGACAGAGAAAATCAACAATCTCAGGATGGCCTGCAGGACCTTGCCGGGCCGTCAACCCCCGCCGCACCCCATGAAGGCAAGGAGATCTCCGAAGGGCCGTCAACCGCGGCCTCACCCCTTGAAGACCGTCTGGGCCCCGATGGGCCGTCAACCATGGCCTCGACCCTGGAAGGCCATCAGGGCCCCGGAGGACCGTCAACCGCGGCCTCGACCCTGGAAGGCCGTAAGGGCCCCGGAGGGCTGTATATCCCATCCCTGCCCAGCCCCAGGTATACTTCACAGCTTTCGAGATGACATTGTCCCTGAAGGCCAATGAGCTAGATGCCACGATACAGAAGGCTGTTACCGATATCAAGACAGAGTTCGCCATTCACAGAGCCGTTCAGAAGGAAGAAATCAACGGTCTCAGGACCGACCTGAAGGAGGAAATCAACGGTCTCAGGTCCGACCTGAAGGAGGAATTCAACGGTCTCAGGGCCGACCTGAAGGAGGAATTCAACGACATCAAGAACGAGCTTAACGCCACTAATACTAAATTAGAAGTGGGATTGACCAGCCTCAAAGGCGAACTTACAAGTCTAAAGACCGAAATCAGCAGCCTCGACAAGCGTTTCAACCTGCTCACGAAGTTCATTGGGATCTTCTCTCCTATTTTCGCTGCAATCGTGATTGCCTTGTGCGGCTGGCTTTACCTTCAGAGCGGAAAGATCACTCAGATCCTCGTATCCCTGGAGTCGCTTAAGGCCTCGGTGGCCATGGCAGGTCCTGCCTTGCAATCCCAGGTCCCCCCTTCGGAATCGCTTTCTCCCAGCGAACCCTCTAGAGCCCCAGCCGATGCCGCAAGCATGCAAAGCGCAAGAACAACCAGCTGATCCCTATCCAATTTCAACAATTTCAACAACTTAAAGAAGAATAACACTTTTCCTTTTCAATTTATATTAACGATATCAGTAGCTTGCTGGACAACATCTCACTTACACCTTAAATATTGAATATCAACACATCTGCGCATGAAAACTTTTTGAGCATAGCAATATGAAGTGCATCCAAAGCTGTGATGCGAAAGAAAACGTTTCATGATATTTTATTGACATTGGATCGTAACATACCGGTAGGCAAATAAAAGAGATTGCGTAATATCTGAATTTTCATTGCTATCAAAGTTCTTTCCTTATCAACCCATAAGTATTCTGACCATACCAATCCAGATAAAATTTTAGGAAATTATTAATTTAGGCATGATACATATTGAGTTCAGGAAATATTAATGATTGATTCCACTGCAAAAACCCTCCCTCTCGACAGAGAAGCGGAACGCTTTGTGGCCATCGCATTGGCACCCTTGTTCTTAAGCCTTAATCACCGCCATTCTGGCGCACCCTTTACCCAGCATTCAGCCCTCAAATTACGACCTGGAGGTGAGGGTGAGGGTTTTAGCAGTGGAATCAATGATTATGAAGATATCATTCTTTTTCCATTAATACTCTCCGGAAAAATTATCGCGTTGGCAGGCCACTCGGCTATCCGGTCACTAAAGCGAGCATCCAAGCCGGTACTCCATGGCCACGTAACCAATGGTTGCCGTGAAGGCTCGGGGTTGAGAATTCCACCTGATCTAAGCGGACAGTTGGCACCGGTCCATATAATTGTCCAGCAACCCCCTAAACCAAGGAGAGGACAGGCGTTTGCGCGGCCATGAAGCGATGCTCGACCCGCACGGACTGACAGTCGCCTCCGCACCCTGAGAGCCTCTTACCCCGACTCCCGATCCGCGATGCCTCCCGACCTTTCCAAGGGGCGGGGGTGTAGCCTCGCCCTCGAGGAAAAGCGGTCGGGACGGACACTATGGACCTAGCCCGAGCCTGCCTGGCTCGTATGCGTCTGTCCACCGATCCACGCGCAGGTCTTCGCCCTCGGGCCAACAGACGAGCCTCACGGCTATTCCATACGGTTTTCCGACAGCGAGTCGGCCAGCCGGTCAAATTCGCACGCTTTGTCCTTGACCAAGACCTGGGCTAAGGAACATTATGGCTGGCTTCCCGGAATAGCTCCTAAACCAAACTAAGCCAGTTGCCCCCCTAACCGACTGTTAGTCCAGACAGATTTATGAAACACTGAAACTGATCCCGAGTGTAAAAAATTATTACGTTCGCGTTGAAGAGTAAGGCTTCGGTCACCGTTGGCCCCGACTGATTGCCTGATTCTCCTTCATTTGGCCAATCAATGTCAACAACTTAAGGTTGAATGATATAGCTTAGTCAACGGCAAAGGCGATGCAATCAAGTGCTTATCAACCACCAACTCCCTCAAGTTGTTGACATTCTTAAACAACCACTATCCGAATCGATTCTCGGAAGATTTCATTCCTTTCGATGAATGGATACAGGCATAATCCTAGATCAGACCAAGGAGGCATTCGATTGGCCATTGACTTTGATGCCGTTAAGAAGGAAGCCATACGGTTCGCTGACATGGTACGCAGCGTCATGGAGGTGGATCGTGTCATTCTGTTCGGTTCCTACGCTAACGGAACCGCAGGCGAGTCGAGCGATGTGGACATAGCCGTCTTCGTGGGAGATCATATGATTAGGAGGCGCCGCGAGATCGGCGGCGAGCTATGTAACATGACTCGCTATTTCGATATTGACATTGAACCGCATGTCATACCTTCAGCCGCGATCAAAAAAGCAGTCTCTTCGCACAAGAGGTATTAGAAACGGGAATCGAAATTTAGCCACCGTTATGCGCAGTCATCTAAAGGCTTATACGCCGCTAAAAACTCAATCTGTTGCTACGGACCCATCTGGCTGTTTGTCATATCTCGATAGGGGTTAGCCGGACCGGTGTCAACCGACGACAGGTCGCCTGCTTGGCGGCCCGTCTATCGTTCAGCCGGCAAGACATATGAAGTGATGCATGGCGTTGTGAGATTCTCCCTTAGGTACATGTACGGAAGGACCCGCTACGAGATACGCCGCGTGTTCCTCGGCCGTCTTCGCGAAGACGCTGGAGAACGCGAGGCCGCAACGTTTCAGACGGCAATCTTTCAAGCGGTTATGGGGAATAGGCATCGTTTCTAGGACATGTCACTGACGTTCGCAATCCGGACTGTTAAGTTATTACCATCACCTCAATTCTGTTCGAAATGCCTGGAACGGAAACGAAGTTTACGGGTCCGCCACGGAAAGCTGACCAACCGCGAAACCTGATTTCAAATCACGCCGATATGAGCAAATCCCTCGAATTCATGGCACCGTCATTCGATACCGGGACGTTGGCGAACCATTGCCGCTAATCCCATCCGAATGCTTCGTAGCCTGTCCGGTCCTGAGCCGGGCATGCACCTTGCGCTCCCGTTCCGCGGACCTCAACCCCATCGACGCAAAAGCAGGTCCCGACAATAGGCACTGAAACGCAAGGCACTTCAGACGGCCCCGATACTGGAATCCCGGCGGAAAAGCAACGCCTGACGAAATGCGCTACGCGACCGCCGCATCGCTCAAGCCGTGTCAGGCACGCATGTCCCCCAACCTTCGCGTAACGGAAGTACCCGGAGCGTCTAACGGACCCGCTGTCAACCCTCTCGAAGCTCCCGCCCCCCTAGCCCAATGAACGAGTCATATACCGACCCGCTCCACCTGTCCTTGCCCGGCAAACCGTGCCCGTGCAATCAGTCGTCCTCAAGGACGGCGCCCGTGCTGGCGGAGGTTACAATCTTCCTGTAGCGGGTGAGCACACCTTTGGGGATCTCCTTTTCTACGGGCTTCCAGGCGGCGCGGCGCCTTTCTACCTCGGCGGGGTCCACCTTCAGTTCCAGGGAGTTGTTGGGGATGTCTATGGCTATCGTGTCGCCTTCCTTCACGAGCGCGATAAGACCGCCCGAGGCCGCCTCCGGCGAGATGTGGCCGATTGAGGCCCCCCGCGAGGCCCCCGAGAAGCGACCGTCCGTTATGAGCGCCACCGTCCTGTCCAGGCCCATGCCGGCCAGGGTCGCGGTCGGGGTGAGCATCTCCTTCATGCCGGGTCCGCCCTTGGGACCCTCATAGCGGATGACTATCACGTCCCCGGGCCTGATCTTCCCGTCGAGCAGGCTGTCGGTGCAGTCCTCCTCGCTCTCGAAGACCCGCGCGGGGCCGGAGTGGGTCATCATCTCCGGAAGCACCGCGCCCTTCTTGACGACGGCCCCGTCCGGGGCCAGGTTGCCCCAGAGGATGGCCAGGCCGCCGTCCGGGGACCATGCGGTATCTTTCGAGCGTACCAGCTGAGGGTCGTGGTTACGGACGGACGCCAGGTTCTCCGAGACGGTCATGCCGGTCACGGTCATGCACCCGCCCTTCAGGAGCCCCGCCTTCTCGAGTTCCTTCATGACGGCGGAAACGCCGCCCGCCAGGTCCAGATCGGCCAAAGTCGTTTCACCGACCGGGGAGAGCCTCACCAGGTGAGGCGTCTCGCGGGAGACCCTGTTTATGGTCTCCAGATCCATCCTGATCCCCGCCTCATGGGCGATGGCCAGGAGGTGGAGAACCGTGTTGGACGAACATCCCAGCGCCATGTCGGCGGCCAGCGCGTTGTGCAGGCTGTCCGGGGTCACGATGTCCCGCGGGCGGATGTCGCGGTCCAACAGCTCCATGACCTTGGCCCCCGCCGTCTTGGCCATCCTCACGCGTCCGGCGTGGACGGCCGGCACCGTGCCGTTTCCCGGAAGGCCCAGGCCCACGGCCTCGGTCATGCAGTTCATGGAGTTGGCCGTGAACATGCCCGCGCAGCTGCCGCAACCCGGGCAGGCCGTGTCCTCGATGTCCTTGCAGTCGGCCTCGGTCAGGTTCCCCGCGGCCAGCTGGCCCACCGCCTCGAAGACCGAGGAGAGCGTCACCTTCCTCCCCCCGCGCATGCTGGGGAGCATGGGCCCTCCGGACACGAAGACGGCGGGCACGTTCAGCCTCAGCGCGGCCATGATCATGCCGGGCACTATCTTGTCGCAGTTGGGGATGAAGACCAGCGCGTCGAAAGGGTGCGCCATGGCCATGATCTCAACCGAGTCGGCGATATGCTCGCGGGAGACCAGCGAGTAGCGCATGCCGGCGTGCCCCATGGCGATGCCGTCGCACACGCCTATCGCCGGGAAGGCGAGAGGGGTGCCCCCGTGGGACAGCACGCCTGCCTTCACGGCGTCGCACAGGGTATCCAGGTGGATATGACCGGGGATCACGTCGTTTTGGGAGTTCACTATGCCCACTATGGGCCTGGCCAGCTCCTCGTCCGTGAGTCCGGCCGCCTTGAACAGGGACCGGTGGGGGATCCGGGTGAGCCCGGCCTTCATCTGATCGCTTCTCATACAGTCTCCCTCGGCCGCCGCCGAACGCGACGGTATCCCAACCCGCACTCCGCCGCCTCCCAGGGCCCCGAAACGGGCTCCGCTGGACCCGCGACCGACGGCATCGCCCGGGACTGTCAGCTTGAAGCCGTGAGTCTAACACAAACCGTCAAAGAAATCGCCGTTGACAGTCCGCCTGACGGCCTGAGTCCGTCCGGCTGTCATGTCCGGGAGGCCGTTCCCCTGCCGGAAGACGCTGTCCGAAGCTCGCCTGACAGCGCGGTCACAGCTAGCAAGGCTCCGGCTCCTTACACTGAACCCGCGCACCCGGGGCTTCGGAGAAACGCACACACTCCGGAATTAGGACACCGACCCGACATGCCCCGGTCGTCCGAAACACCATGTCTCTTGCCGGCGTCACCGAGGCGAACGCCGCAACTGGGGGGACCGACTATTCGGGAACCATGTATCATCTTTAGAAGGACAACGTTACTTCAATCGCTCATATAACTTGCGATTCGCTGCAATTCTAAATATGAGGGTTTTCGGCCGGGGTTCGGAGAGGTCAGCATACAGGATGCACAAGAAATTATACTGGAAATTGTGCCGCAATTATGATTTTTGGCAGCTTTTTGTGTACGGAAATAGTTTGGTGGTCCCAAAAGGAGGTCGTCATGGCCCGCCACGCTCAACCCGTTCACATCCCGCCGACGAGCATGCCCTTTCTGATCAAATGGTCTCGAGGCCGGAAGCTGTCGCACCCCCTTGCCATGCGCGCCAAGATAGTGCTCATGAGTTCGGAGGGCCGGACGGACGTCGCCATCGCCCAAGCCCTCCGGTTCCACGTCAACACGGCAAGGAAATGGCGGCTCCGGTTCATCAGGGACGGACACGAGGGGCTGAACGACGCGCCCAGATCCGGGAAGCCGCGGAAACACGATCACGTCGAGATCAGGGTCGCCATACTGAAGACCATCCTGTCCGAGTCGGCGCTCCGCGCATGGCATCGCAGTGACGCGGGACGACCCTGGCGGAGAGGCTGGGACTCTCCGAGGACATCATCGGGAGAACGATGCGGGAGCAGGGCATCCGCATCAAGGAGACGCGGTCCGGGTGCGTGAGCAAGGACACCGGGTTCAACGAACAGGCGGCGGAGAACATAAAGATGTACATGGATGCGCCGGAGAACCACATCGTGATCGCGCTCGACGAGAAGCCTGGCGTCCAGAACATCGAGCGCCTGAACGGCTACGTCCGCAACAGCGGCGGGCAGCTCGTCGGGGCCTGAACAGCATCTACAAGCGGAACAGTACCCTCAACCTCTTCGCCGGGCTGGAGGTAAGGACCGTCATCGTGCATACGGCAACGACGCAGCGGAAGAGGCGGGTGGAGTTCCTTGCGTTCATGGACGGCCTCGTGGACACGATCCCCGGAGTCAAGGACCCGGACGTGGGGCTCGAGCTCCACGTGGTCATGGACAACTACTGTATACATGACGCCACCGTCATAAGTCGACGAGAGATTCATGATGAAGAGCCGGAAGGAGTGCCGGCGCTCCAATCAGGACGGATGGTCTGTCATACCCCTATAACTGGTACGCTTGACTTACACTTCAGCCTCCCTGAGGTCAGTGACCAGGGGGTGTTGCCAGCCCCATATTGCCGCTCCGACTTATTACGGTTCCGTCATACATAAGGGATACGACGAATGGCTCGCCGTCCTCCCGATCGTTTTCTTTCACTATACTCCGACTTCCGCGACCTGGATGAACCTGTGCGAGGTGTTCTTAGGGAAGCTCACCCGTCACTCCCTCAGGGGAGTAAATTTTCCTCCCTCAACGTCCTGAAGGAAACCATCGATGCTTACGTGGCATTTCACAAAGAAACCCCAAACCATGCCGCTGGCGGAAGAGGGTGGTTAAGGGGACCCAGCTTAGGAATTCCTATGCGAACTTCTGCAATTAAACACTGCAATCTCAATAATTTGAAGAAGCAAGGAACGACACTGCCCATGCGCCCCGCAGGCCCTGGCGATCGCGTTTCCGCGAAGCAACCCTCCGGGCGCTACCGCCCGGTTCAAAAGTCCTGAAAGTCCGGAACCGCCGGTCGGCCCATGTCGGCCTTCCTGGCCGTCTTTCAGACCAACTT